>CAZWWC010000171.1:0-8848 GCA_964637625.1 uncultured Planctomycetaceae bacterium
CATGCCGCTTGCGCCGATCGACTGGCTGATCATCGCCGTCTACTTGACCGGGTGCATCATCGCGGGCGTGTGGATGAAGCGCTACGTGCGGAGCGTCGAGGACTTCGCCGTGGCCGGGCGCGAGATGGACATCAACCTCGGCGTGGCCTCCCTGGCGGCCACGGAACTGGGTATCGTTACCGTCATGTACACGGCCCAGGCCGGCTTCGAGCACGGTCCGGCCGGCGCTATCCCGGGGGTGCTCGGCTTCCTGGCGATGCTCCTGGTCGGGTTGACCGGCTTCGTCATCGTGCCGCTTCGCAACGCCGGCGTGATCACCATCCCGGAGCTCTTTGAGAAGCGGTTTGGCACGCGTGTCCGCTGGCTGGCCGGGCTGGTCGTGATCCTCGGCGGCGTGCTAAACATGGGCATCTTCCTTCGGTTGGGCGGCGACTTCCTCGTTCACGTCACCGGGCTACCGGCCACGTACACCATCGGCGGCGTCGAGGTGCGATGTCTCGAACTCATGATGACCGGCCTGTTGTGTATCGTGCTCGTCTACACGGCGTTGGGAGGTATGCTCTCGGTCCTGATCACCGACTATCTCCAGTTTCTGGTCATGGGACTGGGACTCGTGATCACTTCTGTCTTGGTCTTGTGGAACACGGGCTGGACGGAATTCATTTCCGGAGTCTGGAATGCCTTCGAGTCTGGGACCGAGCTGGTTCAAGCGAGCCCCGCGGCCGGCGAGCCCGGCAAAGCGGTCACGATGAAGCACCCCTTCAACCCCTTCGAGAGCCACGGAGTCTGGTGGGTCGTGTGGCAGGCCATGCTCTGGGTGGCCGTGATGACCACGTGGCAAACGACGATTGCACGCGTGCTCAGCGCCAAGGATGCCACGACGGCCAAGAAGGTCTATCGGCGGACGTCGTTCTACTTCGTCGGGCGCTTCGCACTGCCGGGACTCTGGGGCGCCGCGGCGTTTCTTTACTTCGCCAGCCACGGTGGGCTGGGCAGTGAGCTCGATAGCCTGACGGCCATGCCGGCCTACCTGAGACACGTCGTTCCCACGGGACTCATCGGCATCGTCCTGGCCGCCATGCTGGCCGCCGAAATGTCGACCGACAGCGGATACCTGTTGACCTGGGCCACCGTGATCTACAACGACCTGATCAGCCCATGTCTTCCGCGACCATTATCATCCAAGGGAAAGCTGCTGACGGTGCGACTCCTGGTCGTGGCGATCGGCATTTTTTTGGTGATCTACGGCCTGTGGTACGAGCTGCCGGGCTCGGCGTGGGATTACCTTGCGGTGACGGGCAACATCTACCTGGCCAGCTTGTTTGCGCTTCTGGTCGGCGCGCTCTACTGGCGCGCGGCCAACAGTTGGGGAGCCCTGGCGGCCATCGTCCTTGGTGCGGTGGGTCCGATCACGTTTCTGGTGGTCAACGCCGTTGTGCCCAAGGAGTCTCAAATCCCCGCCGAGTGGGCCGGCCTGGCCGCCTTCATCATGGCCTTCGGCGGCTTGGTCATCGGGTCGTATCTGGCCAGAGCACTCGGCCGCGGTTACAGTGGCCCGGTCGGAAAACACAAGGCATAAACCCCGAGGAGATACCGTGACGCTACTCGACACCCTGTTCCAGTGGTTCTGGACCGCCATGATCTTCGGGTCGATCGCCTGGTACGCGGTGCTGTTGTTGTACGTGGGCTACCACGGCGGTCGCGAGATCCTTCAGATGACCAAGGACCTGAGCGAACCGTCTCGGAAGGAACCCGGCGATCGCTGAAAGCGACAAGGGTGGCACGCCCTGAGCGCAGCGAAGGGCGTGGTCTTTCGAGCAACCACGCCCTTCGCTGCGCTCAGGGCGTGCCACCCCAAAACTCGGCCATCCAGCTACGGCAACTGCTCGGGCGACCCGACGCTGATCTTCGGCTGGCTGTGCAAACCGGCCGCCAGTTCCTTCAGCTCGGCCTGCCAATTCGCAATCGTGCGTCCCACGGGGAACCGACGGCCGCGGCGCCAGTCGCCGATGATCCAGTAGCGAAGCGCTCCGTCGGCGCCGGTGCAGTGGAACCGCCGCTGATCGGCCAGGTCGACCACGTCCTTGAGCCTATCCGGAGGAACCATGACGCCCATGCCTATCTCGCCGATCTTGTCCTCCTGCCATCCCCAGGAGCCCACGCAGCCGAGCGACCTGTCGACAAATGCCTCTTCTCGGGGCAGTCTGGTCAGCCCCGGCGCCAAGAGCATCGACGGCGGCCCGCCGGTGACCTTGGCGCGGACTTCGCTCTCCTGGTGCTCGGCATAAATGACAAACAACATCCGAACGGAGAGATCCGGCATTGCCGGCACGACGTTCCGCGCCGTCACTTCCACCGCTGCGCGGACGGGTCCCGAGGTGAGCATCCGCTTGTTGAACTTAATGTGTCCCTTGCAGCCCGGGTTTCGCACGGGATGCACTTTGCCGTCGACGACCAGCGCCAGCCCGCCGAGCCCCGGCGTGTCGTTGACGTGCAGCGCGTCGATGCCCCAGGGCATCTCGTTGTGGTAATTCTCATTCTTGTTGAACTTGATCGGATAGATCAGCCACTCCACCTTCCGGCTGTGGGCATAGGTGTGCTTGCCGAAGAAATCCATGTGACCGTCGTAGATTCGATAGGCCCCGACGGTCGACTCCCAACCGATGTTCACCTTGGTCGGATCCCAGTCGACGTCCGTGCCCGTCTTTCGGGGAAAGGACGCTTTGCGCTTGCCCTCGGGCGAGTAGTAGACGTACCAGGTTGCGCGGCTATCGGGTAACACGCGGGCCAGGAAGCTGAGTTGGCGGCCGGCCGCCGGGTCGATCTCGTCGAGTTGGTGCGGAATCTCCCGCCAGTCGAGCCAGCGGTCGGGCGCAACCACGGCACAGTTGTCCGGGTTGAAATCGTCGGCCACCGCTCGGAGGTCCTTCACCGTCAGTGTAACCGGCCAGTGGTCCCGCCATGGTCCGCCGGTGTTGTCGATCGAGACGGGAATCCACCGTGTAAACGACCGGAAGCGAGCCGCGGGAGCCACTTTCGCGCCGGGGGCCAGCCGGGCCAGCACCAATTCGGCCGCCTTGGCATAGTCGCCGGCCGCGTAGGCCGACTCGACCTTCGGCCACGCCGGGTGCTTGCCCAGCCGCTCTTTCAGTTTCCCAAACAGCCGATCCCGCACGAGGTCCACGTAGTAGCGCGCACCGGCCGGCGTGCTTCGCATTCGCCGGCCCAAGCCCTCGAGCGGATACCACGATTCGAGCTTCGTGAGGAAAAACGTTTCGACCGGGTCCGGTTCAACAACCCGATCACCCAATGCCGCTTTGGCGGCGTCGATGAAACACTGACTCTCCTCCAGCGTCTCGGCCAACACCTGCTTGTAGAACGTCGAGAGCGATTGGTACTCCAGGTTCACCTGCCGAGCCCCCGTGCCCCTCATCTTCCAGTTGAACTCCGGTGTGCCGTCGGCGTCCAGGTCGATCTGCCGCCGGTCGAAGATGCCGTCGCCATTCTCGTCGACGTAGGTGTATTTGGCGTCGATTTTGCCGTCCAGGTCGTAGTCCACCCCGAGCCAACCTTCGGCCGCACCGGCGCCCAACAGGTGGAGCCGCCGATCGGTCGGATCGTAGTAGAGCCGCAAGGGACGTGCCGGGCGCATGATTTCGTAACGTTTGTTCAGCCGGCTGCAAGGCGGGCCGCCGATCTGCGGAAAGCTGTTGGAGCCCTTCGCAAGCACGCCTTCCCATCGTCGCGCCGGATCGCGCCGGACGTTCTCGTCGGTGTTGGCGTTCATCTCGTCCCACGTGAGGCATGCTCTGGCCCAGCGCGCCTCTCGGGCAAACTGCTGCGCCGCGTCGTGTCGCAGAATATTCGTCGTAGAAATCCCGCGGAGTTTCGTCGTGAAGCCGAGTTGGTCGTCGAATTTCAGCTTCGAGTGGCCCGTCGGGCTTTTCATCCGGAGATTCAATCCCTCGGCCCAGGCGCTGACCGAAAAATCGTAGTCGTGGACCCAGCGCCCATGGGCGTCGTCGTCCGCGTCGAAGCTGTATCGCAGCGTCTCCACGCGGTTGTTCGTGCCCGTGAAACGCACCACGACTTCGCTGCAGCGGTCGCCGTCGGGGTCGTAGAAGACGAAAGGATTCTCGAAGAAGCTGATCCAGCGATCCGAATCGGCCGGCAGGTGGAGGCTGACGACCGTCTCCTCACCGCTCAGGTGGCATCGATACTGGCAGAGCCGCTGATTGTAGTTGTAATTGACGTCATAGAGCAGCAGGTTGTCGTCGCCGTCGTCGCGGTTCCACCACACTCGCAAAACGCCTTTTCGAGGCTTGCCCTGCCAGTAGTAGATGCCCATTTCGTCCACGTCGCCGTCGCCGTCGTTGTCCTGGTAATCGACGACCGAATCGACCGTTCCGTCGGCGCCGTAGTCGGCGATGTACAGATCGCTGTCCAAATCCGGCCGGCCGAGCTGCTCGAGATCACCGTCTTCGTCAACCACGCGGACCAGCAGTGGTTTGACCGTATGGCGCCGGGCCGTATCCATGAACCAGACTTCGTCCTTGCGGCCGTCACCGTCGCGATCGACCATGAGTCGTTTGCCCCGGCCGAGCTTCTTGACCTTGGCCACCATCACCGGATCGAGCCTGGCCGCCTCCCCGAAAACGCGCCGGAATGCAGTCTGTTTCGCGTCCTTGGCCATGACCGACGGCACGCAGCCGACCATCATGGTCGTGCCGACCACTAGCGCGAAAACGAGCCGTAGCCCGCAGTGACTCATTTTCGAAAATCGCATGTCTTGTCTCCTTCAGAAACCTGCCAGAGTTTCGTTGTACATACGTGGAGTCGATTTTGTCCAGAGGGCATTTCAGAACGGTCATCCTGAGCGAAGCGAAGGATCTCTCCCCCCGCACGAGCTGAGATTCTTCGCTTCGCTCAGAATGACAACAATCAGACCGTTGGTCTTGAAATGTCCTCTACCCATCGTTCACCGATCCCAGGAAGGCAGCGACCGTCCATCCCACGTTAGTTCTTTGCCTTCAACAAGCACACCGCGTCGCCGGCCTTTTTCGTCCTGATGAACCCAGGCGAAAGCGCCGTCGGTAACGAGCCGATTGTCCAGCAGCGTAAGGGGCCGGCCGTTTCCCAAGACGAGAAGATCGCTGGTTTTACCGCGGCGAAGCCGCAACACGGTCGTCCCGGGCGGGCTGGGCTCCGGTGTGAAATTCACGTCCGGCGGCGCGTCGGCAAACGGCATCATCAGCACCGCGAACCGGTTGTCGGCACCGTTGCGGCCAATCTTATCATAAGCGATCCAGTCGATCTCTCGGGGCTCGCCGAAGATCGACATGGAGCACATGCCTTCGCCCTGGCGCACGTCGGTGAGTTCGTCGGGCCACGCCTCCACAAGCAGCACCCCCGGGCCGGCCGCGCTGGCCACGCGACCCTTCTTGCCGACCACAAGATCGGTCGGGGAGTGAAAGTACCAACTGAGTATCTGTCCGTCGCGATCGGCCGTGCAGGAGTCGAAAACCACGAACACGTCCGGCTTGAGAAACACGACGGCACGACGATGCACGAGCCCGTGCGACTTCAGGTAGCCCTCGTGCGTCGCGGCAAACACGTCCAGCCGCGCGTCGCTGTGCCACAGGACGTCGCGTCCTCGGGCTGCTTTCTTGCTGACGTCGGCCTCGTCGACGACGAGCATGTTGTGCGCCCGGGCCTTGGTGTACCAGCGTTTATGCAGCGGATCGTCGTAGCCGAGGCCGATGCCCGCGTCCAGTGCCAGCGGCACACCATGGCCGAACAGCTCGAAATCGAGCGTCGCCCGATGGGTGTGCCAGAGGTGTTCCGCACCGTAATCGAGGAACAGGTAGCTGTCCGTGGGCCGCCAACCGCTGCGCATCACGGCCACGCCGGACGGTTTCAGATGGACGGAAGTGACGTTTGGCCGTTTTCCCTTGCTTTTCGACAAGCCGCTTCCCAGGCGATCGGCCACGTAGAGGAAATCGGGCCGCCCGTAGAGCTTCGCTCCGTCACGGAGGTCGGCGACGGGTATCCGGCATCCGGAGCCGTCGTTCAGCGCCGGCAGCCCGCCCTGTGGATTGGCTGCCAGCATCCACCACTCGAGCACCTTCTCCAGCCGCGCGCCGAATCCCCGGGTCTGCTCGCTGTCGATCCCGGCGGCCCGAAGCAAGGTCGCCAGGTTGCGCAAACTGAGGTAGACGCCGACCATGTAGCTCGATGGTGCTCGCTCCGAATGGCAGCCGTCGTCGAAGAAGTCGTGCTCGACGTGGTCCGCAAGCCGCTCGACGGCAACCTTCACCCACGAAGACGACTCGCGGAACTCGGGCAACCGCGCCGCGATGTCCGCCAGACCGTAGGCGCCGCTGACCTGCCAGTTACCATCTCGGTAGCCGAGCCGCTCGAGCTCGTAGAGCCAGCGAGCGGCGCCGAGCAGCGTCTTGAGCATCCGTTGGTGTGTTACCATTGGACGATCCGTCATCGGGCAGGTGTAATAGTGGAGGAATATCCGGTTGCGTAGCCCGAGCCCCAATTCATACCAGATCACGTCCCACTGCTCGATTGCTCCCCGCACCTTGTCGCGTTGCTCATACCACTGGTGGAACAACTCGTCGAACTTGGCCAAGTATTTCGCTTCCCCCGTGGCATGATACGCGGTCAAGAGCGGTATCGACCAGCCCCAGTAGTGAAAACCGTACTTACCCGAGCGGCCGTAGTCGACGTTGAAATCGACGATCGGGCCGTGCCGGTGCATCACGCCGGCCCAACCACGCAGTTCGTGGCGCATCAGGGGCTCCGCGTCGCGCCGGGATTGGGCCACCAGGGCCGGATCGGCCCGCAATGCGGCCGCCGCTTCGGCAATCGGCCGCAGCCCCCGCTCATGTTCGATTAAGGTGACCTTGTCCTTCGCACCCCAATAGGCGGCCCAAGCGCGGTAGGCTGCCCTGTAGTCGCGGGCCTCGACCGCGGCTTTCACGGCCTCCAATCCCGGGCGGTCCAAGTCCATCGCCTTGAATAGATCCGCGTCGGAAATGTGCTTGATCTGGTGCTTCAGATAGTCGGCGTCTTTGCGACGATCTACCGTTGGCGGATTCGCTCCGGCCAGCGGAGCCGTAAGGACGAACTCAACCAACAAGACAACCATCAGAATGAAACATCTTCGGGGCGGCATACCACGGTCTCCCTGTAAAGGCAAGCGTGTCAGGAACATCTCTCGGTAGAACGCGTCAAGCCACGAGTTGGGTGCCCGGGCCTAATCGCCGCGAAGGCCCGGTTTCTCAGGTCTGGGCCACCGCTGCGCCATGGCCCAGGCACCCGTTGTCACGGCTTTCTACGGCAGGGGATTTCTTATCGGGGGAATGCCGGAAGTCTTGCCACCCCGTGCGATCATGCGCTGGATCGCCAGCAGGTTGAGCATGAGGTGGCGGGGATGATGGAAGTTGCCGATGCGGGAATAATGTTTGACGAAAGTGACTTTGCGGTCGGGCCAGAAGTCCCACAGCGCGTAGCCGTGTTTCTTCAACGGATACTTGTCCTGAACGAAGGTGTAGATCTTGGAAAACCACTCCTTGGCCCAGGCCGCGCCAGCGTGCTCGATGACCGCCAGCGTGCCGATCAGCGCTTCTTCCTGGACCCAGAGCGCCTTGTCCAAGATCCACGTGTTGCGGTCTACATTCTTGACACCTCGGAACAATCCGCCGTAGACGTCGTCCCAGGCCACCTCCAGGTGGCGCCGGAGCAGTCGGGCGGCTTTGTCGAACAGCTTTGGATCTTCGCGCCGGCGCGCCTCGTACAAGACCATCCACATCGTCTCGATGCCGTGGCCCGTGTAGACCAGGTCGCGGTACTCGTTGTCCGGGCGGGACATGTCGTGGTTGAGCACTTCATTGATCAAGTCGTAGTCGGCGTTGTAGTGACGTTTGAAGATCGCATTGAGACAGCGGTCTACCACTCCTTGAATATCCACGTCCGGTCGCTGCATGAGCATCTGCGAGCCGAGTCTCAGAAGCAACATCCAGACCCCGAGCAATCGGACGCCCGGCATCTGGCTGCCCTCGCCGCCCAGGTAGACCTGCGGCGCGGTCGGCGCGTAGTCGGGCCGATCGTAGATCCGGATGCACTTCTGCATGATCCCTTTGGCCATCTGCCAATAGCGTCCTTCGCCGCTCGCCCGGGCGTACTCGGCCAGGCCGTTGGCAATGAACAAATCGCCGTAGACCTGCTTGCTGACCGGATGGAATCTCCCGCCGATGTACTGTCCTTTGGCCGTGATGGGACGACCCTCCTTGGTATACTCGGCAGGCCAAAGGTCGTTTCCCTTGGGCGGATCGCGGAGGATGAATTCGGTCGCCTTGCGGGCCACCTCGAGGTGCTTCTTCTCGTGCGTCAACTCGCTGTACAAGAATGAGTAAACCCAGATGCCGCGTCCGATATACCAACTGTTCTTCGTTGTGTTCAACAGCGTGCCGTCCCGGTCGGCATTGCACATGAAACCGCCCAACTCGTGGTCGATGACGTGCTTGTCGATGAAGGGCAGGAAGTCGTCGAACAGGTCGTAGCGGTACTGGTCCCGCAACTCGGCAAGCGAGCGGCCGGGGGATTTCCCTTCTCGATTGCCACGCAACGGGTTCTCGTCGGTCGAAGCTGACTGTCCGGTGCGGCAGTTGCTCAAACCGACCAAGGAGACGGCAGCGCCCGCCGAGAGCTTCAGAAGTTCGCGCCTGTTCATGGTTGACCCTCTTGTTGTCCAAGCGGTCTGGTACTATGGAGGTTTGCATAAGTAGAGGACATTTCAAAACCGGTGCTCTGATTGTTGTCATTCTGAGCGCAGCGA
>CAZWWC010000172.1:0-8780 GCA_964637625.1 uncultured Planctomycetaceae bacterium
GACGATTTTCCGAAGAAGCCCCGTGGAGTTATGACGTCACGGGCGGAAAATCATCGGTGCCACCCAGAATGCGAATTCCAGGACACCCTGGGACGAGCGACTCGACCGAGCCCGTCGAAGTCCAGCCGTGGCACCGGCCGCGTTTACTCATCGAGCAGGCGCTTGATCGTCGCGCGCATCTCGTTGTCCCAGCCTGCCCCGGCCCAAGACTTCCGGATCACGCCTTGGCGATCCAGGATGAAGGTGGTTGGGACTGCTCCTCTCCAGCCGGCCACCTGTCGAAAGGCGCGTCGCGTGGTGCCTGTGGGATCGGCATAGGTGGGCAAGTCGAGACGCAAGCGCGAGAGCAAATTCTTGGTGTCCGCCCGGAGTGCGCCGAAATCCTCCCCACCAGAAGACACGGGCAGCACGACGAAGTCGCCAGTGCGGGCGAACTCGTCGTAGAGATCATCCAGGTGTGGCAGTTCGGCTCGGCACGGCCCACACCGGGTGGCGAAGAAGGTGACCAACGCGACCTTGCCCTTCAGATCGTCCAACGTGACCGGGCGGCTCGGGCCGGTGAGCGGGACCAGATCGAGCGCCGGGAGCTTCTCTCCCGCGCCCTGATCGGCCGGGGGACTGCCTCGCCAGAGAAACAGGCCCATCGCGATCACGATCAGCACGACCACGAAGCAACCGGTCGACGAGCGTCGCTGGGCGAAGGCCGGAGTTGACACAGAATAACTCATGGATCACTCCCGTGAATCAGCCGACGTCGTCGTCGCTCGATTCGAGCGTCGTTCGCCACCGGCCGAGGTTTTCCAGGCAGACCAGCGCGCCGGTGAGCACGGCCGCCAGCGGCTCGGTGGTGACGCGGACCGGCAGGCCGGTCTGCTCGGCCAGATATCGATCCAAGCCGCGCAATAGTGCCCCGCCACCGCAAAGGACCATCCCCCGGTCGACCAGGTCGGCGGCCAACTCGGGACTGCACCCGTCGAGCGTTGCTTTGATCGCCTCCAAAATGGTCTCCAGCGGTTCGGCCAAGGCGTGGCGGACTTCCTCGCTGGTGACGTTGGCGCTGCGCGGCAGGGAGCCGACGACGTCCACGCCTCGCACCTCTTGGGCCATTTCGCTTTCCAACACCGCGGCGCTGCCGATGTCGATGCGCAACTGTTCGGCCACGCCCAGACCGACCCGCAGGCTATGGCGGCGCCGGAGGTAATCGACGATGGCTTGGTCCATCTTGTCGCCGCCGGTGCGGATCGAGCGGCCCGAGACCACGTCCCCCAGGCTGAAAACGGCCGCCTCGGTCGTCCCGCCGCCGACGTCGCAGACCATGCTGGCCACGGGCTCGGCTATCGGCAAGCCGACGCCGATGGCCGCCGCCTTGCTTTCGGGAAGCAGGAGCACCTGGCGCGCACCGGCACGATGGACACTGTTGAAGACGGCCCGTTTCTCGACCGGCGTAATGCATCCGGGCACGGTCACCAGCACGCGAGGCTTTCGACGAGGTCCGCTCGGCTGGGCTTTGCGGAGGAAATAGCGCAGCATGGCCTCGCACTGCCCGAAATCCGTGATCACGCCATCGCGCAAGGGTCGCACGACGGAGATCGAATCGGGAGTGCGACCGAGCATTTGTCGCGCCAGCTGTCCGACGGCACAACCGCCGGAGAGAATGCGTCCCGCGTCGCGCGAGACGGCCACCACGGAGGGTTCCTCCAACACGAGCCCCTCGCCGACGCGACCAATCAGCGTGTTGGCGGTTCCCAGATCAACCGCCATGTCCGAGCGAAGATAGCCGAACAATCGATTACGCATCCGTGCCACAAAAAAAAGAGTGGTACTGCCGAGGTATTCAGCAGTCTGAAGTTGGTTCTTCCCGTGAATCCGTCGGTCGATCCTAAAACGACCAGGTCGTGATGATCGATTGCCTTGCCGGACGAAGTTCGTCGAAAGCAATCTGGCTGGGGGCGAGGTCGCTCCGATCTGCATAGACCAAAGTCGGCACGTTCGGCGCGCCTTTGTACTTGTTATCTTTGTAGTCGGACGTTTCCAGATAGGCAAAGAGCGTGGCCACGATCACGGCGACCAGCGCGATGGTCAACAGCGTCGTGAAGATGTCCACGCGAGGTGTACGATAGGGTCCGGCCATGAAGTCCTCAATCGAACTTGGAGGTCACGCTGTCGCCCACGCGGATCGCGCCCGTGCGATACTTGGGGATGATCGTACAGACGGCCCTGTCGGGAGCGGTGTCCATGACTTCGATCCGGCCCAGGTATCGCTTCTGTCCGCCGCCGATGCGAAAGACCTGCAACTGGTGTCCCTTTTTCAGGCCGTCGTCGCCGCCGATTGAAAGCTCCACCGACCCCTTTCCGACCACGGCCAGTACTCGGCCGGAAACACGAGGCAACACGCGGGCCGGATCCTGGTCCGGATTAATGTCGAATGCTCGCAGGAGGTCTCGCATCCGGGCAACGTCGATGCCCAGACTCCGGGCCGCCGACTCCAGCCGCTTGATTTCGACTTCCCTTTGATGCACCTGGTCGGCCAGCGCGACGCTCTTTTCGAAGCTGTCGTCGCGCTCCTGCTGAGCCCGGCGGTTTTGCTCACGGAGTGTTGTTATTTCGCCTCGCAGCTTTTTCAGCGTCTCCTGCGTCTGATTCATTGCGGCGACCGCCTTGCCCTCGCTCGTTTTCAGTTTCTGGACCTGATTCTCAAGTCTGGTCTGCTGGTTGCGGTATTCGTTGATTGCGGTCTCCAGCTTGGATAGCTGGTCTTGCTTGGTGATTCTCTCTCGCTCCAACTCGTCTTTGGCGTTCTTGAATTGACGATGGAGGTTCTTCAACTCGGCGTCTTTTTCCTCGAGTTGGTGCCAGAGTCCCTTCGGTTGACCGGCTTTTGGCTCGGGACGCATCACGACGTCGCGCCAATTGGTGTGCGTTGCGTAGACCATCATGGCGATCGTCATGAAGACGAGACTCATCACGCAAATCAAGACCGTCAGGATTTTGCCGACGAAGTTCATGGAGGTGCCTCTCCTTTATCCACTCGATAGGGGGACCGGCTCGGCGGTTCATCGCTGGAGGGCCGCCGAGGCGCGTCGCTGCGACTCCTGGGAGCTGCGTCTGGCTGGGGCTGCCGAAAATCATCGCCACCACAGACTTACAGCCGGCGAAGACTGTTCCATCAGTATAACTTCGCCCAATTTCGCATGTCAATCAGAATACCAAGAACCCGGCACTTTGGACGGTCCAGGGAATCTGCCGATCCACGGCCACAGCGACCTGGCGGCGGCGAGGGAAGATGGCCCTGCAATTTTAGTCCTTACAGCAAAAAGACTTACCGTAATGAAGTCGGCGGGTCTGGCTGAGGCGGAAGAATCATAACCGCGTAGAGCCGTCCAAACCCTGCTTCTGAAACGACCGTCATGACTCGGGCAGCCCAAGGGGACAGGTCCGATTTGCCGCGGAGCGGCCCGAAGGGTGCTTCGCACAAATCGGACCTGTCCCCTTCCAACCCCTTCCGCCATGCTGAGGGGGACAGTCCCATTTTCGCGGCCAACATGCGGTTGCGGTAATCAGTGCTTACCGCGCCGCGAAAATCGGGACAGTCCCCGCCACAACCCGGCCGCGGCCAATCCCAAACAGCCCAACAGGCAGATGCCCGCTGGAATGTCCCCGTAGCCAAGGTACCGACTCGTGCGTCGGTCCGGTCCGACGGTGGCCAGCAACAGATCGGTTTTGCATCGCGGCCCTTGTTTGCGGATGCGCCCCTCGGCGTCGATCCAGGCCGAGAAACCGGTATTGGCCGCGATCAGGACCGGCTTGCGACACTCGACCGCCCGAAACACGGAACACACCAGGTGCATGTCCAGTTCGCTGGAGCCGCGGAACCAGCCGTCGTTGGTCAGGTTGACCAGCACGTCGGGCTCCCGGCCCTCGGCGCGCAAACGGAGCACCTGGCGTCGAATCACGTGCGGCAAGACGGTCTCGTAGCAGATGTTCGGCGCCAGGCGGACGCCACCGACCTCGAAGGCCACCGGCGAGGCTCCCGCCGTGAGACTCACCGGAACGGGCGACAGGTCTTGAAGCCAGGGAAACCGATCCACAAGCGGAATGAATTCGCCGAACAGGACACAATGCATCTTGTCATATCGATCGGATAGCGCTCGGTCGGGCGTGACCAGGACGGCCGAGTTGTAATGTTTTTCTCCATCTTGATCGTAGTATTCGGCTTCGACGCCCAGGAGCATGGGAATCCCCATTCGCCTCGAGAGATCGACTAGGTAGGCTCGACTTTCGTCGATTGCCCAGGACAACTTGGCGCGAAACTCTTCCGGTGAGCCCTGCCACCGGATCGGCGGCCTGGCGTTGGTGGGATCACCATCAAGCAGCGGCGCGCGGACCATTGTCTCGGGCCAAATCATCAGATCCAAGTCGTCCCAGCGCCAGACGGCCTCACGTGAAAGCGATTCATAGTGTTGCTGGATCTCATCCGCCCTGTCCGGATCCTTCTTGAATTCGGCCTTGATCGAGCCCTGGATCAAGGCGACCCGGAGGGTCGGTGAAGGAGTAACCGACTCGGCAAGCCGCTGGTGGCCATAGACCAACACGGCCGCCAGCAGCCCCACGGCCGGTACGAGCGGCCAGAGCGACCATGGTCGCCCCTGGCAGGGCAGCATCCGCGCAAGACACGCCGCGACGAACATCACCACAAAACAGACCGCGTAGCCGCCGGCCAGATCGCTCACCTGGATCAGCTCGATCCATCGATATTGGGTATGACCCAGGGCGCCCATCGTGATCCCGGTGATCAGGTGAGCCCGGGCCAACTCCAGCCCCGTCCACACCACGGGAGCCGCCAGGATGACGGGCACGTGCAACCGATGGACGGCCACGCGGACCAAGGCGACGAAAACAGGCAGATAGAAGCCCAGATAGCCGGCCAGGATGATCCAACCGATGCTCGTGGCCGGATGGGGAAATCGCACGAAGTGATAGGCAGCCAGCCAGAAAAGGAAGCCGACGATCCAGAGTGCCCGATAAGGTCGACGGCCGACGAGTTCACGGCGTCGCGCGAGCATGACCCACCACATCGGCGCAATCCACGCCAGCGGCCAGCAGTCCAACGGCGGCAACGCCGCCCAGAGCAGTACCGCCCCGCACAATGCTTGACCGAACGTGGATCGATAGATCTTTGCTACTCTGTCAAACATTGGCACCCGATGCCCTGCTACGCCACGCCCGGGGTGGCCAAAAAACGTTCCAGGATTTGGAATCCACTGGGTGTCAGAAAACTCTCCGGGTGAAACTGCAGGCCCTGCAACGGATACTCGCGATGGCGGATGCCCATGATCTCACGATCCCCATTGGGCGCCTCGCACCAGGCGTTGACAATGAACTCGTCGGGCAGTGTATCGGGCTCGACGATCAGGCTATGGTAGCGTGTGGCCTCCAGCGGACTGTCCAGGCCCTCGAACAGAGCCTTGCCGTCGTGGTGGATCATGTCGGTTTTGCCGTGCATGATTCGGCCGGCGCGAACGATCTTGGCCCCGAAGGCCTGGGCGATCGACTGGTGGCCCAGGCAGACACCCAGGATGGGAAGCTCGCCGGCGAGCCGCCTGGCACACTCCATCGAGATGCCTGCCTCGTCCGGCGTGCACGGGCCGGGCGAAATGATCAAGCGGGACGGTTTGAGCCGTTGGATTTCGTCCACGCTGATCTTGTCGTTCCGGTAGACCTGGATATCGAGCCGCGGATCGATCTCGCCCAACCGTTGCACCAGGTTGTAAGTGAACGAATCGTAATTGTCGACAATGAGAATCATGTGCCTAGTGTACCCATTTTTGACTCGGCTGGGAACGCACCCGCCCCATCCCCAATTCCTCCCCAATCGAACCCGGCTCTCTCGGCGGCAATTGGTCGGAATGCTATATTGTAGCGGTTTCCCCCTTCTCCGGTGGTCGAACGAAATGCACGATTGGCTTAGCTGGTCTCTGCTGAACTACCTGTTGGAGTGGGTGATCCGCATCGTCATGTTGGTCGTCGTGACCAACCGGCGACGCGGTTCGCCCATGGCGTGGCTTCTGGTCATCTTCTTTCTGCCCCTTCCGGGACTCGTGCTTTATTGGCTGATCGGCGAGAACCGGTTGCCCCGTCGACGCGCCGGGCGCCACGCGCGTCTTCTAGACGAACTGAGCGAGATCAGCCGTCGACTGGAGGGCCATCCGGCGGTGGTCCACCCCGAATTGCCGGCCGATCAAATGCCGTTCGTTACGCTGGCCGAGCGGCTCGGCTACATGCCGATCGTCGGCGGCAATGAAGCCCGCTTGATGACCGAGACGGAGGAAGTGATCGACCTACTGGTGGCCGATATCGACGCGGCAGAGCGTCATGTCCACTTGCTCTACTACATCTTCGCCGATGACGAAACGGGAAGGAAAGTCGCCGATGCCTTGGCGCGCGCCGTGGCGCGCGGCGTGAAGTGCCGGGTGCTGGTCGACGCGGTCGGCTCGCGGCCGATGCTCAGGACGCTTGCTCCTCGCATGATCGAGCAGGGAGTCGACCTGCACGCGGCGCTGCCGGTCAACTTGTTCCGCCGTCGTTTTGCCCGGCTCGATCTGCGCAACCACCGCAAGCTGGCGGTGATCGACGGCCAGTTGGGCTACACCGGCTCGCAAAACATCGTGAACGCGGACTACGGCCATAAGGATATGGCGTGGCACGACATGTCGGTGCGCCTGACCGGCCCGGTGGTGCTCGAGCTCCAGGCGGTGTTCGTGGGCGACTGGTATTTCGAGACCGACGAAATGCTGGTCAGTGAAGACGTGTTTCCCGATCCGCCGATGCTCGGGGCAATCGCCGCGCAGACCTTGCCGAGCGGGCCGGACTACCCGACCGAAAACTACCAGCGGATGGTGGTCGCCGCGCTGCACGCCGCCCGACGTCACGTGATCATCACCTCACCCTATTTCGTTCCGGACGAGGCGTTTCTTCAGGCACTCGAAGTCGCCGTGCTTCGCGGCGTCGAAGTGGAGATCATCTTGCCGCGTCGTTGCGACCAGGTCCTCGTCGGCGCGGCTTCCCGGGCCTACTACGAGGACTTGCTCCATCTGGGCGTCAAGCTCCACCTGTACGACGACGGACTGCTGCACGCGAAAACGATGAGCGTCGACGATGCGGTGGCACTGGTCGGCTCGAGCAACTTCGACATCCGCTCGTTCGAGTTGAATTTCGAGATCAGCCTTCTCTTCTACGGGCAACATGTCACCGAGTATCTGCGCGACCAGCAAAACCGCTACATTGCTCGCTCCGGGCAACTCACGCGGGAAGAGTGGGGCCGGCGTCCTCGGCTGATGCGCGTGATGGAGAACATCACCAAGCTGCTGAGCCCCTTGCTTTAGGTCCGGCCGTGTCGATTCTGCCGTTTGTCGGTGTGGTGTGGAGGCCCGACGGGCACCGAGCCCACGTGGGGAACACCTCTATTTGACCCGGTCGTGACTGCATCCTAGACTTCCGCAGTATGGGGGTGTATGGCCATTTCCGTTTGAACGAGAACGAGGAGAAAAAATGAGTAGCGAATCGCAAAGCCTTCCTTCGACTCCAGAAAACACCGGGCAGGATACCGGGCAGAACACCGGACACACCACCGGACAGAATGGTCTCCAGGAGAACTGGGCGTGGTTCCTTGCCTTGGGCATCGGCATGATCTTCGTGGGAGCCATGGCCATCGTGTTGCCGGGCCTGGCCACGCTCAGCGCGACGATCGTGCTCGGATGGTTGCTGATCCTCGGCGGCGTGTTTCAGGGCGTCCATGCCTTTTACGTCCGCAACTGGGGCGGCTTCTTCATGCAGGGTCTGGCGGCCTTCCTCTACCTGATGGTGGGCTTTCTGCTGCTGGCCCATCCCGTGGGAGCCATGTTCTTGCTGACCCTGTTGTTGGCCGTCTTCTTCCTGTTTGAAGGCGTGGTGAAAGTCTTTCAGGCGCTCCAGGTGCGGCCGGCCCAGAACTGGGGCTGGATCTTCTTTAGCGGGATCCTGGCCTTCGTTCTCTCGGCCATTATCTGGATGAACTGGCCCGGCGATGCCGTTTGGGTCATCGGGCTGCTGGTCGGTGTGAACATCCTGTTTGGTGGCTGGGCAACGGTGATGATCGCCCTGGGTGCCAAGGGTGTCTCGAGCCTCTGGTACGGCGGCGACAACCGCAATGTGACCCCGTCGACCTAGCAGGCGACCGACTTCGCCCGTCGAGTTGATTTTGGGTGTCACGGCTGGAGCAACCAGCCGTGGCACTTGGACAATAAGGAAGGGCTTCCTGCAAGGGCAAGGATTGCTCCGCTGGCCCATCAGGCAGATCAGCGGAGTGGCTCCTTGCCCTTTGTCATGCGCACGGTTTGGCCCGGTGGAACCGTCGCGCATGGGAGGTCCAGACTGGCCAGTCCGTAGAGTCCCCTAGCTTGCGTGATTGTGCCTGGTTATGCAGTCTGTGCCGACGGTTCTGCCTCGCCCTCGGTTTTCCTTGCCAACGACCGGCGGCATGCTAGGTTTTTTCCGGACGCTTCGGCCTTGTTTTTCCGATGAGAAGTTGGTGCCAGGCATGAGATGGGCCAAGCCGGGACAGCCGACCGCCGTCGGGTTGTCCGCCCAATCTGGGGCTTGCGAAGGGTGAAACGATGAATCGCTACTTCTGGATCATCTGGGCAGTGGTCTTAATAGTATTGTCTGGCGTGCAATTCTCGTCGGCGGCCGGCCAGGCGACTCCATGTCAGACGACTTCTCACAATTCTTGCCTGACTCGCTAG
>CAZWWC010000173.1:0-8777 GCA_964637625.1 uncultured Planctomycetaceae bacterium
CGTCTAGAAACGCATAGGGCCTGGTCCGGTGGATAATGTCCACCAGTAGCATTTTTCGGATACCCAGCCATGCGTACATTAGCTAGGTTTACCAAAATGCCACGCCTTTGAATAATTCTTGTACTCCGTAGATGACCCAACCATGAATCGAATGGCTCGATACTATAGGTTTTATCGTCATAATGGGAATGGAGAGTTGTATAAGATGGATGAGAAGAGGGCGAATAAAGCACTATTTACATAGCTAGAGTGGTCTGCGTTGTTGAAACGTATTGAACCACTTAGACCCGGTTCAAACACGAGTAGAACGGGAGGTCGTCGTCGATTGGCGGCCCTATTGAGCGATCGGAAGAGGGAGCCTCAGAACACTGCCTGGGGCGGTGGACCACGGGCAAACGGGTGGGAGACCCATGCCCCTGATCCACGCCAGTAACCAGGGAAAGCCAGGAAAGATCTGCCCGTCGTCAGGGTTTTCTTGACAACACCCATTTCACAACCTAGGTAAGAGAAAGAGGAGGGGCATGCGCCATGTTGTTGCGGTGACATGGCTCTACGGGGGCTCGGCTGCGGCTCGTTGCCGCCGGCGAGTGAAACGAAAAGTAGACGGTTCATAATCTGGGGAGTACCGGGGCCACGTAGAATTCAAATTGGAAAGGTTTGTACTATCATGAGACACCATCGTTCTGGTTTTACCTTGATCGAAGTTTTGATTGTGGTTGTGATCATGGCCGTGCTGGCCGCTACTATCATTCCGCAGTTCACCGCGTCAACCAGTGACGCGAAACAGAGCGCGCTCGATTTCAATACGCACTCGCTGCGGGCACAAATCGAATTGTACAAGATCGATCACAACGGGCTTTTGCCTACGCTTGATGAAACGAACAAGACCCTTCCGGAATTGTTGAAACAAACCAACGCGGCGGGTGCGGATGGAACGGACTTTGGTCCCTACCTCGTGGGCGAGTTTCCGGCGAACCCGTTCAGCAACAATGACGTTGTTGCCGGGACGGGTGCGGCCTGCGTGGGAGCCGGCGCGGCAGGCTGGCAATACGACGTAGACACTGGCGGGCTCTGGCCAAACAACACGGAATACTGGCCGTAGACTGGCTGTTGACGCGTAGCCGGCCGGCACGACATCACGCGATTAAAAGAACACCTCTTCCGCTCTGCGGGGCGGGAGGGGTGTTTTTGCGTTCTTATCGAGGATGTCCGGGAGTCGGGATCCCGGCGCGCCGGGACTCGCCCACCCAAAAAGCTGGTATTCCATGCTCTGTAGAAAACCTTCAAGAAGGGTGGCTGGGGCATAGCAAAGCGGCGCCCCAGATGGCCGAAAGCTGGGGCTTCGCTACCCCGGCGCGCCGGGGCCAGCCATCCGCTGTGAGAATGAGGGTTTTCTACAGAGCAGGTATTCCAGGGTTTCCAATTTCCGGACAACCTCCTCTTATCACCTGGCCGGGCAGGCAAGAGGCTTGCTGGACCGATTGGTGGCCGACTGAAGCCGGGAAGTCCCACGCCGGCGGGTCCTCTTGCGGAAACCGGGATGAATAAATAGTATGAAGCGTCTGGTGGCCGAGCCTCTGGCCATGCCGGCGGCTCATCCGCACAACCCGGTGGTGTAATTGGCAACACAAGGGATTTTGGTTCCCTCATTCCAGGTTCGAGTCCTGGCCGGGTTGCTTAATTTCATATCAAGACTATGTATGTATCGTCTCAGGAGGCAGGGCAACTGCTTGGCCAAAATGGCATTGGTTTGACGTTTCAACCAGGTCTAACCATCATTCGTCGTGTTCTGGTGGGCAAACGGCGGGTAGCCGGCGAATGGAACATCAGTAGTTCCAAATTCCATCGAGACCTGGCATTGTCATTCTGAGCGTAGCGAAGAATCTCCTTGGACAATCGAGATCCTTCGCTACGCTCAGGATGACCTGCTGAGGTATCAGCCAGCCAAACTTGGAACTACTGAACATGGCTGAAATTTACCTGGGAACAAAAAGACGTGGATGGTGTGCTTCCATTGGGGTGGTCGTACGTGCGAGTTTGGCCGGGACCTGGAGGACGACCATCCGTTTCGATTTGATCCTCGCGCCTATCGCCACGGGTTCGCCGCTGCCGAGCCACGTCCTGGTCAACGGTGATGTCTTATCGGTCAATCGGCCGCCCTACCTGCGCCGTTGGCGTTCGCCGTCGCCAAACGTAGGCGAGGGAATCGGCCGCCGCCGATGCGCAGAAGGACCAAGCAGCATCGTTCCGACACACTGAGGCAATCTGCAATAGGAATGCAGCTATCGGCAAGCGACGGCAAGACAACCAGGTCCCCGTCTCATCCGGCCCTTTTCCCCGGAGTTCGCCAGCCGAAACGCATGGATGCAACGAAAATCGCCAAGGCGACCAGGACGCCAGAAGTGGGCTCGGGCACCTGAACACTGAAGTTGTCATACGCGTCGGCACCACCGGCGAGATGACCACGGAAGACGGCGTACAGCGAAGCGTCGCTCGCCAAGTCAGGGTTGGAAAAGGACGTTGACGGAAGGGTAATAAGGCGAAGCGGGGTCGTGGTACCAGTGGTACCGTAATCGTCGAATGTAGCCGACAAGGAAAAGCCGCCAGACCCCAAGTTCGTCAGATTCAGGGACAGTTCGTACCAGTTGCCCGTTGTGATGCTTCCACCGGTAGTGAAGTTTGAGGTCGTAGGGGCGGAGTCAGACGCTTTGTTGGTGACCTCCAGCCGAGAGTAGAAACGATTGAACGACACCGACAGATACCGTGCGGTGGTGTCGGTCAGGTTTTGATCCGAAGTGCCCATGATCCCCAGTTGGAGGGTGGTTAGGCCAGTATTGTAGGAACGAGTTCGGACGAACTGCGAGAGATACAACTGGCTGCCGAGCGACGACAAGTCGAAAGACTCTGACGTGTACACCGCAGTGACGACTCCGCCATCGTTTGGACCGTAGGAGAGGACGTCCAGTGCCCGGGAGCCGCCAACGCCGATGCCGTCCGTTTCGACATAGCGGGAAGCGCCTGCTGGGTTCTCCGCGAAATTGTCGGTGAAATCGCCCGGTATGTTGTAGTGAATGACGTCGGCGTGAGAAACACTTCCCAGACAGACCAGCGCCATTCCCACAACGGCCGCCAGTGCTGGATGGGCGATCGGAACCCTCGGTCCGATGGAAGCCTTGGCTTGGTACAACTCGCTGGCTACGGGGAATGAGAAACGCGTGAGCCGCTTTTTCAGCATTATGATTGCACCACCGGGCATCCGTTGTTTCCTCCAGATAAGGACTGCTTCACAGGCAACACACCCAACGTGCAGTTCGACACATGGCTGCCGGACAAAATCCCTGTTCCCAAACGGGACGAATGAGAAAGGACACGAAGCCTCGAACTGCTAACCACGACGCAAAATCGGTTGGCGAACATGCTGCGCCACCTCTAGCGTCGTGGCGTTTTGGACCACAAAATGACCAGTACCCTTCAATTTAAGCAAAATAGGCAGCATGTTCAAGTGTTTAGCAGAGATTTCCGCAAGCATCCGCAACATCGACCTTGCTGGTGGAGGAAACCGTCTGAAAACCGGCCTATCCGGGATATGGCCATACGGGGAGGTTCGACCACGCGGCCATGATCCGCTCCAACTCGGTGGGGTATTCCGACATAATGCGGATGGCCCTCCGGCCCTGCCCTTCTCCCATGGCGGGCGCGGGCAGTAACCCTGGCACGACGACAATGGCAAACCGTCGAACATGCGGTTCGATTCTCGGTCGTTTGCTTTCGGGGTGATCCGACCGTCCCTGCCGCGCTTCCCGCAGTCTGGCTTCATGGGGGGGATCTGGCCGGCGCCGATTGACCCGGTAAAGCAGAATTGCTAGCATAAGGCATTCGGCGTCTTGAACGGTCCAAGACGCTCATGGAATTGTTGTTGACCGACTAGCTACCCTAACGCCGGACGCCTCTTGTAGCGATCTTCGCTGGAAATAGCACCGGGACTTGCCCTTCGGGAGATCCTTGCGTGATCTCCGCAAATCGACGTGCTGTTCCAAACAAGGCTACCTACTTCGGGGGACTTAGCCGGTGTGCCTTTGAGGAGGAGTGATTGGTTTGGCCACTGTATTAGTGAAGGAGTTGATTGAAGCGGGGGTCCACTTCGGACATCGGGCAAGTCGTTGGAATCCCAAAATGCGGCCCTATATTTACGGCCGACGCAACCTGATCCATATCATCGACGTTCGAGAGACCATCAAGGGTTTGCTTCGGGCGCGAAAGTACCTGCAGCAGGTGGCCGCCCACGGCAGCCTGGTGCTCTTCGTGGGGACCAAACGCCAAGCGTCCGATCCTATCCAGCGCGAAGCCGAGCGTTGCGGCATGCCTTTCGTAAGCGACCGTTGGCTTGGCGGCACGTTGACCAATTTCCGGACCATTCGAAGCCGGTTGGGTCGTCTCGAAGAGCTCGAAGCCCTTCGGGCCAGCGACGAGTTGAGTACCTATTCCAAGAAGATGCAGTCGGCGCTGAACCGCGAGTATCGCAGGATGTTCCGCAACCTCAATGGCATTCGCACGATGAACCGGCTGCCCGAGTGCATTGTCGCCATTGATCCCCGGAAGGAGAAAAACGCGATTCGCGAGGCCCAGAAGCTCGGCATCACGACGATCTCACTGATCGACACCGACAGCGATCCGGACGAGGTCGACTTGCCGATCCCCGGCAACGACGACAGTATTCGTTCGATTGAGTTGGTCGTGAGGCTGCTGGCCGACGCCGTGCTGGCCGGAAGGGCGGCTACCGGAGGGTTGAAGAAGGAAACCGCCGAGAGAATCCCGTTGGCCGACCCTGGCGGAGCCGTTCCCGCCGAAGCGTAGTGCTCTGTCACGCCCGGACCTCTGCGTGGGGTGCCACTGGCGTCCTGCCCGTGTTGAGTTGCCTCGACGGGCAGGACGCCAGTGGCACCCCACGCAGAGGTCCGGCCGGCTTTCGGCAAGCCGATGCCTCAGTGACGCCCAGAGTTGATAGAACAGGAGTGAAGAAACATGGCCGAAATCACCGCCGCCGCAGTCAAGACGCTTCGCGAGCGAACCGGTCTGCCCATGATGGATTGCAAAAAAGCCTTGCAGGAGTCCGAGGGCGATTTGGACGGGGCGATCGAAATCCTCCGTAAGGCCGGTAAGAAAACGATGGAAAAGCGTGCCGGCCGGGCAACGTCTTCGGGGCGGATCGCCATCTACGTCGACCCGGACAAAGTAGTCGGGGCGATCGTCGACCTGCGATGCGAGAGTGCGCCGGTAGCGGCCAACGAGGAGTTTGTCCAGTTGGCGGGCGATCTGGCCGAACAATTGGCCACCGGCCCCGGAGCGGGCAGGCCCGAGGAATTGCTCGAGCAGCCTTCGCCCCGCAATCCGTCGCAAACGCTTCGCGAGCAGTTTGACGACCTGAACAACCGGATTCGTGAGGTGTTCAAGCTCGAGCGTATCGAGCGGATCGAAGGGCCGTGCGGCGGCTATGCACACCACAACGGTGCGGCGGCCGTGATATTGCACGCCGAGGGCGGCACGCCGGAATTGGCCAAGGATATCTGCATGCACGTGGCCGCCATGCGACCGGATGTGCTCGGTGTTGAGGATCTCGATCCAGCGCTGGTGGCCAAGGAGCGAGAAATCCAAGCCGAGGTCGCCCGCAAGGAAGGCAAGCCCGAGCGGATCATCGAGAAAATGGTCGAGGGCCGAATGCGCAATTTCTACGCCGAGCGGTGCCTCTGCGAGCAGCCGTTTGTGAAGGACGACAAACAGAAGGTCGGGAAGATCGCCAAGGCCGCCGGCATGAAGCTCGTGCGGTTTGTCCACTGGGAGTTGGGTAAGGAGTAGCTTTTGAGCTCTGCACAGCGGGTTCTCGCCATTGTGGAGCTTCTCGGTATAGTCACTTTCGCACGGGTGGAGACCGAATCGATGGCTGAAGCAGGGCAAACGGGGTTGCGCTACAAGCGGGTGATACTGAAAATCTCCGGCGAAGGTTTCTGTGAGCCGGGCCAGCGCGGCATCGTCATGGATTCGGTCGTGCATCTGGCTCGACAGACTCACCGCGCGTCGCAGCATGGTACCCAAATCGCCATCGTGCTCGGCGGCGGCAATATCCTCCGCGGGGCCCAGTTCACCTCGGACGGATCGAGCGTTCACGAGGCAACCGCCCACTACATGGGCATGCTGGCCACGGTGATGAACGGCCTGGCGCTGCAGGATGCCCTGGAGTCGCTCGGCTGCGATACGCGGCTGATGACGGCCATCCGAATGGACGGCGTCGCCGAACCCTATATCCGGCGCCGGGCACGCCGCCATTTGGACAAAGGGCGAATCATCCTGCTGGTGGGCGGCACCGGCAGCCCGTTTGTGACCACCGACACGGCCGCGGCCCAACGGGCACTGGAACTTGACGCCGACGTGTTGCTCAAAGCCACGCGCGTCGACGGGGTCTTCAGCGACGACCCGGAAAAGAATCCCCACGCGGTCCTCTATAGCGAACTGACCTACGGCGACGTGCAGCGCCAGAATCTTCGCGTGATGGATCAAGAGGCCATTACGAAGTGTCATCAGTACGGCCTGCCGATCCTCGTGTTCAATTTCCGAAAGGAAGGGAACATCGAACGAGCCGTCCAGGGCCAACGCGTCGGGACCCTGGTCCATGAAACCGCAACCGAATAGTGTCGGGTGGCATGCCCTCGCTTGTGTGGGCATGTTCGTCGGCTGCGTGGCTCATGGCGAAGCAAACGGGAAAGGACAGAAAGCATGACGGCCGATGAAATCCTCCTGGACGTCGAAGAGCGCATGGAAAAAACCATCGACGGTTTCAAGTCCGATCTGGCGGGCATTCGCACCGGTCGGGCCAACCCGGGTTTGGTCGATTCGCTCAGAGTCGAGGTCTACGGGTCCACGGTGCCGATCAAGCAGTTGGCTTCCGTCGGCGCGCCCGATCCCAATCAAATCGTGATCCGGGCCTACGATCCGGGCACGCTTAAGAACATCGAAAAGGCGATCCAAGCCAGCACGCTCGGGCTCAATCCGCAGATCGACGGCCAGGTGATCCGCCTGAACGTGCCCGCGCTCTCGGCCGACGTTCGACGCAACATGGTCTCGCGGATTCACGAACTGGCCGAGGAGGCCAAGGTCGCGGTGCGCAACATCCGCCGCGACGGCAACAAGAGGGCCGAAGCGGCCGAAAAGGCCAAAACACTCTCCGAAGACGACCGCGACGACGTCAAGAACGAAATCCAGGACCTCACAAAGAAATACGAGGGCAAAGTCAGCGACCTGGCCAAAGCCCGTGAGAAAGAGGTTCTGGATAATTAGCGCGGCTCGGTTTGACTGGCGCTATCTCGCTGTGCTCGCCCGGCAAGCATGCCACCTGTCCAGCGGTGGAATCCGGCCGAACTTGCTTGCAATTGCGGCGGCATCATCCCGGAATTAGAATTAGGTACGGTGTGCCCGGGAATTTGCCGGAGATGAAGAATCCAAGCCGAATACCGCACACGGAGACGCATCGTGGACCGACGACAGTTTATTGCAACGGGGACCTTGGCAACGCTCGGCGCGGGCATGGGCTCGGCCAGTCGCGCGTCTGGCCCGGACAAAGGCACGCCGACAGCGGGTAGAGCGGACACTCCCGCGGTTCTCGGTGCCTACACGGCCGATGACCACCGCCGGCGGCTTGAGAACATCGGCCGCTGCCGGCGCGGCATCCGCCGGTGCATGCGCGAGCACTTGATCACCGACTATCTGGCCGGCCATTGCGTCTACAACCTGGGCGAGTATCCCTGCCGCAAACCCTGGAACCCGGACGAGTGGGACCAGCGCGAGTTGGATCGGCTCCGCGAGCACGGCATTCGGCTGATCCAGTTGCACGAGGAATGGAACGACGCGCTGCGATTGTTCGGCAGCCACAAGTTTGCTCCTCTGAACCCGGCCGGGTTCCGCCGCTTCGTCGACATGGTGCAGCGCCGCGGCATGAAACTGATCGTCTACGCCTCGAGCGGCTTCTTCCAGAAGACCGATCCGGACTTTCGGCCCGAGTGGACCGGGCACGACCTTCGCTCTCTGCGCGAGATCTACTTCAACTACGCCCGGTGCTCGGCGGCCAGCCCCGGCTGGCGGGCCTACTATCTGCGGCACGTCGTCCGCATTCTGGACGATTACGGCGTGGACGGAATCTACAACGACCTGGGCTATCGCCAGCCGCCCGACCTGTCGGGCAAGGCCAAGGGCGACCTGGTGCTTGCGTTCGAGGAAAACGCCGAAAACGACGGCGCCTTGGGTGACTTGCTCGGGCTGGTCTATGCCGAGGTGAAGCGCCGCGGCGGCGTGGTCAAGGTTCACCGCGGCGGCGCCACGCGCCCTCACACCCAGGAAAAGGTCTACGATTATCTCTGGGTCGGCGAAGCGGGACGACAGGGTGACCGGCTTCGCCAAGCGGTCAAGAACCATCCGCCTTACGTGGCGCCCTGCCTGGACATGAGCCGTGCGAAGATTGCCGACGAAGATGAGCTCTATCTGCACGCGATCCCCTACATGCAATTTCCGGTGCTCCTGGCCGGCCGGCCGTTCACCGGAGAAAGGGCGACGATCCCCGGCGTCAAGTACCCGCCCGAGAATAGGTGCTTCTGGACCCGGCATTGCCGCGCGATCTGGAAGCGCTACCAGGCCCATCCGGACGGTCCGCACAGCTACGGCTGGTGGGACTCGACGCCGGGCCGACCCGAGGCGCGACCGACGCACGCCCGTTGGCTTGCCCGATACTTGCC
>CAZWWC010000174.1:0-8754 GCA_964637625.1 uncultured Planctomycetaceae bacterium
TGCCGTTGCGGAAAGGTGTTGGATGACTCGAATGAAACAATCTCGTGCCCGGCGTGCGGGTTCGTCTTGGACTTGGTTCACGGAAATCACAGGAAAGCAAAGTAGACTATGCGAACACCACTACTTGACTTGGCCGTTCAATACAAGAATCTACGCAACGAGTTGATGTTGGCCGTCGAGGACGTCATGGATCGGTCCGACTTCATTCTAGGAAAAGAAGTCGGACGCTTTGAGCGGGAATTCGCCCGATTTTGCGAAGCCGATCACGGCATCGGGGTGTCCAACGGCACCGATGCCCTCCACCTGGCGCTTCGCGCACTGGACATCGGTCCCGGCGACGAGGTGATCACGGCGGCCAACACCTTTGCGGCCACCGCGTGTGCCATTCGCCACGCCGGCGCCACGCCGGTGCTGGTCGACGTCGATCCGGTGGACTACAACCTCGACGTCAATCTGCTCGAGGACGCCATTGGCCCCAAGACCAGGGCGATCATTCCGGTGCACATCTACGGTCAGCCGGCCGAGATGAACGACGTGATGTCGATCGCGCGAAAGCACGAGCTGAAGGTCATCGAAGACGCGTGCCAGGCCCACGGGGCCCGGTACGACGGGCGTCGGGTGGGCTCGATCGGCGACGCGGGATGTTTTAGCTTCTATCCCGGAAAAAACCTCGGCGCTTATGGAGACGGCGGCGCGGTCGTCACCAACGACGAGGCCCTGGCCGAGCGAGTACGAAGATTGCGCAACTATGGCCAGCGGAGCAAGCACGACCACGTCGAGCTGGGGTTTAACGCCCGGCTCGACACGATTCAGGCCGCCGTGTTGCTCGTGAAGCTGAACTACTTGGAGCAGTGGAACGAGAGTCGCCGCAGGGTCGCGCGGCAATACGCGGAGTTGTTGGAGGACGCCGACGTGGTGCTTCCCGTCGAGAAGCCGGAAGTCTACCACGTGTATCATCTGTACGTCGTTCAGCACGAGAACCGGGACGAGTTGCTGGCGAAGCTCAAAGAGCGAGAGATTTTCTGCGGGATCCATTATCCCCGTCCTTTACATTTGCTCTCACCGTTCGCCTCGGCCAGAACCGTGCCCGAGGGCGTACCGGTCAGCGCCGAAGCAGCCAAGAGAATTGTATCCCTGCCAATATTCCCGGAGATCACCGACGAGCAAATCCGGGAGGTGGCGGCAGCCGTCGGATCGTTTGGTGGCGTGGCCGTGGTTGAGCAACCCTAGAACTCTGTAACAGCCATTTTGATGGGTGCCACGGTTGGCTTGCCCAACCGTGTTTTCGGCACTGCTGGACAAGCCAGCAGTGGCACCCGACCCATCATTTTAAGAGCTTATCCCAAAATGTGGCACAGCCGCCCTCGGCTGTGCAAAATCATCCAGGACGGTGTCGTGAAGAGCACGAGAACATGCAGCGTCTACTCCTAGCCATCATCATTCTCGAAATCCCGATACAGGTCGACACCTACCTGTTCCATCAGGAGAAAGACGCGGCATACGGCGCCGTGGCCGGATTGAATTGTTCGATCACGACCATCTGCTTGGTCGTCTTATACGTTTCGTGGTTGTTTGAGCGCGCGCTCGAAGCGGGCGGTCCGAACCGCCCGGCGATTCGCGTATCCTTTCCCGCGGTGTGCTACTTGGCCGTCGTGGCGCTCTCGGCGTTGGTGGCCGACGACTGGAGTCTGGCCCTGTTCGATGCCTTCGTGCTGGGGCAAGCGTTCCTGTTATACCTGTACATCAGCAACCGTGTGCGCACTCGAGAGGACATCTGTTTTCTCGTGACGATGATCGGCGCGGCCGTTTTGATCGAGGCCGTCATTATGATCGGCGTGTGGTGCGCCGGACGCGACGTTTCGATCTCCGTCGTTCGCGCCACCGTAGAGGGGTCAAGAACGGCCGGCACGATGGGCTCGCCGGTCACCGCGGCCAGCTACCTTGCGCTGCTGCTGGCTCCGGTGGTGAGTATCCTCTTTACGCCGCTGGGCCGGCGCGAGAAGCTCCTGGCGGCCGCTGCTGTGTGTCTTGGAATCATGGCTCTCATACTGACCGGGAGTCGAGGTGCGTGGATTGCCTTCTTCGTCTCGGGCCTGCTGTTTTTGGGCTTGAGTTGGCGACGTGGATGCGCGCCGAGGTGGATGCCCGTAGCCGTTGCCGTCGGCACGATTGTCGTGTTGCTCACGTCGCATCACCTGATTGTGAAAAGGGTCTATGGCGACGATCGTGGGTCCGCCGTGGGTCGCATTCCACTGATTCAGATGGGACTACGGATCATCGAAAATCATCCGGTGACCGGCGTCGGCGCCGGAAACTGCCATCATGCCGTCCTGGTCGAAGCCGGCGCCGCCGCTTATCGGACGGAGTGGCTTTACACGGTTCATAACAAGTACATCCTGGTCGGCGCGGAAACGGGAATCGTCGGGCTGGTCTTCTTCGTCTGGTTTCTCTCCGCCACGATTCGCCAAGGTTGGAGAGGCTGGGCCTTCCGCGATCCGACGCTTTCCCCCATTGCACTGGCGCTGGTGGCCGCGATCGTGGGCCAGATGATTCATATGTCGGTGGACGTGTTCAATGGCCGTCAACAGGTGGAAATGCTGTGGTGCTGTGCCGCGCTGGCCGCAGCCATCAGTTACGTGAAGAAAGAGGCCCCGGCAGTCGCCATCGAATAGCCCTGCAAACAGTGAGAAACATAAGTACGTGCTCGACTTTGACTGCAGTGAGCCGACACGTCGCCGAACAAGAATTCCGACGAGGGATAAAGTGAAATCGGGCTCTTTCGGTAGAATTGCGAGCAACGCCGCGTCGATGATTACCAGCGACGTGCTGAATCGTGCGACGACTTTCGTCGTCTACGTGTTGGTGGCGCGCTATCTCGGAAAACACGCGTTCGGACAGTTGACGGTGGGGCTGACGTTGTTCTTCGTTTTCTATGTCTTCGCATCGGCCGGATTGAAAATCCTCCTTGCCAGAGAAGTGGCCAAAGATCGTACGGCCACCAACCAGTATTTCGTCAGCGGCAGCCTCGTCGTCGTGGCATTCTCGATACTATCCTTTGCAGCACTGTTTGGCCTCGTTCGACTGTTGCACTACAGTGCGGATACAACGCTGATTATCTACATGCTGGTGCTGGGCCTGTTTCCGGCCTCGCTTTCCGTGGTTGTCGAGTCGATTATGCAGGGTTGGGAGCGAATGCACCTGATCGCGCTGGCCACCGTGCCGGTGAGCGTCGGCAAGGTGGTCGCCTGTCTCGTGCTTCTCGAGCGCGGGCACGGCCTTTTCGACGTGGTGCTTACGTTGGTCGCGTGCCGGTGTGCGCTTCTCGCTTTGGAGTGGGGTCTGTTGGTCTGGCACATTTGCCGGCCCGTTCTCCGATTCAACCTGCAGTTGTCGCGCACCATGGTTCGCATGGCCATGCCGTTCCTTGGGATCGACGCGTTGGTCACCCTGCAGCCGGCCATCGTGGTCTTGCTGCTGTCGAAGTTGGCCACGGAGTCGGAGGTCGGCCTGTACAATGCCGGAGCCCAATTGCTCGTGCCGGTGGCGCTGGTGTTCCACAACGTGATGATAAGCGTCTTTCCGGTAATGTGCCGGAGGTTCAACGCCGATTTCGCCCACCTGAGGACGCTGGCTGAGCGTCTTCTCCAGTGGCTGCTGGCGCTGGCGCTGCCGGCGGCGACCGGTCTGTTCCTTCTCGCGAAGCCGATTCTGCTCCTCGTGTACGAGAACGAGGATTTCGCCGGGGCGTCGATCGTGTTGCGGATTCTGGTCGGGAGCCTGATTCTGACCGTGTATTCGCACGCGCTGGGCAACGTGCTGATGGCCGGCAACCGGGAAAAGGTAAACCTGCAAATCGTCGTGGTCGACGTCCTGGCAAGCCTGGCGATCGGGGTGCTGCTCATTGGCCGGTTCGGCCTGGTCGGTGCCGCGGCGACCGCGATGATCGTGCACGTCATCAATTTCGTTCTGCACTACGCCTTGACCGCCCGGGTGCTGCCGGGAATACCCGTGGTCCGCGTGCTTTGGAAGCCGGCCACCGCCAGTGCCGCGATGGCCGGGTGCCTGGCCGTGTTGCGACTTCCCGGCGTCTGGGCACCGATCGCGGCCGGCGTGGCCGTGTACACCGCCGTTTTCTTCGTGTTGATGGTCTGGTCTCACGGTGGGGTTCGACCGTTGGCGAACCAATGTCTTTATCGATGGTCCGAGTGACAGCCAAAATGAGAATCGCGTTCGTCTCCTACGATTTCGGCCAGCTCTGCATCCGGCAGGCAAGCGCGCTGGCACGGCGGAACGAGGTCCTGCTGGTGCTCAGCCAGCAGCGAGCGGCCGCGCATCTGGAGGAACTCGATCCGGCGGTCAGCGTGCGTCTCTTTCGGGCGCCCAGGCTTCGCCAGGCGCTGCGGCAGATTCGCACGACGTACCGGCTGATCCGCGCGATCCGGCGGTTCAAGCCGGACGTCATCCATTTCCAACACGGTCATTTCTGGTTCAATCTCTTGTTGCCCCTGTTGCGGCGCTTCCCGTTGGTCGTCACCGTGCATGACGTCCGACACCACTTGGGCGATCGCGAGTCGCAGAGAACGCCTCAATGGCTCATGGACTTCGCCTACCGCCGCGCCAGACAGATCATCGTGCACGGCCGTCATATGAAACAGATGGTCGTCGACGAGTTGGACATTCCGGGCGAAAGGGTCCACGTAGTCCCGCACGTGGCGATTGGCCCTAAGCAAATCCATAAGCTGCCGCCGGAAAACGACCACGAGATCCTGTTTTTCGGACGTGTCTGGGAATACAAAGGTCTGGAATACCTGATCCGCGCCGAGCCACTCATCACCGCTCAAGTACCCGAAGCAAGGATCGTCATTGCCGGCCAGGGAGAAAACTTCGACCGGTATCGGCGGATGATGGTCCACCCGGATCGGTTTCTGGTCCTCAACGAGTGGATCTCGGAAGAGAAGCAGGCCGAACTGTTCGCGCGAGCCAGCGTCGTGGCGCTGCCCTACACCGAGGCCTCGCAGAGCGGCGTGATTCCCCTTGCCTATACTTGCGCCAAACCGGTTGTCGCGACCACCACGGGCGCCCTGCCGGAGATGGTCGACCACGGCCAGACCGGCTACCTTGTCCCGCCTCGCGACGAGCGCGCACTGGCAGAGGCGATCGTCCGACTCTTGCGCGACAAGCAGCTACGCCACCGGATGGGCGAAAACGGAAAGAAAATGCTCCAGGCCAGGTGCAGTCCGGAGGTCGTCGCCGAACAAACGCTCGAAGTTTATCGCCATGCGATCGGAGAGGTTGACCGCCCCTCGACGAAACGGCGGCCGCCGGAAACAGCAAGGCCTCGACACGCACGCCGACCGTTCAAGCCGGCTGAGCTTGTCAGCACCGGCTCGTCGGCTGAATCGGACCCCGACGCGACCGGAAGACATACCGTACCCACGAGCCCATGAACGACTCTGACATACATATCGGCGTCATTGCCTCGATGAAACGGGGCCTCGAACACTTCGTCTACCGCGAGATGATGATGTTCGAGGAGGAAGGTGCCGCGATCAGCGTCTTCACGACGAAGTACCAACCGGGATCGTACAACCCGCGTGACCATTGGCGGCTGTACCGCTGCAGTGCGCTGTGGGTGCTCCTTTGGCAACCGGTCTTTCTGCTTTCCTCTCCGAGGAAGTACCTGCGATTGCTGCTCCATGCGATCCGGATGTCGGCCGTGACGGACTTTCTTATTGGCTGGTACTACTCGCGGAGCATGCGGGCGGTCGACCTCATCTATGCCACCTTCGGCGATCGCAAACTCTACGTGGGATACTTCTGCAAGCAGATTCTGGGCAAGCCGCTGGTTGCCACCGTCCACGCCTACGAGCTCTATGCGAATCCGAATCCGCGGCTGTTTGCGCCTGCGCTGCAGGTTTGCGACCGGATCGTCATGGTGACCGAGTATAATCGCGAGCTGCTCTGCAGGGAGTACGGCGTCGACCCTTCAAAGGTCGATCTTGTGCGGTTCAGCGTGCCGCTCGACGAATTCCGCCCGGCGGAGAAGTTCGTGGTGTTGATTGTCGCCTTCTTTGCCGAGCGCAAAGGCCACGACGTGCTCTTCCGCGCCGTAAAGAAACTCAACGACGAGAACATCGAGATCTGGGTCGTTGGCGACGAGGGTCCCGAGCAGCCGACCGTCGACGTGAAGGGCCTGGCCGACGAGTTGGGGATGGAGTCCCAAGTAGCCTTCTTCGGGAAGTTGAGCGGAACCGCGCTTAGCGCCGTGTACCAGGCGTGCGACGTGTTCTGCCTGCCTTGTCGCACCGACAGTCACGGAATCGCCGAGGGCTTTCCTACCGTCATCATGGAAGCGATGGCCTTTGGAAAGCCGATCATCACGACGCGTCACGTGGAAATCCCACGGGTCCTGGACGAAATCCTCGTCGACGAGAACGACGTGGACGGCCTGGCCGAAGCCATCGACCGGGTTCGCCGGTCGGCCAGGCTCTGCCGCGAGCTCGGCCGGCAGAACCGCGAGCTGGCCGAGCACGTCTTCGCGCCACGGAATACGGCCCAGAAGGTCCGGATCTTTCGGAGCGTGGTGGAACAGCACGCCGCGTCGCGCGTCGGCGATTGCGGACCGGTGACCGAGCTTTCCGAAGGTAGAGTGGGCATTGCCCACCGTGATCATTGATGACAACTCAGGAGCTGCGTTAGAATGACTTGAAGAACTGTGGGTGGCACGCCCTGAGGGACGAAGGGCGTGGTTGCGCGACGAAGCACGCCGCTGGACGCGATTGGAGACGTGCCGCCCTTCAACGATGATGAGTCAGGACCACTGTTGTGGTGGGCAATGCCCACCCTACGACTAGAGAAATCAGCCATGTGTGGAATATGCGGCATGTATCATTTTGGTTGTAGCGAGCCGGTCGACCGTGAGCTACTGCCTCGAATGCTCGCCGCGATCAAGCATCGAGGGCCCGACGACCAGGGGATCTTCGACGAGGAAGGTCTCGCGCTGGGGATGCGCCGGCTGAGCATCATCGATCTGGGCGGCGGAAGTCAGCCGATGTTTAACGAGTCGGGGGACGTCGTGGTCGTGTTCAACGGCGAGATCTACAACTACGTCGAACTTCGCAGGCGGCTGCTGGCCCACGGGCATCATCTTGCCACCGACTCGGATACGGAAGTAATTGTTCATCTCTACGAGGATTACGGAGAGGATTGCGTGGATCACCTTCGGGGCATGTTCGCGTTTGCCCTGTGGGACGCGCGGCGAAAGCGGCTGCTGTTTGCGCGGGATCGGCTGGGAATCAAGCCGCTTTACTACGCCGAGTTCGACGGCCGGGTCGTGTTCGGCTCCGAGATCAAGGCGATGCTGCTCCATCCGAAGCTCTCGGCCCGTCTCGACCCGCACGCCTTGAGCAACTACCTATCGCTGAAATACGTCCCGGCCCCGCAGACGATATTCGCGGGCATCGCGTCCTTGCCGCCCGGCCATACGATGAGCGTCGACCGCCGGGGCGTGAGCGTGCGACGCTACTGGGACCTGTCGTTCGTGGAGACCCACGATCGGCGAATGAGCGAGGAGGACTATGCCGACCGGCTCGACGAAATGCTTCAGGAGTCGGTCAAGCTGCGTCTGCGGAGCGACGTTCCCTTCGGCGCGTTCTTGAGCGGTGGTGTCGATTCGAGTCTGGTCGTGGCGCTGATGAGTCACCAGCTCGACGAGCCGGTCAAGACGTACTCGGTGGGCTTCGAAGGTGGTGACGGCGAAGACAAGGTTGATGAATTGCCGTTCGCGCGGCTGACCGCCAAGCAGTTCGGTACCGACCATCACGAAATTGTCGTGTTGCCGGGAGATTTCATCGAGCTGGTTCAGAAAGTGGCGTGGCATCTCGACCAGCCGTTGGCCGACCAGGCGACGATCCCGGCCTACTGGCTCTCCCAGTTGGCGGCCCGAGACGTGAAGATGGTCCTAACCGGCGAAGGTGGAGACGAACTGTTCGCCGGCTACTCCCGCTACTACGGCGAGCGATTCTCCTCGTGGTTTCGATGCCTGCCGGCGTGTGCCCGATCGTTGGTGCTTGCCGCCGGCGCGCACGTGCCGCGGCTTCGACGGGCGAAGATCGCGCTTTACGCACTCTGCCAGGCCGACGAGGCGGCGCGACTGACCAACTGGTTTCCACTGTTCAACCGCGAGATGAAGGCGTCGCTCTTGTCCGATCGATTGCGCGGGCAACTCGACGGAGTTTCCACCGAACAGGTGTTCCATGACCATCTTGTCGGCCTGAAGGCGTCGCAACCGCTTAATCGCATGCTGTATGTCGACACGAAGCTCTGGCTTCCCGATTACCTTTTGCTGCGCGGAGACAAAATGAGCATGGCGGCCTCGCTTGAGGCCCGCGTGCCGCTGCTGGACCACAAGCTCGTTGAGTTCGCCGCCGGTTTGCCTACGCACCTGAAGCTGAGAGGTTTTCGGCGGAAGTACCTGCTGAAGAAGGTAGCTCGCCGATACCTTCCCATCGAGGTTGTCAAGCGGAGAAAACGGGGTTTTCCGATGCCTCTGGCCGCGTGGTTTCGCGCCGACGCGCGGCCGTTTGTTCGCGACCTTCTGTCGCCCGAAGTGGTTCGCCGACGAGGCCTTTTCGACACGCGGCAGGTGCAAAGGCTGCTTGACGAGCATGATTCAAGGTATGCCGACCACGCGGCGCTGTTGTGGGGCCTGGTCGCCCTGGAGCTTTGGCAACGCCATTACCTCGATGCAGCACC
>CAZWWC010000175.1:0-8748 GCA_964637625.1 uncultured Planctomycetaceae bacterium
ACCCTACTTTGGATTCCACTCGCCTGAAAAAATCTCTTCCGCCTCTCCGGTCAGGTAAACGTGGCCGTCGGCCTCGGACCAATGCAGCTCGAGGTCGCCGCCGGGCAAGTGCGCCAGCAGCGTGCGCCCGGTCCGGCCCGTGAGGACGCCGGCCACGCAAACCGCGCACGCGCCGGTGCCACAGGCCAGCGTTTCGCCGGTGCCGCGTTCCCATACCCGCATGTTGACCTCCACCGGCGAGACGACCTCGACGAACTCGGCGTTGACCCGATTGGGAAAGTGGGAATCGGTCTCGATCTTGGGCCCAAGGCCCAGGACCCAATCATCGGTCAGCTCCTTGACGAACGTGACACAATGGGGATTGCCCATCGAAACGCAGGTCACGAAGAACGTCTTGTCGGCGACGGTCAGTTTTGCGTTGAGAACCGGGCTGCCGGGCAAGGTCGTTGGGATCTTGGCAGCTTCCAAAACGGGTCCGCCCATGTCAACACGCGCGCGTCTGGCTCGGCCGTCGACCACCTCGAGATCGAGCGAAAGGATGCCCGCGCCCGTTTCGATCCGCAGGGTCTCGCGGCGGCAAATACTGTGATCGTAGATGTACTTGGCCAGGCAGCGGAGCCCGTTGCCGCACATCTCGGCCTCGGAACCGTCGGCGTTGAACATCTGCATTCGCGCATCGGCAACGTCTGACGGGTGGATCAGGATCATCCCGTCGCCACCGACACCAAAGTGCGGATCGGAGACTGCTCGGGCCAGTTCCGCCAGCCGGTCCTCGGGCAGGGCTTCTTCGAAGCAGTCGACATAGACGTAGTCGTTGCCCGTGCCATGCATCTTCGTGAATCGCATGATGCCAACTCTGCTGTTTTCAAGAAACCAGGGGCATTCATTCTATGCGGTGAGCCCAGTACCGGCAAGGCATGTTGATGGCGCATCGCGCTAGCCACTGAGGTCGAGCCGCGTGCCACGGCCCTCCAGGGCGTCCTCGCTTGAGCCTGGTGACGATTGATCCTCGACGCCTGTCGCATCGGGACCGCCGGGGGTCCGCTGCCCCGGTCGTCGACCGTCGGCGTCACGTTGGTCTGTCTCGTGGTTTTCGCCGTCGGTCCGGCCGACGCCGGCCGCATCACTGGCCTTTTGTTGGCCGTCGATCTTCCGGTGCTCGGCCGAGGCATCTTGGGTGGCGCGGTCCGCCTCTGGGCCGCTATTTTGTGCCAACGGCGAGCCGGCCGCGCTTGTCGGAAGTCCTCCCACCGGACCGATGCTCATGGAATGACCCTCGATCATCGGCGTTGTGGTGTGTTGGAATTGTCCTTCGGCTGCTGACGTCCCATGGCGGAAGAGGAAGGCGGCACCCTGGGCGCGGCCCGTAGGCTGTTCTCCAACTCGCGGAGCGCCTCTCTTACGCCCGGCAGCACGTCGCGGGTGGCCTCCGGTTTTTGCAGGGGGCCGCGGACGTTGATCGTCATGGTGCGTTTGCTCGCCTCGCTCATGATGGGACTGACCAGCGGCACGTACCACTCGTTGCGTCCCACGACTGCATAGAACGCCAGGTCGACGTTCGACTGGAAGTCCATTTGTCCTTGTCCCACCAGGCTGATCGCGTCGCCGTTGAATTCGATCGGTTTGAGGTAGATGTGATTAGCGGCGATCTGGAACTGAATATTGGCGTCGCTGAAGGCCGTGGTGTCGGGTGGGCGGCCGGTGAGCATTTTCAGAATGGTGATCATCAGGGGTAACTCATAGACGTTGCCGTCGCGGAGCCACACGCGGCCACGGCCTTTCAGGCCGTTGATCGTCGGGGCGAGCCCTTCCAGGTTGAGCACCAGCCCGACGCGACCTCGCAGGTCTTGCCTGCCCGCCATCCTTTCCTTGGCGAATTGGGCCAGGTCGGCGCCGAGCAATTCCGCATTGAGCGCATAGCAGGGCACGTGCTTCGGCGCGATCCAGGCGTCGGCTTTGACCGTGCCGCCGAAGAGCTCGGCCGAAAGCGGACGCGGCGGCGTGGACGCCAAACCGTCGCGGCCGGGCTGCCGGCGAGCCACCCAGGAGCCGAGCAAGATGCGCCCGTCGTCGATCCAGACGGGCCCTTTGCCGTGGGTGAACTGAAGCCCTTTGTAGGTGAGTGAGTCGATATCGAGTTCGCCCAGAGAGTGGAAATGCCGCCCGTCGAATCCGCCGCGCAGACTCAACTGGCCGTTGATGTTTTCCAGGCAAATGCCGCACTCGATGCGGCCCGGATCAAAACTGAGCCGGAGGTCCCAGTCCGCTTGAACCGGTTCCCCGGCCACACCCGAGTGACGCACGTCGAGCGTGCTGTGGTGCAAGGACATCGGGCCACTGGGATTCAGTCGGGCGAGTCCTTTCCGGAGCCGCTCGGGCAGGGCCTGGACCAACTCGCGGTCGTCGAGCCGCAGCCGGTCGACCGAGACGTTCTCCAGGTGGAAATCCCAGCTTCCCTCCGGCTGGAAGTTCCAATGACCCTGGCCGGAGATCGTCGTGCGGCCGTGCCGCGCGCGGAACCGCTCGAACGTGACGTGGCCGTCGCGATAGACGAGCGTGCCCTGAAGCCGCTCCATGTGGCAGGGAAACATCCTCGGCTTGATCGAGGTCGTCTCGGGTTGGGGTCGGGCCTCCACGACCAGGTCGAGCGTCTTGGGCCCGACCAACCAGTTGATTTTGCTCTCGAAGTCGACCACGCCGCGCGGCTCCAGGTCATTCCACGCCTTGCGCATCGATGGCTTCAGTGCGTCGCGCAGCTCTTCGTCCAGCAGAACGTCCTTGCCACGGAGCACCAGTGAAAGCTGTTTGCCCACCGGGCCGTCGACAAGCCGGCCGTTGCACCAAATCTGGGCCGTGTCGTTCGTGCCGACGAGATCGCGAAATTCCCAACGCCCGTCGGCAAACCGTTCGATCCGTCCGCGAATCTTCTGCACCGGACAGGGGAACTTGTCGAAGCAGATTGAGGTGTCCTTGAAGTCAAGAACAATGTGCCGCAGCGGCTCGTCGGCCGGATGGTTTCGCCACACTTCGATTTGGAAGTCGCACAATCCGCGTGGCGCAAGCGATCGGACGATCGGGCGCGTCTTTTCGTTGAGCGCGCCGAGAAGCTTCTCGTCGTTCACGTCGACCGGGAAGTTCTCGCCATGGGCCTTGAACCAACCGTGTGGCGCGACCAGCGGCTGCTTAATCTGGCCCGAGAGCCGCACCGGCCGATTGCCGCCGTGGGCCGTCATGTTGATGAAGAGCGTATCATCCTTGAGTTCCAGCTTGCCTCGGCCGCGGTGCAAGCGATAGGGGAACTTGTGGTAGGTGAAAGCCACGTTCTTGCAGTCGACGGTAACCCGGCTGCCGGCCAGATCGAGCCGCCGGCCGTCGGATTTCAGCTTGACGTTGATGTCCACCTCGCCGGCCGGCTTGTACTTGTCCCAAAGGGCTTGCATCGACTCGGGCAGAGCCGCCAGCAAACGCCCATCCAGCGTGAGCCGGGTTACCTTGGCTTGGACCGACCATGGGGCCCGGGGACCGAAGCCGGCTTGGCCTCGGGAAATCCACAGGGTCGACCGGCCACCACGAGCGAACAGATTCTTGACGACAAAACCGTTGTTGTCCGCGGAGATCGAACCGCGGATATTTGTCAGCATACAGGGCAGCCGTGGATCGTCGACGCGACCTTCGGTCACTCGGCCCTTGACGGTGAAACGACAGCCACACGGCTCGGCCGGGTCGCTTACGGCCTCGAAGCCCAACTGAACGTGCCCACGAAACCCGGCCAAGGCGGCCAACGCGCCCGCCAGGGGCGTCGGCAGCGCGGCTCGCAGCTCGGGCGAAACCTCGAGGTCGTGGATCATTCCGACCAACGACCAATCTTGCCGGTCGGGGGCGACTTGGCCCTTGATGATTTTGATTTGCCCCAGATGATCGCCCGTCAACGTGCCGCGGACGACGCGGATCGGCCCGCGCGACGGATCGCCGTCGGGCGATGGCTGGTTCTCGATCGTCAGGTTGACGTCGCGAAACGTCATCGTGCTCGGAGGACTTTTGGCCAGATCGACGATCTCGACGGTTCCGTTTTCGATAGTCACGTTGGGCGGAACCTCGCTGAACTTCGGAGGTGGCCAGAACTGGCGTCCGGTCCACGTGCCGTCCGAGAGCCGCGCCAGCCGCAGGGTGGGACGCTGGATCGTGATGTGGTCGACGCACACGTCGTCGCCGATCAAGTCGACCAGATCGGTGTTGCAGCGGAGAAAGACCCGCTGGAGGTGCAGCGTCGCGGGTGACGGACCTTCGGCGCCCGGTTGGGAAATCGAGAGGTCGCGAATCTCGATGCCTTCGCCTTGGATGCGGACCGCCGAGCGGACGGTTACCTTGAAGTCGGGGTAATGCTCGGCGACGCGGTCTTCGACTTGGCAGCGGATTTCCTCGTCGACCCGCTGGGAAAAATAGAGAACGGCAACCAGCGCGGCGATCGTTCCCGGAACGATCCCCCACTTGAAGACGAACCAGCAGAAGTTGATCAGGTCCTTGATCAACAGGGCTACCCTTCCTTGGTGGCTCCGTCGCGTGGCCATGCAACAACCAGGCCGGCCGCCAGGACAATCAATCCCAGCATGGCCGGTTGTCGATAGCGAATCGAGCCGACGAACACGACGTGCAGCAGTGTGAAATAGACGGCCGGCAGCCAGCACAACCAGTACGGCCAGCCTTGCCGAATGGTTTTCACCGCGCCTAGTATACCCAGCAAGAGCACAGGCACGTAGGTCAGCATGACCAACAGCCGCAAGGGCCACGAGGATAAGCTTGCCTCGTTTGGCCAAATATTCCACATTCTCAAGAACTTGATTCCCGCCAGTTGGACCACCCGAGCTGGGTTTGCCCGGGCCCAAGCCAATGCTTCGTCGCGCATCCGGCGGTCCAGACGCACTTCCAGCGGTTCGTCAGGGTTGCTCTGGTCGAGTCGTTCTTCCTGGAGGAACCGGTCGACCAGCGACATCTTGCTAGCACCGGTAGCACGTGGATTCAGACCGTCGTACAGACTTGCGCCTACCTCCAGTGTCGTCGGTACGAAGCGGCCGACTGCCCGAGCGTTGCGGATCCACCAGGGTGCCATGACCAGGACCATGCCCAGAAGCATGACGAGCCCTAGCAGGAGATGACGGCGTCGCGCCGCCTGGGGACTGTCCCGATTTTTGCGCAGCAAAAATGGGACTGTCCCCTTTGGTCCCAAAGCCAATCCAACGGCCAAAGCAAAAGGCAGAAAAAGCAGCCAGCTTGGTCGCACCAGTGTGGCCACGCCGGCCGTGGCGCCGGCCGCCGCGGCCAAAAGGCCGGCCCGACGCGGCGACTCCGTTTGCCATGCCACGACCCATAGGCCCAGATTGGCCAGCATCAGCGGGCAAAACGGGGCTTCACTCAACACGAACACACTGCCGGCAATCGCTTCGGGATAGACGGCCGCTGCGGCGCCGGCGATCCAGCCGGCCCGCGAGCCGAACAGCCCTCGGGCGAACCACCAGACACCGACAACCGAAAGTGTCCCAAACAGTGCGCCGAGCACGCGTCCCCAAAAGACCGGCGGATCGGGGCCGCCGAGAAGGAAAACCGGGGCCAACAACGCCGGATAGCCGGGCGTGCGAAACACGCGCGAGTCGGCCTTGCCGAATTGATAGGGTTCGCCCAAGGCTATCGTTCGGCCCAGCGACCAGTAGCTTTCACTGTCGCCGAATCCGAATCCGACGCCAATTCGCGACTGCCACCAGAGACCAGCCCCCAGACGCAATAGGAAAGCTGCCAAAAGCAACAGCGCGAGTTTCTTGGTGATCGTCATTCTCATGGCAATGCTTGGCATGAAGCTGGGTGCCACTGGCGTCTCGCCAGTGTGCTCGGGAGAACAGCACGGGCAAGATGCCCGTGGCACCCGCTACACTGACCCGGGATACGCTCTAACCATCATTCATTTTTTCCTCTCGCCGCAGGCAGAGCCGATCTTCCACGCGCTTGGCCAGCACGCCGCCGGGAAACATTTTCTTCTTCGGCCGGCCGGAGAGCAGCATTTCGGCCATTTCGTCCCACTCGGCGTAGCCCATCGACTGCAACGGCCAGCCGCGCCGACGCCACACGTGGATGAGCAGCTCGCGAACCAAATAGCGGGGCTCATCAGCGATGATTGCCACGTTGATCGAGGCGCCAACCTCCTGAAAATCAACAGCCTGATCAGCCACGCCTTCGACCAGCCCATCGACGACCGACTGAACTTGGCCGGCAAGTGTGCCCAAACGGAGCAGCGCTTCGTCGATCGTGGGATTGAACCGCTCGGCCAACAGCGGCAGCAGTTCGTGGCGGATGCAGTTCCGCGTGAGCTGGGTGTCCACGTTGCTCGAATCGGTCTGGTAGCGCTGGTTCAACTGGTCGAGATAACCGATCAACTCGGCCCGGCGCATGCCCAAAAGCGGCCGGATCAGGGTCGTAGCCTCGCTGAGCGCTCGGCAGCGGGCCATGCCGGCCAGTCCGGCAATTCCCGTGCCCCGGAGAATATGGTGCAGGATCGTCTCGACCTGATCGTCGGCCGTGTGACCGGTGACCAGATAACGGGCACCGGCTCGGGCTGCCGAGTGGCGGAAGAAATCGTAGCGCCCGCGGCGGGCAACCGCTTCGAGCCCTTCACCGCCGTGCCGGCGTCTCAAAGTCGGCGGGGCATGGCCAAGCCGGCAAGGCACCTCGAGCCGCCGGCACAAGTCGACGACGAAAGCCTCGTCGGCGTCGGACCCCTCGCCGCGCAGGCCATGATTGAAATGGACCGCCAGAAGTTGGCCGGACCCGGCCGTTTTGAGCGACTTCATTGCCCGCAGCAGTGCCACGCTGTCCGATCCGCCCGAGACCGCCAGAAGGACGGTAACGTCCTGCCACTGCCCGGGCGGCCACGTCTGGGCAAGCTGCATTTCGAGATCGAAGGGCATGAGTTTGGGTCTCGTGTTGGTTCCCACGCCAGAGTTTGTCTCAAAACGGGTGGGCGAGTCCCGACATGCCGGGGGTTCCAGGTGGCAAAGCTGCTTGGCTCACTAGGAGGTTCGCCCTCCCAGAGCATGTCGTGGGTCTGGTTTCTAGTTCGCCAGGGGGGTGTTCGGATCTGTATGGTTGTTTGGCGCGGTTGAGAGTCAGACCTACCTCCCTCGCTCAACTAATCGCCCTAACTTGTACTCTCACGTAAGGTTATCTCGTCGGTGCGGCACGATTTCCGGTTGCAGTCTCGCAAAACTCTGGTACGATTGGGATAGTCGCAAGAAGGTCTTCCTGCCCGACCAACTCGCTTGGCCGGGCGGAAACCGGACTTGGTCTTCTCTCGTAGAAGACATTGTACAACAAGGAAACTGCGAGTGTCTCTGGCTACAGCCGGATCGGCGAAACGTCGAAACCCAGATGGTGCCGAATAAGCACAGGCAGGATTCAGGTCGCTGGCGACAAACTTGGCAGCAACAACCATCCATTATTAGGAATTTGATCGGTTCATGTTTTGGCTGTTGGTGATAGTCCGATATGCCGTGGATTGGTTGCGTGGTTGCACTACTTGGCTGGTGCGACCCGTGACCCTCTTCCGGCGCGTCGGAGAGAGGCGCGGTCTGCCGACCGTGCCACGCCAATGGTCTGCCGACGTGAGCCGTGGGCCGAATAATGGCGGGATGAATGTGGGCCGTGTTTTGAAAGTGTGTGTTGATCCGCCCGGGAGGCTTGAGGGGCGTCTGCCCCTTTACGGCTCTGGAGGTGGGTCAGTATGGTTCAGTCTTGGCATCTCTCTTAGGAGACACCGGACTACTCACCTCGATCCGCAACACGCACACCGCTTCGGTCTCTATTCTGTCTAAGGCGCCGCTGGTCTACGACCGTTTCCCCAGTCTGGGAGACGGCCCGACCGCGAAGGGCGTGTCCCGATCCGTTTCTGGGTAAGACACTCGCTTGGACCGATACAAGCGAGGGTCATTGTTGTGGATCCGGGAATACAATATCTCATCATCGCCGCGCTGGCGTGCATCGGGACTTTTATTGCCATCAAGGGGCTGGACCGCCTTCGCCGTCGCGACGCGGAAACGGAAGCCCGCCAAATCGTCGATGAAGCCGAGCAGGCAGCCCGCAGTCTGCGCCGTGAAACCGAGTTGGAACTGAAGGAGCGGGCGATCCAGCAGAAGGCCGAGGGCGAACGCGAGCTCCGCAAGCTGCGCGGAGAGCTCCACGAACGGGAACGCATCCTCGACAAACGCCAGGACGCGCTGGAGAAGCAGGCCGAACAGCTACAGAAGCAAGAGAAAACCGTCGAAGGAACCCAGCGCAAACTGACCGAGAGGATTCAGGACACCAATCGCCGCCAAGAGGAGCTCTCCAAACTGTTGGATCTTCAGCGTCAAACGCTGCACGAGCTCAGTGGATTGAGTCGCGAGGACGCCGTCACAAGACTGCTGGAGGATCTCGACAGGGAACTGGGCCAGGAAGCCGGCGCCGTGATCATGAAGCACGAGAGGCAATGGACGGAGAAATGCGAGGAGAAATCGCGGGAAATGCTCCTGACGGCGCTGCAGCGGTTTGCGGCCGCCCACACCGCCGAGACCACGACCAGCACCGTCGATATTCCCAACGATGAAATGAAGGGCCGGATCATCGGACGCGAAGGACGCAATATCCGCGCGTTTGAGAAGGCCACCGGCGTCGACGTGATCATCGACGACACGCCGGGCGTGGTGATCGTCAGCGGCTTCGACATGA
>CAZWWC010000176.1:0-8735 GCA_964637625.1 uncultured Planctomycetaceae bacterium
TCATCGCGCGCAGGTGCGTCGGCGCAGTCGTCGGCACGATCGTCGTCGCGGGCGAACTCCTCGCCGCGGGCGCCTCGGATTCAAGCCTCACCGAGGCCGTCCTCCGAGTCACGGTTCTCCGTTGGGGCATCGTCGGCGGCGCGCCGGTCTACACAGACCAGTCGCGGCACTGCCGAGCACAAAGCCCCGCGAAGCGTGTCCGACGTCCGCAGTCGGGCGGTTTCAAAAGCACAATTTGAACAGATACGGCGTCGCACGAGCAGCCCCCAGAGGCATGTCGCGAAGAGTGAAAACCCCGGTTTCGTGCCTTCGAGCAACCAAAGTCCAAATCGAAATCGTTTGCGTTCCGACGATCCGGGCCGTCGCGGTTCCGACGATCGGATTTCGGGCCGACGTGCTTCCCAAGCCAACGCCGCGAGTCGGACGGCGGCCCGCAGCCGGAGCACGGAAAACCGTTCGAACGAAGCCTCGCCACGCGTCTCTAAGAACGTGTTTGAAAAGGGTGCCACTGCTGGCTTGTCCCGCAGTGCTGGCCACGGAATCCTCACAAAAACAAGGGCGGACAAGCCGCCCATGGCACCCTCGACCGAGCAAAAAACGGCGCTTCAAACACGTTCTAAGGGTAGGAGCGGCGTTGATCACACGGCCGCGCCGCGGCGCAGCGTCTCCCCAACCGACCGGCTTTCCTTGGCGGACGTTCGAAAGCGGATCGCGGGCAACACGTCCAAACACCGAGCAAACCATCGGCAAAGCCCAGGCCCCCGAGACACGGCTTCCGGCCGAAACGCGGGACCATCGGTGCGCGACGGCCACCGCGCGGGCGGCGGCCGGCCCACGGGCGTGCGCGACGTTGCCACGCGACGCCCAGCAGCCACCGGTACCGTCGGCCCGCATCAAGGCACGCATCAACCGAGGATGACGATCCGGCGTAGCGGGCCTTCGGGCAACACGATGGCTCACGCCGGCGGCCGTGGGCGACCTGCTTCGGGCAAGCGGCACACCGGGCGCGGCGGCGATCAGTTCGCACACGTTACCACCGGACCGGTGGCCAGGCAAATCGACCTGGCCGGCCAATACAACATGCGCCGCCACGGCGACGTGGCGCGGCGCATGGGGCTCGACAAACACCATGGGCATCAGAAAGGGACGGTCCATTCGGCCCGACATCGCGGCCACGGCATGCACGTGTCGCACAACGGCAGGTACTATCACCGAGGCCGGGTTAGTCCTGTCTACGCCAGGAGCCACTTCTGGTTTCACTTCCATTGGCCTTCGTACTACGCGGGCTTCTACGGCTATCCCGGGTCCTATTATCATTGGTATCCTCACTGGTCGCCCTGGGTCCACTGGAGCTGGTACTATCGGTGCGGGCCGGTGTGGGATCCTCGGCCCATTTATTGCCGCCCGTGGGTCTACGTAGCGTGTCCCGGCTGGACGTGGTGGGAACCGCCCGTTTGGGAGCCGCTGCCGGTCGTGGCCAGCGGCACTTGGGTCAACGTGGAGAGGACGCCGACCCCGGCGCTGCAATACGATTTGCAGCTTCTGGCCGTGCGGTTTGTCGATCCGGGCCATCCGGAAGAGAAACTCGGGCCGCGCTATCGTATTTGGTTCCGCAACAACAGCCAGCAGCGGATCGACCGGCCCTTCGACGTCTTGTTGTTGGCCGGCAACGAGGAGCAGGTGAACGACAAGTTGCCGACGGCGGGGGTTCGGGTCGACTCGATGGAACCCGGCCAAACCCAATCGGTCGACATTCGCCTGCCCTGGGCGGTCCAGCAGATGGGGCGTGACGAAAAGGGACAGCCTGCCCCCTTTACGACATTGCACGTGCTGGTCGACGCCAACCGCGAAGTCGACGAGACGAGCGAGGCAAACAACGGCACGCGGCTCTCGGCCGATCTCGTCTTGCCCGTCGATCCCAACGCCTTCGAGGTCAAACCCAAGACCGTCCAGGTCGGCGGCGAGGTGCTGCTGGCGGGCGAAGGGTTTGGGCCCGAGCCGGGTCGGGTGCTCCTCCACCTGGGTGGAATCGAAATGGAAGCCCAGATCGAAGGCTGGTACGACCTGGGCGTGCGTCTGAAGGCGCCTCGGTTGCCGTTGGCCGAACCGGTCGAGGCCGAACTGATCGTCATTCGACGCGACGGTGTGGCCGCCAATCCACTAAAGATTACGGTCAAGCCGGAGCCGATGCCCGAGGAAATCGCCCCGCCGCCGGCCATGCCGAAATAAAGACCCAACAGGGGTCAACCGGGTTGTCGCCCGGGGATTTCCCTCTTCGCTTCATTGCGATTGCCGATATTGCTTGACGCCCTTCGCTTCTTACCCTACAATGGTCGCCCGCGCGGGCAGGTTCGCTTGGGCCCCTCCGGTTCACCGGCATCTTGCTTTACATCCTGGTCGCCATCGGGGGGATTGTCTCTATTGCCTCGGGCCAGTCCGCGTTTGCGGCAGTGCAGGTCGGTCTTCAGAGACGTGTAACGTCGGCGGGTCGTCATTTCACGTTCTGGACGCCCGTCGCAGGTGCTGCACCCATCTGCCGCGTCCACGAGATCAATTCACTATCGGGGATCTTATCTGGATCCAGCCATCGAAAGGGTCAGGAGATGGATGCTACGAAGTACTTCCGAATCATTTCCAGCACCAAGGGCCTCATGCACTTCGAAATGATGGGGTTCTGGTCCGACGAGGTTGTTGACCAAATCGGCGGAGCATTCTTGTCACGGTTGAAGGAAGCGATTACCGAGGCATCTTCTCCTGGCAAGTTCATCGTGTTGGCCGATTTCACCGATTTGGCCGTCCTTTCGCAGAAAGCGCGAGTCGTTCTGAGTCAAGCGATGGCCCATGCCAAGGAACACGGGCTGCTCAAAGGGGTCGAGGTTGTGCCGAGTGCGATCACTGCGTTGAGCATCCGAGAAGCGGCAGAACTGACCGGAAAGGACGATTTCCGGGTCGTCGTGAAAACGCTCGAGGAAGCCGAAAGCGTGGTCGAGAAGCTCAAGCAGGAGCTGTGAGAAGTAGCGCCGGCCGCAACGCCGGCACTCGATTGCAGAGCTTATTGCCCGCCATGGGTCGCTCGAACCCCCAGTTCACTCCTCATCCAACTCCACGTTCGTGCAGTTCGGCTCGACCACGAAGGTCGGCGTCTTCACGGCGGGCACAGTCTCGATGTCCTTGAACGTCGACTCGTGCACGTCGTCCAGCACCAGCGCCGGTCGCCCGTCTCCGGACCGGCTGCCGATCCACACGTTCTTCATCGTGATGTCTTTGGCGTGACGAATGTAGAAGCCATAGGCGGGCAGGACGCCGAACATCCGGTTCTCGGGATAGGTGTTGGACCGCTCCGGAACCTTGCGTTTTGCGTCCTTGGCGGTATGCATGGATGACGCTTCCTCAATCGTGATTTTCACGTCTTCGATCTGGACACGCTCGACCCAGTGGCCGGGAAAGCCAGTGATCGACGAGGCGTAGCAGTGGTAGTTGTGCCGGCGCCGCTCCGCGTCGTTGACCTTGACCGGTTTGCGCACGGTGGCGCGAATCCCGCTGATATGCACGTCGCGGAGCACTCCGTTGGACACTTTGAAGTTCGTTTGGCCGTCATACAACGGGCGGTTTCGATTGCCCAGCTTGATGAAGATCGGGGTCCCGACACCGTCCATCCGGATGTTGCGTACGATCACGTTTCGCATGGTCCCCCCGTCGACGATTTCCAGCGCGATGCCCGAGATACCGGTTTGGTGGATCTCGTTGTCCTCGATCAGGAGGTTTTGGAATCCGCCCGAGGAATCCGTGCCCGTCTTGATCGCGTTGCACAGGCTCCGCAGCCGGTTGCGTCGGATGACGATGTTCTTGCAGCCGCAGGGCATGTAGCCCTTCAGGCATATGGCGTCGTCGAGACAATCGATGTCGCAGTTTTCGATGACGACGTTCTCGCAGTCGCAGATATCGCACCCATCGTTGTTGGGAAAAGAGCTATCCGTGATCCGGATACCGTCGATATGCACGTTGCGGCATAGGGTGAACGCGCTGGTCCAGAACCCGGCGGACGTCAGCGTGACGTCCTCGACGCACACGTTGGTGCACTCGTCGAACAAGATGAGCGTCGGGCGGTGTCCTCCGATCCTTCTCCCGCCCAGAAAGTCGTTGCGACTCTTGCTGTTGCCGTCGAGCGTGCCTCGGCCGGTGACGGAAATGCGATCGGCGCCTTGGGCAAAGAGGAGGCTTCTGTTGAGATAAACGCCATAGCGTCTCCGCCGGGCCGGCTTCTGAGGTGGATAATCCTTGACGGCGGGGCTCCCGAGCAACGTGGCGCCCTTTTCGAGATGGAGCGTCACGTTGCTCTTGAGAACGACTGTACCGACCGGAAACGTCCCCGGCGGGACCACCACCCGACCGCCGCCGGAATCGGCACAAGCGTCGATCGCTTTCTGGATCGCGCCGGTGTTGCGCTGGACATTGGCATAATCCTTGTCCGACGCAACGGCGCCGAACTGGAGAATATGGAATTGCCGCTGCCCACCTACGACGGTTTCTGAAGTCGGCTTGGCAAGCGCGCTCTCGGCGATGCCGGCCGACGATTTCTCTTCAGCGCAAGCCTGGCCGGCGCAGAGGCACAAACAGGCACTCGCCAGAAAGCACAAGTGAATTGATCTTGGGTAGACTCTGGTTTGCATCGGATTCTTGCCTTCTTAATGGCGCGAGCTCAGATATTCCGTCACCCGCGCGTTCGAACTGGACTACGATCGGGCTTGCCGCCAAATAAGGTTCCCACGGCAACCAATTCAATTGCCTGAAGCACGATTATGACAGACCCAGAATGAAAATCAATCGCTCGGGAGAATAAAGGGTGGGTGGCATGCCCACGCTTGCCGTGGGCATGTTTTCTCGACAGCCACTTGCTGTCAGGCACAGCCTGACCTACGAGATTTGGCAACGCGCCGCTAGCAGCCCCACTAGCGGCCAACCGCCGGCCTGAGCACGACCGGTCCGATCAGCCCCGAAGCGGGCAGCGGCGAGTCCTTCTTGTACTTGTTCCAGAATACGAACGTGTAGCGGCCCTTGGAAGGACGATTACCCGTCTTCAGGAAGTCGGTAAACCAGTCGGGAAAGGCCCGAAGCGGCGCGCCGATGTTCTGCCTCGCCCAACGCTGATCGGGATACCATGTGCAGTCGTCGGGCTCCTGCTGGTCGCCGATGAGCCGGTTGACCCAGGTGTTCGTCACGTCGAGTTCGAGCCGATTCTTGCCTGGCCGCAGGAACTTGGTGACCTCGATCCGATAGGGCCCGCGCCAGAGAATACCCAGCTCCCGGCCGTTGAGCTTCACGGTGACCACGTGGCACACCTCGCCCAGGTCGAGAACCACTGAGGAGGGAAACTTGGCGAGTTGCGCCCCGGACAATGAAAACTCCTTGCGGTACGTGACCGTGCCCGAAAAATACTTCACGCCGGAGTTGGCATGCTCGGAGAGATTCATCAACTCCGGCAGGGCTATTCTCTCCGGCGCGCCGAGATTCGCCGGGAACGAGACTTCCCACGCTCCGTCCAACCTGAGCAGCGCCGGCTTCTTTACTTGAGGCAGAGCAATCGTGTCGCCATCCTTGGCCACAATCTGTTTGGTCTGACCGCCGGGCGTCGTGTAGGTGATTTCGAGCGTCTTCACCTTGTAGGGTGCCGGGTCGATTCCCAGCGCGTGGCCCACCATCAGCCGGGTCTGGCCGCTGCCAATGAGCCGGTTGAGCTTGTCCGTCAACTCGACCATTTTTTTTGTGCCGGGAAGCCCGTAGACAGCCTTGGTGATCGGTCCGGTCGCCGGCGTGGCGGTCTTCCCCAGGTCGATGCCCGGCCCTTGTTCGCGAGTCGGCTTGCGGAAAACGACGAAGATCGCGTGGTGGCCTTCGAGTTCAAGGGCCACGTCGATTTGCCGCGTGCCGGTTTGCCATTGTTTGGCATCTCGTATGGATCCATCGGCCGCATCCCAGAACTCGGGCTGTCGTCCGACCGTCCGGAAGCAGCACACGCCCGAGGCAACGTGTGGTGTGAGATTAGCCACGAAATAGATCTCGGCGTCCGGGGTCCGCCGATGGAGTGCTGCGAATCGCGCCCCGGGCGACGCATCTTTCACTTGAAAATCGGGGACGTAACCCGCAATGACCTTGGCCGGATTCTCGTTCCAGAGCACGGTTCCCTTGCCGAAACGGTTGCGGCGGATCTTCTTGCCGTCGCAGTTGCCCCAGAGCCGCGCGGCGATTTGCCTCACTTCTGCGACCGAGTCCGGATAGCCTTCGAGTCCCGGCGCGTCGTGCGGCTTCGGTCCGACGACGACCGCGCCGGCGGCAACCAGTTCCTCGAGTCGGCGCGCCACGTCCAGCCGCATCGAGCGATCCTTGGTCAAGCGAATCCACGCGAACGAGTTGCCGTCGGGAATCGTCACGCGGCCGTCGCGGACCGCCAGATCGTTGAGGAACACCTCGCTCGGGCAGTACTGCATTTCCAGCGCGTCCATGACCCGGACACCTTGTTGCAACAGATACTGGCATCGGGCCAGGTAGTCGAAGAAGGGCCGCGACTGTTTCCACCAGGTTGTCTTGCGGCCGATCTGCGTACCCCACTGGCCCATGGTCATGCCCGGCTTCACCGAATCGGGGAACGGCTGGTGCGCGTAGCAGTGGAAGTAAAGTATGTTGATCCCACGGACAAAAGCCCCATGGGCCCGGGGGATGAACATCATGGGCGTGGCGTCCCACCGCGCGCCGGGATTTTGTGGGTAGGTGGTGAACGCCTCGGCTCCGACCAGCGGCTTGCCAGCGTACGTCGCCGAAAGCGAAAACGTCCTGCCCGGCGGCCGGTTGCAGAACGTGTCGATCGGCTGGTCGACATGGGGAACCAATTCGACCGGATCGAGGTCGCCTCCGTACGGTTCGCAGCTGAATTGCAGTCCGTCGCGATGGGCTAGCTCGGCCGAGCGGCCGATCATCCGCTCGGCAAACAGCTCGATCTTGGTACACTCGAAGTCATAGAGAAATCGCTGTGCGCGATCGTCTTTTATCTTCTTTCGGTTGACACTCAGCAGAGGAAGAAACGGCAACGGGTCGTAGCCGCGACGTTGCCGAAAATCCTCGCGAAACGTCGCGGTCCAGTTCTGTGGGCCGGCTTCGAAGCTGTCAATATGCACTGACTGCAGTGCCTTGCGCCCCTCGGCGTCGAGCATCCCGAGCAGCTTTCCGGAAAAGGCTCGATAGCTGTTTTCGAGGGCCCGATCGCTCCATTTGTCGGCTTCAAGGCCTCGGGCCTGCGGCGGAGCGGGGGCGATGCACCGGCCGGAGCTGTGGTGACCGATTCGGTAGACGACCCACGCGCCCCTCCCGGGTGGATGCCAGTCGAGTGTGCCGTTGGGCCGCATGTGGCGAGTGACGTCGACGCCACGGGCAAAATCGGGCCGGCTGCTGTCGGCCTTTGGAACAGCCACCACGCCCACATCGCCGTAGAACCCCTTCGTATCGTAGGTTACCCTGGTGCGTTTGAACTGCTTCGGGCCGGTGGTCGTGTTGTCATAGGACCAATGGACAACCGGCTTGACGGCGGGCCGTGGCAGCGTGATCGTCGCTGGCTCCGCGCCGTCGAGCTCGACGTGGGAGAAGGTCAACAACTGCATGGAGTTCTCGGGCGTGATCCACGGCCCGCCACAAGTCGCGTAGCCGGGACAGACGTGCAAATCGAAGAACATGTCGCGGCGGCCCGCCTCGTTGACCGCAAACGCCAGAAGCTCCCACCATTTCTTGCTCAATACCCGATGGTCGGGCGTGGGGCTATCGACGATCTCGAACATATCCCAACTGCCGACCGAGTCGGGTATGGCCATCTGGATCAGCCCACCGATGCCGGCCTCTCTCATCGCTTCGAGATCGGCCACGATGCCTTCCTTGCTCACGTTCGTGCCCATCCAAAACCAATACACGCGCGGCCAGGCGGTCATCGGTGGTTCGCTGAAGCCGGCGGCCAGATTCTTGCTGTCGTCAACGGGCACCAGTGTCTGGGCCATCGCTTGAAACACCGAACCGGCCAGAACAACGGCCGCGGTGAGGATGGTGAGGATCGTAAGCTTGATCGTGGTGGGCATGGCGGCGCTTCGCGGGGTTGGAGGGAAACATAGACGAGCGTCGACGAAAGGGATGGCCAAGAACGCAACGCTCTCCAGGTCCCATCGTAGCCTATCGGGCAGCGAGAGTCAAAGAAGTCAACCGGGGGGCCATCAGAACGTAAACGCCGGGTGGCCCGGGTTCGTGAACCCGGGCGCCGAAGGCACGAGAGGTCTCGACTCCGCAACGTGTTATCCTCTTGTGCCTTCGCCCGTGGCTCAGGCACGCCGGTTCAAGAACCGGTGCTACCCTCGTATGCGTCAGGCAAACGCGAACTCGCACTGCTTGAGCCGTGCCTCGGTTTCGGCCATCAGGGCGTCTTCGGCCGCTTCGTTCTCGGCTTCGTAGGTGACCGAGAAGCGGAGGAAGCTGCCCGCGTCGTCCCAAGGTACCGTCGAGATCGAGTGCTCGGTGATCAGGTATTGGCTGGCCACCTCGGCCGACTCGAACGCGATGCCGCCGGCAGCTGTCTTCGGGCTGGGCGTGTAGAGGAAGTACGACCCGCCGGGCATCTCGCACTGAAAACCGCAGCGCACGAGCATGTCGACCAGCTTGTTCAGTCGACGCTGGTATTTGTCTCGGGTGCGCCGCGGGATCTCGTC
>CAZWWC010000177.1:0-2802 GCA_964637625.1 uncultured Planctomycetaceae bacterium
TTTCGAGCCGCTCGTTCATCCGGTCCATCCGCTCTTCGAGCCGGCTGCGAGCCGAAGGCTTCTCCTTGGGCAGCCTCGGCGGTTTCTTCGGGGCGACCCACTCGGGAACGACGTCGAACCGCGGCGCAAGCATTTCGGGCGCGGCCACGATGCCGTGCAGCATCCGCTCCACGTGCGGCCGCACGTCCTTGGGCAGTTTGTCCAGTTCCTTTTCGGTGACCTTCCAGACCTTGTCGTCGCGCTTGACCGTAATCTTCGTCGGCTCGTCGCCCTTCTTGAGGATCATGATGCTCATGCCGCCGGGCAGCGCGGGGTGCACCGGGGCGTCGGGTGGGAGAATGGTGCCTGGGTGTATGATTCGCAATCGCATCCGTCTGTTTCCCCAGCGCGGATAGTTCTGCTCAAACCACCGCAGCACCCTGTCCAACTCCCGATAAGGCGGCGAGTCGGCGGCCGGCTCTTCCTCGTGTCTTCGCCAGGGGTGTTTCCCCGGCTTGATTTCGACCGTCCGGGGTGTGCCCTTGTGAATCAACTCGAACGCAATCACCTTGTCCTGGGTTTCCTCGACAACCTGGATCAGGTCGAGCACGTTCCGCAACGGCTTCGCGTTGCCCGAGAGCAGGATGTCGTGCGGCCTCAGCCCCGCCTTGGCGGCCGGACCTTCCGGCACGACTTCAACCACCAGCAAACCTTGTTTCTTCGGTAGGTCGAGGTGTTCGTGCAGAAATTCCGGCAAGGGAGCCCGGCACTTCACGCCGATCCAGTACTTGGGAAGCTTGACGCGCGTCGGAATGACGTCGCTAAGGAGTGTTGTGCCATAATCGTGCCCCGACGACGGCAGGGAATACCAAGAGATTCCTTTGTCAACGGGAGGCATTTTCAATGGAAGGGTCGTGCTGTCCACTTCAAAGGTCTGGTGCGATTCAACAACGGTCGGCGCGTCGTTCTTTGCCTCCTCGGCCTGTAGGTTACTATACGGCCCGGCCAAGGCGACCGACGCCACGAGCAAGGCAATACCTGCCGTGAGCTTCAAGGACCACACGTAACGTTTCATGACTTTCTCCCGTCCGTTTGAGACGAAACGACCGTAGGCTTCCGCCCACGGCTATGAATCCTACTGCTTACTGCTTACTGCTTACTGCCTGCTGCCCGCTGCCCGCTGCTTACTGATACCCCGGGTTGCTCGCGTAGTGCACGTCGAGCTGATCGACCGGCACGACCAGGCGGCGGCCATCCTTCATCCTGAACGGGAGTAACTGCCGTGAGGTGTGCACTTCGTGTCCGGCCTGCTGAAACGATCGGGCAACCTCCTTGGGAATCGCCGAGGGCATGTTCTGTAACCACGCTTCGTCGAGCCGGTCGCGCGCCACGGCCGGCAGCCCGACCGTGTGTCGCCGGCCGTCCGGTCCCTTGGCGGGAAGGCCCACCAGATGCACCCGCTCGCCGGAGCGGGCAGCTTGGCGCCATTGCGACGGTGGCCCTGTTCGACCGTCGGAGGGAAATTCGCTTTCGATGACGCTGGCCATTTGGGCCGATCCGGCTCCGCGCCCCCGTTGCATGTCGTGCATCAGCGAGGTAATGCCCACGGCCAAGAGGAAGCTGGCGGCCATGCCCAGCAGCGTCGTGATGTAATCCCTTCGGCGTCGCTCTTTTGGACGTGCGACTTGCGCCCTGGGAGATTCGGCCGAGGCTTGTGGATGGACCAACGCGTCCATCGCCTCGCGCCACGATTGGGCTTCGAGAAAGGCCAGGGCACAACGGCGCCAACCGCCCGGCCGGTCGTCCAGACCGGTGAGCAACCGGCGGCGTCGCGGTTCGTCGAGCTGGCCGTCGACCAGCAGGTCAAAGAGATGATCGTCGTCGGTGGGTGGGGGATTCGAGTTCTTTGGTTTCATCGCTAACCTTCAACCACTTCCAAGGCGGTCAATTGTTTTCTGAGTTTTTGACGTGCTCGGTGCAATCGCGCCTCGACGGCACTCTCGCTGATTCCCAGTTTTGCGGCCAGTTCTCGATAGCTCCAGTCTTCGGTGTATTTCAGAAGCAGCAGTTCGGCGTCGCGTCCGGGCAGCCGTGCGAGGCCCTTGCGAATCAATTGCCGCCGCTCGTCGGTCAGTAGCCAGCCCAACGGGTCTTGCTCGCGATTGTCCTGCTCGCGAGGTCGGTTTCGCTCGGCGTAGCGATCGGTCAGTTTGCGTCGGCGGCCTTGTTTCCTCCGATACAACAGCGATTGGGTCACGGCCAGCCGGTAGAGCCATGGGGCCACTTTGCCCGGATCAGCCAGGGGAGCCTGCTGGCGAACGGCCGCCATCGACACCTCCTGCATCACCTCGTCGACCGCTTCGGGCTGGCCGACTCGGGCCAGGACGATCGTCCGCAGCCACCGATCGTGCTCGGCCAATACGGCCGGCCAGTCGATTTTCGCGGATTTTGCCGGTCCTGAGGGGCGGGCGGCTCTTTGCGATCGGTTCATGGCCATGAGTAATGTTTCCGTCACCAAGGCAATCTTGCACCCCCTACAGGGCCGTTTCTTGCCCGAGATGTCCTTCGTCCCGAAAGCAGCTTTGTTTAGAATGGGCATCCTAACAATCTTACGGGCTCGGACCACCTGGGCTCGGTGACCGGCGGGCAACCATGCCAAAACATACTACGCACAACCGGCTCGCATGGGTCGATGGGGAGTTGGACCAGCTCCAGCAGGGGGGGCTGCTCCGCCGGCTCTCGACCCGACTCGGCCCCCAGGCCGCGCAAATCGGAATCGAAGGCCAGCCGCTTGTCAGCTTCGGCTCGAACGACTACCTGGGC
>CAZWWC010000177.1:2902-4317 GCA_964637625.1 uncultured Planctomycetaceae bacterium
TGCCGGCTTTCCCGGGCCGACACGCGCGTTTATCCGCACAACGACGTCGACCGGCTTGACCGGCTGCTTGCCCGGGCCGGGCACTATCGCCGCCGGCTGATCACCACCGACAGCCTCTTCAGCATGGACGGCGATCGGGCGCCGCTGGTCGAACTGGCCGAACTGGCCGAGCGGCACGACGCGATGCTCATGGTCGACGAGGCCCACGCCACGGGCGTATTTGGCAAAAATGGCCGCGGCGTGGCCGAGATGCTCGGCGTTGAGGACCGGATCGATGTTCGCACCGGCACGCTGAGCAAGGCGCTCGGATCGATCGGCGGATTCGTGGCCGGATCGCGATCGCTCATCGAGTGGCTGGTCAATCGCGCGCGGCCCTACATCTTTTCGACGGCCATGCCGGCCGCCGCGGCCGCCGCGGCCGTTGCGGCGTTGGACATTGTCCGTGACGAACCCACCCGACGAACCGAGCTTCTGGCGCGAGCCGAGCGGACGCGGCGGCGATTGGTCGAGCAGGGCTGGAACGTCGGCCCATCGGCCAGCCAGATCATCCCGATCATCTTGGGGGAGCCGGAGCGAGCGATCAGGCTTTCCAAGCAGTTGTACGAGCGCGGCTTCTACGTGCCGGTCATCCGTCCGCCGACCGTGCCCCAGGGCGAGTCGTGCGTGCGACTGAGCCTCACCTGGGCCCACTCAGCAAAAATGATCGACCGGCTGATCGACGCGCTGGGCCAGCAGTAGGGTGGGGCGAGAACCGCCCCACCGAAATTATTGGGCTACTCGCCGGCAAAATGCTGGTGGGGCGAGACAAGCTCGCCCCACCCTACTTCCACTACCTGGATTTCTCTTTCACTGCCTCGGGCTGGGCAGCCCTTTCTCTGGCCTTCTTCCGTTTTGCCTTGGCGGCCTTCTTGAGTTCGGCGATCTGTTTGCGCTGCTCGGGCGTCAGCAGGGCGTCGATCTTGGCGTTGCGATCGTCAGTGAGTGCTTTGAGTTGAGCTTTCAGCTTGCGAATCTCAGGGCCATACTCTCTTTGAATGGCGTAGATCTTCTGTCGTTGCTCCTCGGTGACGACCGTGCGGAAGTAGTCCGGCAGCCGGCCCTTGAGCTGCCTCAGTTTCTTCCTTTGCTTCACGGCAGTCTTGGCGGTTGCCTTGCCTTCAGGATCCTTGGCTCTTGCGGCCGAATAAGCAATGCCCAGCAGCATGGCGGCGGCGACGAGCGAAACGGACAGGTGCGATCGAGTTCTCATTGCTTCTGCCTCACTTTCGTAAGATCTAGGGTGGTGGAAATTAGAAAGGGTTGCGTTGCCCGGTTGCGCTCGCACCCGGCGCAGCGACCCCAACAAGGGCAATGACGGATGATACCAGCCGGCCCGGCACGATGCAAAGAAGACACCCGAAAAGAGGGTGTTGGCC
>CAZWWC010000177.1:4417-6257 GCA_964637625.1 uncultured Planctomycetaceae bacterium
GCTGCTCAGCGGCGGTGGCCCAGCGGGTCGTCGGGCGTGGCCAACCGGCGACGCACGGCGGCCACCTGAGCGTGAAGTTGTTCCAACCGCTCTGAGAATCGCTCGACCCGGTCACACTGGCTCTCGAGCTGTGCAAACAGGCCGGCCACCGCCGGCGCGTTGGCCCACTGCCCGGCCAACTGGTCGATCTCCTGCCGCAGCCCACGACGCAGCCGGCTCGTGAAGCCCCAGACGAGCAGCACGCACCATAACACGAGCCAGAAACCGGCCGAAAGGTAGAAATCCAGCCCAAAGACCGGCTGGGGTGGCTCGGCGAGCCAGCTATCCCAGAAGAAGTTCTTGCCCGCCCGATAAAGCAGTACGACGAGCATCGTACCCAGCAGAAGCTCATAGCGGGCGCGGGTCAGAGGGCCCGTATGCCGCTTGGCCAGTCGGGCCAGCAGGGCCTCGATCTGACCGGCGACGTCGCCGACCAGCGCCGTGCCGGCTTCGGCCGCTTCGGCCGCAACGTGCGGCATCCGTGCAGCGTCGCGGTCCAGTCCGGCTTCGGCCGCATGGCCGTCGAGGACCAGCGCGGCCGTGCGCAGCTCGGTCTGGTCCCAGCCGGCCACCGCGGCCTGGGTTGCCTTGGTTTGGGCCGCGGTCGTGCGGCGTCGCTTCCGCCAACTCCGCACGCCCTGGACGGTTCCCCAAAGTGCCATCTGTGCCGGCGTGCGTGCGCGCATCAAGAGTGTGCCCAGCAATAGGCTTCCCAGCCCTTGATAAACCCGCAACACGAGTGACCACGGACTGAATCCCCAGCAGGAGACAATCCGGCCCAGAAGCCGGTTTTCCCAAGAGCGTCGATTGGCCAGCAATTCCGAGCGAATCTGCTGGGCCGAGAGCGTGGCCAGGCGCGAGCGCTGCCCCTCGATGGCCTCCCGAAGCCGTTTGACCGCCGGCATGTTCTGATCGATCCGTCGCCGGCAGGAGTCAAGCGCCCCGTCGACCAGGTCGAGGAAGTTGGCTCGCCGGATTCGCGCCGGCGCGGTGCCGGCCAGTTGGCGCGTGAGCAGATCGACTAGGGAAGCAAACTCGCCGCGCGGCTCGATGCCTGCCCTCGCGTCGGCCAGGGCGGCCAGGCAGTCGACCGCAAAGAGATGCCCGGTTGTGTATTGCCCGCCCAGCACCTGCCTCCAGTCCTCGCGAATGTCGTCGTCGGTATCGGCGTGGGTTTGGACGAAGACGAGCCGGGCACCGTGGGCGGCCGCGGCCAGTTCGTCGGCCACCCGGGCACTACGGTACTTCTGCTGAGTCGTGGTCACCAGCAAGACGTCGCAATGGGGCAACAGTGCTCGTAGCCGGGCGAGATTCGTCTCGGTGGCCTCGGGCTGCTCGGTCGTATCGGGATCGGGACAATCCAACAAGACCAAGTTGGCCAGCGCCGGCAGGTCCCGCTGCACCAGATCGACGCTTGCCCGGTCGATGCCCAGCATCTCGGGCGAGAGATCGGGCCGACAGACGAGCGTCGGCCGGGTGGTGGTGGGTCGCTCGCGCCCGGCGCGAACCACCTCGGCGCCGACCAGGGCGTTGACCAACGCACTCTTGCCCGTGCCCGTGCCGCCCAACGTGGCGACCACCAGCGGGGCTTCGAGCCGGACCCGCAAGGCCTCGGTCCGCTCGAGCAGCCGCCCGACGATTGCCCGGGCCGAGTCGGCCTCTGGCCAGTCGGGTGCGTCGGCGGCCCAACGACGGAGCTGCCCGGCCAACGAGTCGATTTCGGCCAGGATTTCCAGATGTGCCAATTCCTGCGGGGTCATACCACAAGGATAGCAGATTGGGGTTGTCGGGGCAGTGGGGT
>CAZWWC010000177.1:6357-8726 GCA_964637625.1 uncultured Planctomycetaceae bacterium
GAGCGAAAAAAGGTCCAAAATCCCCCCTAGAGCTATTCCCCGATGGCCAAATTCGCTAAGCTATCCGGTGCGCGTCTCGGCGCTGTCGGAGCCGTCGGTGTAAGAAGTCGTGGAGTCTGAAGGAGTATGCCATGGATTATGGAGTGCCTTGTCTGCTGGCCGCTTGGCCCAACTTCTTGACGATCGTTCTGATTATCGCCGCCATATTGTTCGCGCTGGCGGCGATCATCGTCGTGGCTATTTACTGGAGTCTCTGGTTCCAGGCCTACATGTCGCGGGCCAACGTAAGCCTGTTCAGCCTCATCGGGATGACCTTCCGCCAGGTCGACGCCAGGATGATTGTGCAGGGCAAGATCATGGCGATCCAGGCGGGCATCGGAACGGAAGAGGAGACGGGCATCACGACCCGGCGGCTCGAAGCCCACTATCTGGCCGGCGGCAATGTGCCCAACGTCATCACGGCCATCATTGCTTCGCATCGGGCCGACATCGATCTGGATTTCGATCGGGCGGCGGCGATCGACCTGGCCGGACGCGACGTGCTCGAAGCGGTCCGGACGAGCGTCTATCCCAAAGTGATCGATTGTCCCGATCCTCAGAGATCGCACCGAACGACGCTCAGCGCCATTGCCAAGAACGGAGTCGAATTGAAAGTCCGCGCCCTGGTAACCGTGCGAACCAACATCGAGCGTCTTATTGGTGGGGCCACCGAGGAAACGATCATCGCCCGGGTGGGTGAAGGTATCATCACTTCGATCGGCTCGGCGGAAACCCATCTAAACGTGATGGAGAACCCGGACAGTATTTCGCGGGCCGTGCTGGCTCGCGGGCTGGATGCCCAGACGGCGTTTGAAATCGTCTCGATCGACATCGCCGACATCGACGTGGGCGAGAACATCGGTGCGCGGCTTCAGGCCGAGCAGGCCGAAGCCGATACCCGGGTGGCCCAAGCCAAGGCCGAGGAACGGCGCGCCATGGCCATGGCCCGCGAGCAGGAGATGAGGGCCACCGTGGCGCGCAACCGCGCGAAGGTCGTCCTGGCCGAAGCCGAGGTACCCTTGGCCATGGCCGCCGCGTTCCGCGAAGGCAACCTGGAAGGGACGGCAAGCGGCGGCAAGCGATAGCGCCCGCTCGGAGCATTTTTCGGGGGTGGCTGGGGCATAGCGAAGCGCTGCCCCAGATAGTCCGCTAGGCTTCTTCTTCCGGCCACTGGTCGTCTTCGAGGATCACGCGCCCGTAATCGTGGCGCAGTCGGTACTCCAGCGGCACGTCTCCCAAACCGCGGTAGCGAATCTCGGGGCGCTGCCCGGTGGCATCGATTCCGTATTGACCGACGACCAGCTCCGTGTCGCTTTCGGTGCGGTTGATCGTGACGCACGGCACGACGAGAAAGACGGTCGGCCAGAGGGGATGATACTCGGCGATGTCGGCCACTGCCCGGGCGGCTTGAAGCCGCGCGCCCGCCACCGCGGCGAGCAAGGCCCGGTGTGCCGGCGGGATCAGCCGGCGCTGGCGAAGCATATCGACCCGGTCGACGCCGTTGGTGCGAAACGTCCCCTGCAATTCCTCCAGGGCCGGTAGCACGGCGCCCTCCAACAGGGCCCACAATGCTCCGCAACATCGCGACTCGGCGCCGTAACGCACCAGCGTGCCGTACTCCGGACCGTCGGGCATCGCGCGGACGGCCACGTGTGAGTTGATTTTCACAATCATCAGCTTGGTCGTCTCGCGTGCCTCGGGCGTTGCGTAATGCTCCTCGGCCACACGCATCGCGCCGGGCTCGTAACGCGCGCCCAGGTTCATCGTGTGGAAGGCGGCCCGCCGACCGAGTTTCAAAGGCGGCAGCATCGATTCGGCCAGCACCTGATGAAACATCTCGGCACATTCCCACTCGGTCTCGTCGCTACAGGTTACGTGGTATCCGCCGACGATGGGTACCTCAAACGACTGGGCGAGAAGACAGACGGCCCGGGCAACTTCCGAGACGGCCGTTTCCACTCCGATCAAGTTGTGCAGGACGCTCATGGTCGGACCACCGTGGTTGCGGATTGCGTAGCGAGAAACGGCGACGTTGCCAAGACGGGCAGGATACCCCAGGGCGGCCAGTTCGTCCCATTGTGGCAACCTTGTGCGCACTTGGGAAGTACCTTGGGGGCAGACAGGGTTTCGTGGCGGCTTGGGGGCGGCTCACCCCGTCGCGCCGGGGAAGCGGTGCCCCGGAACACGCACTCTTTGGAGCATTTGCGCAGTGGGACGAGAAACGCTCAGCCCACCGGCTCAGGGTTGTTGTTCTCGCTCGGGACGGCCCGAGAAACCTCGCTGTTTTCTCGGGACGGTTCGACAGGGTGTCGTGTGCTCGCGGTAGCCAA
>CAZWWC010000178.1:0-8721 GCA_964637625.1 uncultured Planctomycetaceae bacterium
GCACGCACCGATTCAGATGGCTCGTGCAACGGGTGGCTGGGGCATAGCGAAGCGGTGCCCCAGTTTGTGGTTCTCTGGGCCACCGCTTCGCTATGGCCCAGGCACCCTGACTGCAATCTTTTGAGGACCTTTTACCCAAGCGCCTCTTCCAGCTCGGTCAACACGGCCTGCTCCGATTTGGAGATCTTGCTGCCCAGGCCGAGCAGGCCGCCCGCCGCCTCGGCGACGGACCGGGCGCGACCGAGCACCTCGTATTTCAAGGCAGCGATGGCCGTGTCGTTAAGGACTTCGGTAAGTGCGGCCACGTAGTCCTTCCAAACGGCAAGCATCGCGCCGTCGGGCTTCTGGCGGAGCCAGCCCTCGAGCAATTGATGGCCGGGATGCTCCGGCTCGATGCCTTTCTGCTCGGCCGCGGTGATCACGGCCCGGCGTTCCTTCGGGTCGATGGTTCCATCGGCCCAGGCGACCGCAATCATGGGAACCAAGGACAGGGCCGCCAAGGTCTCGCAACGGATGTCCAGTGCGTCCAATTGGTCGAGCAGTTCCTCGTTGGCAATGCCCGACGCCTCGGAGAGGGCCTTCTTGCGCTCCTTCGATTCCCTTTGCTCGCGCAGGGCCTGCAACAGTGCCTGATCGCGCTCGTGAAAGAACTTGTCCTCGAGCTCCCTGCGTCGGCTGGTGAAACTGCCTTTTCCCATGGGTACTCCTTGTCAATGCAAACATCCCTAAGCCCACAGCGTGATCCCGCTTAGGTTACGCGGGAAGCAGGAAGAAGTCAAGGACCCTGGACGGTTCGAGATGGTGATCATGATCGTCAGGCACAGCCTGACCTACGAGACGCGCACGAAGTCATCGTTGCCCTCGGGCGCTGCTGAGCCGTGATACAAGAGCAAGCAGGACTCGGAGCACAATGCCAACCGCCAGGCCGACGAGTCCACCCAGCCCAGCTGCAATGGAGGGGCCTCTCGGATCCGTCGGCGTAAGACCAAACGACTTCCCAAAAACGACCGAGCCGACGAAGGCACCGACGAATGTACAAACAACTAACAACCCGAGGCCAACGTGTTTACGACCACTTTCTGTTGTTTTTGACTCACCCTCCGGCGGCGATTTGTACGAGTTTGGTGATGAGGATTCGCTCATCTCTGAGACCATCACAAGCCAAAGAATAATCTCTCAAACCAACATCCGTGTTCATCTGTCCCGGCGCGCCGGGATCTGTGGTTTCCAATATCCTTTCGTCGAACAGGCCCGACGGCTAACTTTCTCCGTGTCCTCCGTGTCTCCGTCGTTTATACCACGTCCTTTTCCGGATACGGATTGAACGGGAGCGTGTCGGCGGGGACGACCTTTTCGTTTTCCTCATCCCAGGCCGTCATCCGGCCGGTCCGCCACGACTCGTTGGCCATCGAGACGGCCACCACCCCGGCCAGACCCAACTCGGCCGGGCAGTTGAGCGGTTCGCCTTTGCGCAGGTGGTTGAGAAGGTTGATGTGGTGCAGGTCGATTCGTTCGCCGCCGGTCTTCTTGTGTTCGGCGACCAGTTGACCGTCGTTGTTCTTGGCGACCCAGCCGTCGGGCGTGAAAGCCAGCGTGCCCTTGTTCCCGCGGACCAGATGGTCGATTCTCGTCTCGTTGCTCATCGTGCCCAGGACGTAGACGGTCATGCCGCGGGGATACTCGCAGATCATTTCGAAGTTGTCGGGCAGGTCGCGTCCGTCGGCCCATTGCCAGATGCCGCCCATGCCGACCACGCGCCGCGGATAGAGCAGGTCGCAGGCCTTCATGATCCGCGAGATGCGATGGATGAACAGATCGGTGCAGATCCCGCCCGAATAGGCCGCGTAGTTGCGCCACTCGAAATAATGGTGCGGGTTCCAGGGCACTTTCGGCGCGTCGCCCAGCCAGGCGTCCCAGTCGAGGTCGGCCGGCTTGGCCATGTCTTCCTTCAGACCGGGCAAACGCCAGGGGCCGTTCTTGCCGTAATGCCGAACATACTCGATCTGGGCCTGGACGACCCGGCCGACGATTCCCTCGCGAATCGCCTTTCCGGCGGAGATATAGCTGTCGTCGGACATGCCCTGCACGCCGACTTGAACCGGAAGGCCCGTCTCCTTCTGCTTCTTGATCACGGCCAGCGCCTCGGGCACGGTGTGGGTCATCGGCTTCTCGGTGTAGACCGGCTTGCCCGCGTCCAATGCCTCGATAATCATCGGGGCGTGCCGGTGCTCGGGTGTTGCGATGGTGACATAGTCGACGTCCTTGTCGTCGATGAGCTTGCGATAGTCGGTGACGACTCTCGATTCGGGCAGCTTCAGTCTTTTTGCGCAGTTTCTCGCACGCTTTTCCCAGCAGTCGGCCACCATGACCGGCTCGAAGTTATTCTTTCTTCGAAGGGCCTTGAATGCGGCGACGTGGCTGTGCGATATCTTGCCGCCGCCGATCAGCCCGGTGCGGATCCGCTCGTTGGCGCCGATGACTCGGCCGTAACTCTTGGCGGCCAGCGTCGTCGCGGCGGCAACCGCGCCGGTGGTTTGAAGGAACGCACGTCGCGAAACAGGATTGGACTTGCTCATCGACAGGACTCCTTTGGCGGGAAGGTAAAGGTGGAACGCAATCCGTAGCATGCGGCGGCCGGTCGCGCCGACCTCAGTCTCCATTCTATCCCGCCCGCTGGCCGGTTGTCAACGCGCCGAGCCTTCAGCCGATGCCATGGGCCTGCTCGTAGGCCGTGATCGCGGCTTCGTGTTGGAGCGTCAACGCGACGTCGTCCAGACCGTTCAATAAGCACTGACGTCGGAAGTCGTCTACCTCCAGCGGCAACGACAAACCATACTCGTCGGTCACTGTGAGCGCCTCCAGATCGACCGTGAGCCGGTAGCCGGGATGCTCACCACAGCCACCGAAGAGATCCTCGACGAGGGCCTCGCCCAGCGGAATCGGCAGCAGGCCGTTCTTGAAGCAGTTGTTGAAAAAGATGTCGCCGAAGCTCGGCGCGATGATCACGCGGAAGCCGTAATCGGCCAGTGCCCAAGGCGCGTGCTCGCGGCTCGAACCGCAACCGAAGTTCCGCCGAGCCAGAAGGATCGTCGCGCCGGCATACTCGGGCCGGTTCAGCTCGAAATCGGGATTGTCCGAGCCGTCGTCGAGCAATCGCCAATCGAAGAAGAGAAACTGCCCAAAGCCGGTTCGCTCGATCCGTTTCAAGAACTGTTTTGGAATGATCTGGTCGGTGTCGACGTTGGAGCGGTCCATCGGCAGAACCACTCCGGTGTGTTTGGTGAAGGGTTGCATGGGATTAGGGATTTGGGGATTTAGAGATTTAGGGATTTAGAGATTTAGGGATCAGGAGTTACTTGATAGCCGCGGGCGGGAGCCCGCGGAGGTGACGCTATCGATACTCCCACTCTTGAATATCGACGAAATGTCCGGCCACGGCGGCCGCGGCGGCCATGGCGGGCGAGACCAGGTGGGTGCGTCCACCTTTGCCTTGCCGGCCCTCGAAGTTCCGGTTGCTCGTCGCGGCGCACCGCTGGCCCGGCTCGAGCCGGTCGGGATTCATCGCCAGGCACATACTGCAGCCCGGCTCGCGCCACTCGAGCCCGGCGGTGGTGAAAATCTTGTCGAGCCCTTCGGCTTCGGCCTGTCGCTTGACCTGTCCGCTGCCGGGCACGACCATCGCGCCCACACGGTCGGCTGCGCGGTATCCTCGCACCACCGCCGCCGCGGCCCGAAGGTCCTCGATCCGCCCGTTGGTGCACGAGCCGATGAAGACACGATCGACCGGAATCTTGGTGATGGGCGTGCCGGGTTTGAGGTCCATGTACCGCAGTGCGTCGGCGGCCGCCTTTTGCCGGATCGGATCGTCGAGCTCGGCCGGATCGGGAACCGCGCCGCCGATGCCGGTCACCTGGCCCAGATTGGTACCCCAGGTGACCTGTGGCTCGATGCCGCCGGCATGGAAGGTTTCGCCCCGATCGTAGCTGGCCCCATCGTCGGTTGGCACGTGCTTCCAGCATTCGAGGGCCGCGTCGAAATCGGCCGGCGCGAATGGGCGGCCGCGAAGATAGTCGAAGGTGGTCGCATCCGGCGCAATCAGCCCGGCCCTTGCGCCGCCCTCGATCGACATGTTGCAGACGGTCATCCTTTCCTCCATGCTCAGCCGTCGGATGGTCTGGCCGGTGTATTCGATGCAATAGCCGGCTCCGCCCTGCGTGGAAATCTCCCCGATAATATAGAGGATCAGGTCCTTGGCGGTCACGCCCGCGGAGAGCCGCCCGTCGACGCGGATCTCCAACGTCTTGGGCTTGTATTGCAGCAAGGTTTGTGTGGCCAGAACGTGCTGGACCTCGCTGGTGCCGATGCCGAGGGCCAACGCGCCGAAGGCTCCGTGGGTCGCCGTGTGGCTGTCGCCGCAGACGATCGTCATTCCCGGCTGGGTCAACCCCAGCTCGGGCCCGATGACGTGGACGATGCCCTGCTGCAGGTCGTCGAGGTCGTAGAGTCGAACGCCGAACTCCCGGCAGTTGGCCCTAAGCGCGTCGATCTGTTTTTTTGAAAAGGGATCGTCGATGGGCGCCGAGCGATCGGTCGTCGGCACGTTATGGTCGACGGTGGCCACGGTTCGCCCGGGCCGGCGGACCCGGCGCCGGGCGAGCCGAAGCCCCTCGAAGGCTTGCGGACTGGTCACCTCGTGCACCAAGTGCAGGTCGACGTAGAGAATCGTCTGCTTTCCTTCTTCCGCTCGGACCACGTGGTGGTCCCAGATTTTCTCGAACATGGTGCGAGGAGGTTTGTCGGCGGTCATCGTTTCTCACTTTTTGAAAACCAAGTAGGGTGGGCACCGCCCACCGAAATCCTCCGGGCAACGAAGCAAATGCGAGGGAAGCGAGCCGTCAAATCGTCGCGGGTGCTTCCTTGCGGTTTTGCCACCAGGCGGCCGCCTCGGCGCGTGTCCAGCCGTCGGCGTCCCGACACGCGGAGAGTGCCGCGGCCAGGGCGGCCGCACTTTGGAACCGGTCGGCAGGCCTTTTTTCCAAACATCGCAGAATCACTCGTTCCAAGTCGTCCGGCACGTCGATCCCACGCGACGAAGGCGGCGCAAGCTTGTTGTGAGCATGGGCGAACATCACCTTGAGCGGCTTGTCCCCCTCGAAAGGAGGCTTGCCGGTCAGAAGGTAGTATCCGACCGCTCCTAAAGAATAGACGTCGCTGCGCCGGTCAGGTTCGCTCTCGGCGACGGCTTGTTCGGGCGACATGAACAGCGGCGAGCCGGTAATGGTCCCGTCGACGGTCAGTTGGGCCGACCACCGCTCGTCGGTCGGGGACTTCACCAGCCCGAAATCGAGCAGCTTGGCCACGTCGTGAATCCCGCCACGATAGGCCGCGAAGATGTTGGCCGGCTTGATGTCGCGATGGATCAGCCCGGCCGCATGGGCCTCATTCAACGCGTCGCACGCCTGACTCAGGAAATGGATGACTCGCGCCGGCGGCATCGGGCCGTGACGCCGAACCAACTCGGCCAGGCTCATGCCGGGCAGGTATTCCATAACGTAGAAGAACGAGCCGTCTTCCGTGCTGCCGTAGTCGAACACGTCGACCGTGTTCCAGTGGGAGAGCTTGGCCGTGGCGCGGACTTCGCGTTGGAATCGGGCGAGGCTCCGCGGGTCGCCCGCCCGCTCGGCCCGAATCAGCTTGACCACGCAAGTGCGTTTCATCATCTGATGCTCGGCCAGGAAGACCTCGCCCATCCCGCCGACGCCGATTCGCTGTCGGAGCCGGTATTGGCCGACTTGCCGCGCCTCGAACACCTCCTGCCGCAGGCTGCCGATCATGTAGACGCCATAGACACCGCTTCCGCAGGCGAGCAGGTTGACCAACACGATCCGGGTCCAATCGTCCCAGGCGATCAATCCGGCGAGCATCGGGTTGATCAGGATCATGCCCAGCAGCATGAGCACGGGCACCAAGGCCATGATGCCCAGCACCACCGCCGCCCGTTGCCACGTGTTTGGAATGAATAGAGCATAGGTGTACATCAAGACGAGCCACCGGCCGGCGAAGAATTCAAAGTGGCCGGCCTCGCAGCAGGTTTGAGTCAGGTGGAACTCGCTTACCAGGAAGAACACGATCGGCAGCCCGAAGACCGTCAGTTCGATCGCCCGGAGCACGCCGAGCGAATCCGTGGCGTGGCGATACAGACCGAAGGCGACCAACCCCAGCACGATGACCATGCCCACGTGGAAGATAAGAATGGAAACCGCCGGCGTGCTGAAGTAATCGGTGCGTATGGTACGAGGAACCAGTGCGATGGCCATACCGATGCACACCAACAACGCGGCGGCGCGGAGCCGCCGCCGAAGCAGCGCGTTGGTCTCGCCGCTCAGTTGAGCGCCGGTCCCTTCGAGCAGCGCCACCGCGCCGCGCGTCCCGGTCCGCGACAGGGACGAGTGGACTCCTTCTGCCGGCGTAGCCTCCGCACTGGTGCCGTCGGCCATGGTCGGTGCGACGGGCGAGATTTGGCCGTCTTCGTCTTCCTGGAGATGCTCGGAACTCATTCCCAATGGACTGCTCGCTATCGAAAGCCACCCGGTCAGATGCGATGAATCATAGCGCTTTGCCCCTTCTGGGGCCGCTGCTGCGCTTCTGCCCATCCTATACGCAACGTGGCCCCGTGGCGACCGGGCAAGCGGCAAAACACCCAAGCGAGAAGGGATGGCCCGACGGATGACACAGCCTTCGCGTGTCGACGTGCAGGACAAAGGTCCGAAAGAAGGGTACTGGAAGACCGCAGCGAGGGGGATTGGCTTGGCCGGCTCGTCGTGTGGCTAAGCCGCCCGGCGGACTGCTTTGGCACGTGTCAGACGTTCGATTTCCGAGGCATTAAGTACCCGCATCGTCGTGCCGCCCCCGGGCCGACGCCCTTCGACAACGACGCGGGAGCGGGCGTGGAGCACTCGCGGCAGGTAGAACCAGGCCTGGTCGACCGACTGTGGATCTTCCCGCGCCGAAATCACCACTAAATGGGTGCCCATCAGGCCGTTGGCGGTCCGCGACAGAGCGGAGAACGGGTCGCCGGGAACCAAGTGGATCCGGGCCCCCGTGGCACCCAACATCTGATAAGCCAGCTTGAGGGTAACACCCGGTCCGTCGGCCGCGCTACGGCTCTCGAACAGATCGGTGCCCGTGTACCTGATCTGTCGGTCGGGCGCTTGGCGTTGGGCCATTTCGATCATCCGGACCGCACGCCGGCCGGTGCCGACACCCAACTCGAGAATGCGTTGGACCTTGTGTTTTCGGATGATCCGGTAGAGAATCCGGTCGCTTGAGGGTTTGGAGAGATAGGAAAGATAGCACGCTCTGAAGAAGCTCGCAACAGCCAATTTCGCCCTCCTTGGCAATCTCGCTTTACAAGAAACCGAGGAACATACGTATGGTGCCTACCAATCCATTTCGGCGTTGCAAGCCGGTCAGGTCGAGCCGAAATCACCGCACACAACCACGTTTTCACGGCTTCGCTGTTCTGCAGCAACGAGTAGTCATCTTTTCAACATCGTCTGGAGTGTACCACCCGAAGTCAGGGACATTCTTGTCCGAGAACCCGACTTTGGTACGATGGACCTGCACGAACCACAGGGCAAGCCTGCTGCGGTGGGCGGTGCCCACCCTACCGCCCCTCGAATCTGCGACGCCACGGAGGGACTTCCTTTGTCCATGCGACTCAACACGCTGCAGAACGGGGATTGCATCGCCGGGCTGAAGAAGCTCGACGACGGCGTCGTCAATCTGGCGTTTGCCGATCCGCCGTTTAACATCGGCTATGACTACGACGTCTATCACGACAAGCTCGCAAGCGAGAACTACCTGGCTTGGAGCCGCGATTGGACCGAGCAGGTCGTTCGCGTGCTCAAGCCCGACGGCACGTTCTGGCTGGCCATCGGCGACGAGTATGCGGCCGAGTTGAAGGTCTTGCTGCAGCGCGAGCACCGGCTGAGCTGCCGGAGCTGGATCGTCTGGTACTACACGTTCGGCGTGAATTGCACGGCCAAGTTCAGCCGCTCCCACGCGCACCTGTTCCACATGGTCAAGGACGCGAAGAACTTCACGTTCAACGCCGATGCGATTCGCGTGCCTTCGGCTCGCCAGTTGGTCTATGGCGATCGGCGAGCCAACCCAAAAGGGCGCCTGCCGGACGACACGTGGATTCTGCGGCCGCAAGACTTGCCGGAAGGATTCAACGCGAATGAAGACACGTGGTATTTTCCACGCGTGTGTGGCACGTTCAAAGAACGAGCCGGCTGGCACGGCTGCCAGATGCCCGAGCAACTGCTGGGCCGGATCATCCGTGCGTCGAGCAACGAAGGCGACCTGGTGCTCGACCCGTTTGCCGGCAGCGGGACAACGCTGGCGGTGGCGAAGAAGCTCGGGCGGGACTACCTGGGCTATGAGCTTTCGCAGGAGTATTGCCAGCAGATCCGGGCACGGCTGAAGAGGATTCGCCCGGGCGACCCGCTCGACGGGGCCCCCGAGCCGTTGGTGAGCGTCCCGAACACGGCTGCCGGGCGGCGCTTGGACGAGGTGAAGGCCAAGAAATCGGGCAATCGTACGAAGATACGGAGGAGGGGGAAGACCGATTCGGCTCCCCATCTGCCCGGCTTTTGACAGGGTCAGTAGTTCCAAGTTCGGCTGGCTGATACCGCGGCAGGTCATCCTGAGCGCAGC
>CAZWWC010000179.1:0-8599 GCA_964637625.1 uncultured Planctomycetaceae bacterium
GCCACTTGGTCGGCACGTGGATGTTGAAGCCTCGGCCGTCCTTCCAGACGGCCAGAAAAAGCACGGCCGGTTTGCCGTTTTGGAACCACCAGGCGGGTCGTTCCAGGTGGGTCGTCTTTTCGATCGTGCCGTCGGCCCAAGCGATCTGGCATCGGCTGAGGACGAAGGGGTCCGATCGCGTCCAGCTCAGCCCGTTGGCGGACTCGAACTGAACGAGTCCCTTCGCTCCCGAAAACGAGCCTTGCTGGTCGTCGGCCAGGCAACGATAACGGCCGTCGGCGTACCAGACGAACGGGTCTTCGACGGGAAACGGATCCTTGGGATGGGACAGGATTCTTCGGTTGGTTTTTTTAAACGGCCCCGTCGGGCTCTCGGCCGTAGCCACCGTCAGATAGATCCCGCGACGTTTTCCTTCCATCTTGCCGTCGGAGCACTTGTAGACCATCAGCCAGCGGCCGTCGGGGCCTTGGGTCACCGTCGGATTGCAACACATTTGCGAATCAATGCCGCCGCTGGAAATGTCGATCACCGGACGCCCCAAGCGTTTCCAGGGTCCCGCCGGACGATCGGCCACCGCCACGCCGATCCGCTGGGTAATGAGCGACCCCTGGGCGGTCCGCTTGAAGGTCCCGTCGCGGTTTCTTCGTGGGAAGTTGGACCCGTTGCTTCCGGTGTAATACAGATAGTACTTCTCCCCGACACGCATGACACTCGGATTGTAGACGGACATACGTTCCCAGTCGGCGGCCCCCTTGCGTCCCAAGGCGACATGCTGAAACTTGTAGGGGCCCAGCGGATGGTTGGACGTCGCGCAGACGATCTGGGCGTTGCGGTACCAGGTGTGCAACCGGCCGCGCCACCGACAGTAGAAAAGGTGGCACGTTCCATCCTCGGTCCGCACCATGCTGGCGCCCCAGACGATGTATCCCTCTTCGGCCAACACGGCCGTCCGCGGTACTGGACGCAACAGTCTGCCCGGACTGGCCGCGCCCGATCGATCCGCCTCCTCGCCGCCGGCGGCAACGTGGCCGCAACCGAGACCAGCCAGGATTAGAAGCAAAATGGGTCGGCAGCGGCGATACATTGAGCGAGTTCTTCTGGGAGTGAAACAGAATCCGGAGTGTGCCCGTACGATACCACGGCCGCAAGACTCCATCAATGGTCCCGCCGGGGCATTTCAACTCTACCGGCCCGAGAAACGCTTCACGCGGATTCCTTTTGTCACGGCTCGCCGAGTTCGGCGTCGATCATCTCGACGAACGGTTCTCCGCCGTCCCAGGTCAGTTCGATCACCAACGAATCGGTCGGCCCGGTGATCGTGGCCGTCAGGCCCGACGTCTTCGCGTTGGCGTACTTCTTTGGGGCGTGCCAACGCCACTTCCGGGCGCTGATCGGTTCGGCGGCGCAGATCTTGACCGGATGGGTACCCAGGACGGCACCGTCGCCGGGCTCGAACGTCTTGAGCGTGAACCGGCCGTTCGTGTCGAGCTGCGCGGTGGCAGCACGTGCGTCCCGCGGGATCAGGCGGATGAAGCCATAGCCGAGCGGTTTGCCGTCGATGAGCACGTGCCCGGAGACGGGGACTCGGTCCGGGCGACCGTCGCTACAACCGGCCGTCGCCGAAGCCGAAGTTGGTCCCGCTGGTGCTGTTGCTCCGTCGTCGACGTTGACTCGTCGTGACGTGCCGGAAGGGAAGAAGCCTCCTGCCGGTCGACCTCCCGATGCGGTTGCCCTAACCTTTAGGGGACAATCTCCGTCTTGTCGACCTGATACCCGTCAGCTCGGTTACCGAGCCGGGCATGAATTGCCGGGTCGATGTTGTAAGAGATTCCATGAACCGATCCGTCGCAGAAAACCATGTGACAGACCGTCGTGTGGGCGGCGCCGAAGTAGAAATTGTTGTAATTCCCAGTCTCGAATTTGGTTTTGTCGGTAGGGACCGGAATTCGGTGGTCGGGCAGCAGCTCCACCGTGTCACTGGCCCAGCGCATGATGTCCCAATCATAGCCCGTGTATAGGCAGTTGTCATCCGCGATTTCCAGGCCGGTCGTGTAGTGGAACGGATGGACCGATTTCTCGCCGGCCAGATAGGTGTTGTTTGATCCGTCCGTGATATCCGCCACCGTGATTTTGCTCTGCAGAAAGGAGATGCCGGTCAGCCGAGTGATGAAAGAGGGCCAAGGATACGTTCCCTGCTCAACCTGAGATACTTCCTGCACTTCCGGCCCCCTCCAATGGATACTGCTGTTGTAGTCGCCGACGTTCACGGCGTAGTCGGTCTTGGCCTCGGGGACGCGATGAGCGGGGTTCACGTTGCGATAGTAGCTCATGCCGCCGTACCTTCCCTCGTAGGCCGACGGCGGACGCCGGCTGGGACAACTGAACGTGGCGATCGGGACCTGGATGAGCGACGCCAACGTGACGGCCTTCTCGCTCGAATTCTGGCCGGCTCCCCGTTGGCGAAGTTCGGACTGTTCCAGGTAAGACAGGATGTTGTAAATCCAGCCGCCCGGCTGGTTCTCGGCATAGCCGCGGTCCGGGTCGCCGAGCCACTTGTAACCCCAACCGCCCGTGGGAAAGTGTCCATGAGCCGCCTCATGCGCCAGCACGGCCACGCCGATCTGCCTGAGATTGTTTTTGCAATGGGCGCGCCGGGCAGCTTCGCGGGCCGCCTGAATGGCCGGCAACAACAGGGCGATCAAAACACCGATGATGGCAATGACCACCAAGAGTTCCACCAGGGTAAAACCGCGACGTAATGCCGATCCTCCCGTGATGGATCGCCCTGAAGCCGTGAATTGAGCCATGCAACGAAACATCCTGTGTATCCCCGCTTTGAGCATTCTTGTGAAAGCACCACGCGCGAACCCACCCTATGTGGGACCACCGCTCCCACAGCGTGCCAGTACCGGGCCTGTTCTCGCTGTTCCATCGAGAACAGGCCCAGGGCCACTGCCAGTATGTCGCGAGTCAACGACCCGCTTGCCCCCCCCTCCCAGGGACGATCTAGCTGCGTCGCCGAACCAGCAGCACTCCCATAAGGAATCCCACCAGCAGAACGAGCATCGACGGCTCGGGGACAATCAACGCGATGGCGTTGTCGGTGCCTCCGTCATAGTCATACAGGTAGTCGACCGACCAACCGGGTTGGAGGCCCATGTGGCTGGCCGGATTGCCGAACAGGTCGCCGTAGGTGGCAAACACGTAGTCCCCGACGGCAAGCTCCCCCGTGCCCGCATCGGTGAAATTGAACGTCCCGCCTGTCACGTCCAGGTCGCCGGCAACCTCCAACAGGCGGATGGTATCGTCGTCGCTGTTGTACTCGACGCCCAGGGTTCCACCCGGGTTCACGTCCGGGTTCAGGTCTACGTCACCGGCCACCTGGCCGCTGCCGCCCATCAACGTGGCGCCGGTGTGAACGTCGACGTCGCCGGCCACCGTGCCGGTGATTGCCAAGGTCCCCGCTTGCACGTCCGTAAGGCCGGTGTACGTATTCGTGCCGGCCACGGTCAACTTGCCTCCGCCTACGCCATCTAATACTGTCAGACCGCCGTCTTGGCCATTGGCGGCGAGAGTCACGGCGCCCAGCGTGGCTGGCGTGTTCGTGTCGTAACCGCCATCCAAGAGTGCCACCGCCAGTGTGTCCCCACAGTCGTAGCCCGCTCCGGGATTCGTGACGGTGAAGCTGCCGATCTCCAGAGTACCCTGGCCGGTGCCGTCATCGACCATATTGGCGATGGCCGTGGCGCCCCAGCCGCCACCGCCGGAGAGTTGAACGATCGGCGGTCCGTAATAACCGCTGCCGCCGTCGGTGAGGCCAATACCAGTCACGCCACAACCGGTCATGCACTGAAGGGGTTCGGAAATCACGATGTCGTAGCCATTCGTATCGATGGTTCCACCTTCGGTACCGACAAAGATGCCGCCGTCCTCGGCGCGCAGGCGCATGAAGTGCGTCTCAGAATCACCCGGATCGGCGGTGCTGGCATTGGCCTTGAGCGTTCCGCCGTGGAAGTTGAAGAATCCGCCGAGCGATCCGGTTCCCGCGCTGATATCCGCCCTGGAAAGGACTGTCGGCGCGGTGAGCGTGCCGCCCGTGTTCAGATTGCAGTATGCCGTAGCCCCGCCGGTGCCGGATGAGCCGACAACCAGGTATTTGTCCGTCGCAGTGATGCTGAGACTGCTACCGACGTTGAGCTGTCCCCAGCTACCGTCATAGCCACCACACACAAGCGCGCTGTTGACGCTGGCTGTTCCCCCGGTGAGATTATACACTCCGCTTATGCCAGCCCTAAAGCCCACGTACGTGCTACTCGCGATGTCCAGGGTACCACCGGACTGTTCAAAAACTCCACCGGCGGAGCCGGTATTGCCTATTCTCAGAGACTTGAGATTGGCGTTTCCGCCGCCGAGACGGTAGTAGGCATAGCTGCCGGAGCTGTACCCCAGGTAGGTGTAGTCCTGGGTGTTATTGAGCGTCCCGCCGGTTTGGTTGATGACTCCGACGGAATTGCTGCCGTTGCCCATGCGAATTTCGTCACTGCTAGTGTCGACGGATATCAAGCCTGCAGAGAGGTTTACAATACCTACCGATCCCGTGGCCTGGCCCGGGTAGAAGTAACTGTTACCCGTGTAGGTTCCACCGGTGACGTTAAGCGTTCCCTTACTCGTGGAACCGCTACCTATGCAAAAACTTGACGTGCTCGTAAGGCTACCGCCGGCCTGGATATTGATGGTGCCCTCGGTTCCAACACCGTGACCCAAGTAGCTCGCGCTGCTTGTAGCCAACGATCCACCCGACACCACGTTGAGCGTTCCGTTGCCGGCCGTTCCCGACACGTCGGTGCCCACGTACAACTTGTCAACGTTTGTAGGGTACGCGGCGCAGACGACCGCGGTTCCCCCATTGTCGATAACCGGGCTGTCGGCGGCTGTGGGGGCAGTGTTGTCCACCCAGTTTGCATTCAGGGCAAAATCATCACCCGCGAGACAGCCCCCTCCAGAACCTCCCTGCCAGTAGTCGTAGACGACGCCTTGCACGGGCGTCGCCGACACCAAGCCGGCGAGCACCAGGAAACAGAGGATTTTCAAAAGTTGGCTCATAAGGTTGCTCCTCAAAAGAAAATACCACGAAACAAAAACCAAGAAACTCGTTGCCTCAACCCATGATTCCAAATCGTTCCCGCGTGTTACCTTTTGCGCCGGATCCAAGCCAGGCTCAACAAACCGGCAAGGATCCCGGCGAGCGCCGACGGCTCGGGCACGCCCTGGGCCGACTCGCCGCCCGTATGGTCCCCCCAGTTGGCCGCCTGGATCGCCGCGTCGATCGCATCGACCACCTCGTCGCCGTTGAAGTTGCCGAAGGCGTAGTCGTTCGGAGTCGCGGTGGCCCCCCAGTGACTGGCCACGACCGCGGCATCCACCGCGTCGACGATCAGGTTGCCGTCGGTGTCGCCGGGGATCTGCACGTCGGGGCCCACGATCAACGCGATGCGGTCGTCGGTGCTCTGATAGTTGTAGTTGACCGACCAACCGGCCAGGAGCCCCGTGACGGTGGTCGGCTCGCCGACCAGGTCACCGTAGGTGGCAAACACGTAGTCTCCTTCGCTGAGGCCGCCTGTAGTGCCCGCATCGGTGAAATTGAACGTTGAGCCCGTCACATCCAGCTCGCCCACGATCTCCAACAGGCGGATGGTATCGGTGTCGCTGTTGTACTCGACGCCCAGGGTTCCACCCGGGTTCACGTCCGGGTCCAGGTCCACGTCACCGGCCACCACGCCGCTGCCGCCCATCAACGTGGCGCCGGCGTGAACGTCGACGTCGCCGGCCACCGAGCCGGTGATGGCCAAGGTTCCCGCTTGCACGTTGGTGAGCCCGGTATACGTATTCGCCCCGGCCAGGGTCAGCGTGCCGTCGCCTGCCTTAATCAAACCGCCGTCGGCGGCGTTTTGGGCAAGAGTCACGCTGCCCGGCGTAGCAGGCGTGGAAGTACCGCCTCCCACGAGGACCGCCGCGAGCGTGTCAAACTCGTCGTAGCCGGTGCCGGGATTCGTGACCGTGATACTATTGATCTTCAAAGTACCCTGGCCGAGGCCGTCATCGACCATATTGGCGATGGCCGTGGCGCCCCAGCCGGTGCCACCGGTGAGTTGAACGATCGGCGGTCCGTAATACCCGCTGCCGCTGCCGGTGACGGCAACGCTCGACGCACCGTAACTGGTTGGGTCCGGAGTTTGCAGGGGTTCGGAGATCACGACGTCGTAAACATCCGTGTCGATGGTGGCGCCTTCGTAGATGAAGATGCCGCCGTCCTCGGCGCGCATTCGCATGAAATGCGTCTCAGAATCACCCGGATCGGCGGTGCTGGCATTCGCCTTGAGCGTCCCGCCGTGGAAGTTGAAGAATCCTCCGAGTGATCCCGTTGCCGCGCTGATATCCGCCCTGGAAAGCACTGCCGGCGCGGTGATCGTGCCGTCCGTGTTCAGATTGCAGTATGCCGTAGCCCCGCCGTCGCTGGATGAGGCGACAACCAAGTATTTGTCCAACGCGGTGATGGTGAGACTGCTACTGACGTTGAGCTGTCCCCAGCTACCGTCCTGGGCCCCGCACACAACAGCGCCTTCGACGCTGGCCGTTCCTCCGGTCAGATTGTATAGTCCGCTTGTCCGATAACCCGCATAGACGCCATGCGAGACGTTCAGCGTACCACCGGACTGTTCGAAAACTCCTCCGATGGAGGCGGCATTGTAGGCCGTCATCGGTCCATGGAGGTTGGCCTCTCCGCCGGCGAGCCGGTAGTAACCGTAGCTGCCGGAGGCGTACCCTATGCGGGTCCAGTCCTGGTCACAAGTGAGCGTACCGCCGGTTTGGTTGATCACGCCGACGGAATTGGTGCCGTTGCCCATGCGAATTTCGTCACTGCTAGTGTCGACGGATATCAAGCCGCTGGAGAGGTTCACGATGCCCACCGATCCCTCGGCATGGCCCGGGTAGAAGTAACTGTTACCCGTGTAGGTTCCACCGGTGACGTTCAGCGTTCCCTTACTATTAAGCCCGTTCCCTATGCAAAAACTTGCCACGGTGGTAAGGCTACCGTCGGTCTCGACGTTGATGGTGCCCTCGTTTTCCTCACCATGGCCGATATAGCCCGCACTGGTTGCCGTCAAGACTCCATTTGCCTTCACATTAAGGGTTCCCGTGCCCTTCGGAACCGCCAGCTCGGCACCCACGTACAACTTAGCGATGTTGGCTACTTCGGAAACGACGTCGGCATAGCCATCGTTCTGGATAACCGCGTAGTCGTCCGAAGGCGGGTAGGAATCACCTTCCCAATTCAGAGCGTTGCCAAAATTGTGGTTCGCAAGGTCACTGTCGTCCCAAAACACAGGTAAATCTGTAGCTTGCATGGATGCCGTCCACACCAAGCTGGCGAACACAAAGAAACACAGAATTATAGGAAATCGCCTCATAAGGTTGCCTCCCAAATACAGAAAAATCACGGAATCAGACAAGAAACGTCTCACCTCGACTTGTCCGCTCATTCGCGTCTCATCGAACCATAAGAACCTTTCATGAAGGGTTCCCCCGGACCGCAAAACCATCATGTTGGCTCCACCCATTCGCGCTCACAAGGAAACGTCACGGAACCAATACCTGGACGGGCAAGACAATCAATTCGAGACTCTACAAAACGACGCTCAATTCTTCGCTGTTCACCTCCTCCCCGATATCGAACCAGCCTGGGTCGTTCACCCCGGGGTAATCCGGATTGAATCAACCGAGAAGCCGGTCTTCTCGACGTCCTCTCCTTTGTTCCCGCCTTCCATCCTCCAGTAGAGGTGTAGAAACGGCCAGTATTTGTTCTTCTTGGCCGTTCCCTTTGATCGCATTTCCATCGGTTTGAACGTGGTCCATTTGCCACCGTTGACCGCGATAGACGGGGTCCATTGTCTCGCTGGCGGATCGACAAGAATGCGGAATGAATACGTGTTCCCTTCACGGGCGGGGATCCCGCTATTCACGTCGGTAACATGCCCCTTTTTGTTGCGCTGAAGAAAGGCCCAGTTCCCTGACTTAGCGCGTTTGCTGCCTTTGCCAACCACACAGATGTGCCAGCCGCTCGATGCCGGCCACCCATGCCCGAGTTCGGTGTGGGGTATGCTGCGGCTACAAATACTCAGCCAATCGCCCGCTTCGGTAAACCGGTTAAGGACGTCGATGCGGAGATTAAGGGAAACGACGTGCGGCTTCGTCAAATCGACCCCATTAGTCAATGCAAGGCGCCGTTCGACGGCTGTGGCTGTGCTGGCGTGAGCACCACCAGATTCCCGCTCTACCAACACGCGCAAATACTTGCCACCACCAAGAAGCGGGTTGTCCTGCTCAATCGAGGTAACACACTTCAACTCTTTGGCTTCTCCAACACTCCAGCCGGTGGCCCAACCCGAGCCCGCAACGCCCGGAAACTGGTCCACTTGCGTGTTGCCCTCTCCGCCCGAGAAATCGGCAACGATCGCCTCGACCGGCGTCGAGGGCATCCGTCGCACGAAACGGTTGACCGGGGGCGTGATTTTGGAGATGACCGGCGAAGCACCCTTCT
>CAZWWC010000180.1:0-8594 GCA_964637625.1 uncultured Planctomycetaceae bacterium
GGTGGCTGGGCCCGAGGGAACCGATGGCCCGGAAGATTCCTCTTCGCCGATCGACGATTCCGCCGTCGCTCCCCAGTTGGCGGCCAGGATGGCCACATCGTACGGGCCGACTATCCCATCGTCGTCGAAGTCGCCCATCTCCCAGGTCGCATTTTGCTGGCCCCAGTTCGACGCCAGTCGCTCGGCATCCTCGGCGTCGACCTTGCCGTCGCCCGTCGCGTCGCCGGGAATGTCCAACACGCCAACAACTTCGATCAGGACGGTGGCCGGTTCCGAGAAGGCCTCGCCATCGGACGCACGGTAAGTGAAGCTGTCCGTGCCATAGTAGTTGGTATCCGGAATGTACGTGAACGACCCGTTGGAATTCAGCGTAAGCGTGCCGTTCAAGGGATCCGACTGCGGCACGGCTTCCAGCGCGACGTCGTTGTCGGGGTCACTGTCCTCGTTGTCGGCGTCGCTGTCGTTGGCCAGAACACCTTCGTAGGCATAGATGAGTAACGTCGTGTCCTCGTCGACCTGGTAGGCATCGTCCACCGCGACCGGCACGTCGTTGATCGACGCGATGTCCAGGGTGACCGTCGCCGTGTTCGAATCGTCGGTGCCGTCGTTGACCTTGTAGGTGAAGCTGTCGGTGCCGTGGTAGTCGTCGTGCGGCGTGTAGGTGAACCAGCCCGTCGGATTCAGCGTGAGATTGCCGTGGGCCGGACCGGATTCCGGAACGACCGTAAGTGTGTCGTTGTGTTCGGGGTCGTGGTCGGTGTTGTCGGCGTCGGTGTCGTTGGCCAGAACGCCGTTGTGGACATGAGTGTTGAGCACGTCGTTCTCGTCCACTTCATACGCATCGTCGACCGCGACCGGCGGGTCGTTAACCGACGCGATGTCCAGGGTGACCGTCACCGTGTTCGAATAGGCGGTGCCGTCGAAGGCCTGGTAGGTGAAGCTGTCGGTACCGTAGTAGTCCTGGTCCGGGTGGTATGTAAACCATCCTCTCTCGTTCAAGTTAAGCGTGCCGTGGAGTGGGCCCGACTGCAAAACGGCTTCGAGCTCGACGTCGTTGTCGGGGTCACTGTCGTTAATCAGAACACCTTCGTGAGTGTATTTGATCAACGTCGTGTCCTCGTCGCACCCATACGTGTCATTCACCGCAACCGGCGTATCGTTCACCGGGTTGACCGTGATGCGAAAAGTATCTTCGTCGTACGATCCTTGCGGGTCGGTAACGCGGACCATCACGTCGCTGGTACCGTTCCAGTTCGTGGCCGGGCTGACGTCGACGTAGTCAGACGCGTCGATACTGACGCCACAATCCGGGTTCGTGTTGGCGACAATCGCATACGTGAGATTCCCGTCGGACGTCTCTGAGTCGGAAGCATACACCCACAAGTGGATCGCATTGTTGAGGCTGGTATCCTCGTCCAGGTTGATGTCGGGCAAACCGGTGACGACCGGCGGGTCGTTCGTCGCCCCGACGGTAATGCGGAAAGTGTCTTCGTCGTACAATCCTTGCGGGTCGGTGACGCGGATCGTCACGTCGCTAGTGCCGCTCCAGTTCACCGTCGGATTGATGTCGACGTAATCGTTCGAGTCAATACTCACGCCACAGTCCGGGTCCGTGTTGCCGACAATCGTATACGTAAGATTTCCGTCGGATGTCTCAACGTCGGAAGCGTACGCCCACAAGTGGATCGCGTTGTTCAGGCTGGTATCCTCCTCCAGGTCGATGTCGGGCAGCCCGCTGACGACCGGCGCGTCGTTCACCGGGTTGACGGTAATGCGAAAAGTGTCTTCGTCGTACAATCCTTGCGGGTCCGTGACGCGGATCGTCACGTCGCTGGTGCCGTTCCAGTTCGCGGCCGGGCTGATGTCGACGTAGTCGACCGTGTCGATACTCACGCCACAGTTCGGGTTGGTGTTGCCGACAATCGTGTACGTGAGATTCCCGTCGGACGTCTCAAGGTCGGAAGCATACACCCACAAGTCGATCGCGTTGTTCCGGCTCGCATCCTCGTCCAGGTTGACGTTGGGCAACCCGCTGATGATCGGCGCGTGATTCACGAAGTTGACGTGTATCGGCGCGGCGTCCCAACCGTCGGTGTCGTTGTTGCCCGTGCTGTGATCGGAGACATTCAAAATGATGCCGATATAGTAGTTGCCGGTCGCCGTGCCGGCAGGGATCGTGGGAGGCGTCGGGACGTTGATGGTCGTCGTACCCTTGGCGCTAATGGACTGCGTGAAGCTGTGGGTTTGAATAACCGTGTCACTCGTGGTAATGTTGTTATCCGTGGAGAGGTACACGCTCACGTTGGCGGTCCCGCTCCACGAAACCGAAGAGTAGTTGTGGATGGTGTAGGACATGCTCGACAGGGCGCTGGCCGAGTCGACGGTTCCCGGCGAGATGTTCACGTCCAGGGGAATCAGATCGAAGGTGGACGGCGTGTCACCCGCGATGAAATTGTCCCGGATGTCCTCGAACTTGTTCTCGGTCAGGCGAATGAAATTCTCGGCACTGCTGGTCCCGTTGGAGAGCACTGCATAGACCGTCCGCGAATCGCCGCTCTTGTAGTAGGCGCCGCTGCCGCTCTGGCCGCCGTAGGCTGCTTGCCAGATCCCCACCATGTTCGTAAAGGGGATGAAGTAGTCGAAATCTCCGTGCCAGTAATACATGTACTGGCCGTCGTAGGGGCTCTCGGCCGGATACCCCGGATTGTGGAACGTGTTGCTCAGAAAGAACGTCTCGCTCGTATTGTATCCGTATCCGTACCAGCCGGTCAGCGCGCCGACCGGGCGGTTTAGATCGATGACCCCGATGTCGTGGCTGTAGCTTTCGTCACTGGTCCAACCGGTCCAGGAGTGGAGTTGCACGGAGAACGCCTCGCCATAAGGCTTTGAGCCGTTCTCGTAAGCCGGCACTACTCTGATCGACGTGGCCCAGCCGCCTTCATCGTGGTTGTAGACGCAATGCCCGGCCGTCAGAACGTGCATTGAGTCGATCAGCACCCCGGAGGCGACGTAGTGGGATCCACTGAAGTTCATGTAGATCTTGCAGTTGACGCGCCACGGGAAGAGCTCCGGATCATCGACGAGCGAGAGATTGGTAAAACCACGTTCGACCTCCAAGAGCTCGGGGGCCACCTCGGAGAGCAACTCGGCGTAGGCTCCCAGAGTTCCCGCAACCTGTCCACTCTCCTGCGACGATTCCGCGGCGTTGGACTCGTGAATGGTCTCCGTGCCCGTGGCTATGTCGTAGGAGATGGCCTGACCAGGGCCCGATGACGTTCCCGCTTGACGTGGGTCCGGGATGGGCATCGGGATGTAGGAGTCAAAATCGATCGGAAGGTTGCCCCGGGTGAGTTCCTCTTCGGACGGGTTGCCCTCATCAGCCTGTACCGAGGCGGCGGGATCGGCGGACGGACCATCGCGCAAAACCTTCCTTTCCGCGATGAAAGCCGATTCTTCAGACTGAGCAGGCGACAACGAAGCCAAAAGGGACGAGACCGAAGGCCACTCTTGTGCACAGCCGACACCACCGATGCTCAACAGGTTCCGCTCCTCGAGCCATTCGAGTCCCTGAAGGCGCGAGCGGTTTGGCCGCGGTCTTGGTTGGCCATGGTGTCCCCAGCGGAGACGACGTGCCGTGAGCCTGATTTCACCCAAGATCCGAAGACGTGTCCACGATGCCATGAGTTCCACCTTCGTGGAGAGGGGCGGCTGCTGTCGAAGAATGCTTACGGTTAGCTGCCCCTGAGAATCCGCAAAGGCATACCTGCCGCGCTGTTGATCAATGGCTGTCTATCGACGAAAACGGCGCTGTGCGTTGTACTCTCCAATGGTGTGTCCATTCTGCGGAACCCAGTGTGCCGGCCCGAAGCGTAAACACGCAGTGAAGCGCTCTTTCGACCAGGAATTGGTACAAAACTGCACCCGATCGGCCACAGGGAAAGAGAGTAAGACTACAAATGTTGCTAATTATATATTGTCCGCAATCGGAAGAGATTGTCAAGAGGACTGGTTTGGACTGGTCGGTTCCTCTGGCCTGCATTTCTCACCAGTCGGGCTCGGTCATTGACAATGTGCCACCCCGGCGCCGGGGAAATAGTTCCGTCCCAAACCCTGGGCACTGCTCGCCTTCCGGCAAGCAGTAGCACCCAGGCGAGAACGCGCGAAATCGAGCGTGAGAACGTGTTTTGAAAAGGGTGCCACTGGCTGCTTGTCAGCCAGTGCTGGCCACCAAATGGGCTCAAATACAAGGGCGGACGAGCCGCCCATGGCACCCGTGAAAGGACTACAGCCATTTTCAAAACACGTTCTTAGGCCGAGCTCCGCACTACCGGCCCCGATCTAACCGCAGCAGATCGATCGCCAGGACCGCGTCTTTGTCGGCTGTGTCATCTGGGTGCCGCAGTTGTCGTCGAGCCATCGCGTGCGACCAGGCCAGACGCTCGCGCAGCAGACTCGTCTGCTGAAGCTGCGGGCCATACTCCTCGGCCAGCACCGCGTCGTGTGCCGCAGGGGACTGTCCCGATTTTCGCGCAGCAAAAATGGGACTGTCCCCTTCCGAATCCACAGAACGCTCCCCCTCTGAAGCCGGGCCGGCCGGGTCGGCCTGAACAGGGCCAATCAGTGGTGGGGTGGCTGGGCCATGGGGAACCGACGGCCCAGAGGATTCCTCTTCGGTCGGCGGCACAAACGTCGCTCCCGAATTGTCCGCCAAGATCGCGGCATCGCCCGGGCCGACCAGACCGTCGCCGTCGACGTCACCGGGCACCCAGGCAGTGCCTTCGTAGCCCCAGTTGGCCGCCACGATGGCGGCGTCGACCGGGCCGACCGTGCCGTCGTAGTCGGCGTCGCCGGCCAGACTATATTCATAGGCCCCGATGTCGACCGTCTCGTAGATGATCCTCGGCTTGCCGTCCAGGTCGGTCGTCACACCCCAAGGCACCAGCGCATTACTACCCGCGTGAACGGCTGGGCTGTCGGAACGAAGATGCAAATCGCCGTAGTCGTCGTCCTCGGTGCCCCACTCGCCGTCGCCGCGCGGGCCGGGATCGCGCACAAACCCGGGATCCGTGCCGATCAGACTGTGGCTTATCTCCGGTGCCGGCCAACTGGACAAGTCTGGATCGAACTGGGCATCGTTCCGGGCCACGATCGAGTTCCAGATCGTCAACTCACCATCGTTATAGATTCCACCGCCGTCCACATTACCCGCAACCGTCGTGTTGGTGACGTACACAATGACATATTCGCAACTACAGATCCCACCGCCGCACCAGTCGGCCGCGTTGCTCGCAACGATTGAATTGGTGATGTCCGCGACGGTGAAGTGATCGGCGTAGATCCCGCCCCCCTCGTTGGCTGAATTGCCAATGATGCTTGAGTTGGCGATCGTCAAGCCGGAAAGACAAGGGCACCCGCTGTGCTCACCGACGTAGACCCCACCACCCGTGTCGGCCGAATTGCCCGTGACGGCGCAATTCGTGATCTCCAATATGGTGCCGTCGCTGTAAATCCCACCGCCGCTGCCGGTGGTCGATCCACCGGTGATCGTCATTCCCGCGAGCGAAACCCAGGCGAAGATGTCCACGTAGAACACGCGGCTCTGCTGGTTGGCGTCAATGGTGAGCAACTCCGCGCCGGGACCTCGGATATGAATGCCCAGCGTGTCGAAGATCTCGAGTGATGGGCCGTCGAGCGTGATTGTGCCGGGGACGGGATTCCCGCCATCGGTAAACAGGTCAAGATCAAAGTCTATAAAATCGACCTTGGTGGTGCTGCCCGCCGGAGCGTCGTAGACGGCCGTGTTCGTGTTGGCCGCTTGGAGGGCTTCGCGAAGCGTGATATCGTCATCGTCGGCCACCACGTCGGCAAGTGAATCAACGAGGTAGGTCGTCAGCATCCGCCGGTCTTCCAACGGTTCCAGTCGCAATCGACTCAAGTGCTGACTGCGTAGGAACCCATGAACATGCGAGTTGCGAGAAGACTGCCCGCGGCGAAGAGATCGGTGGATGCGCATGAAATCATCTCCCCCAAAAAAGTTCAGAGCAACCAACGAGACTGAAGTTCCTGCAACATAGAGGAAGCCTAGCTGTATCGTCAAGGTTTTGCCCCGTGCGATTCGTTAAAACACTCTGCTGGGGGGAGTCATTCTGACAGTCGCTTCGCTGAGTTGCCAGACGCGTGCTGGTAGCAGGTTCGCACTGGCTGATGAACAGCCAGTGGCCCCCGGTGGCTGTGACCAAAACTCATGAACCACGAAAGACACGAAACAGACGAAAGAGAGATCTGTCAGGCACAGCCTGACCTACGGCTGATGTTGCCGAGCCGGCAAACAGTGGCACCCACCGTTAAAGATCAAACCTGTCCGTTGCGAAGCTCGCCGATTACCAGCGAGGCGTTGTGGCCGCCGAAGCCGAAGCTGTTGGACATCACCACGTGGATCTGGCGCTGGCGGGCCTGGTTGGGCGTGTAGTCCAGATCGCAGGTTGGGTCGGGCGTTTCGTAATTGATCGTCGGTGGAACCACGTTGTCGTGGATGGCCAAGACCGATAGCACCAACTCCACGCCGCCGCTGGCCCCGAGCAGATGGCCCAACTGGCTCTTCGTGCTGGAGATGGCAACCTTGTGAGCATAGTCGCCGTAGACGTCTTTGATTGCCTTGGTTTCCGCCTGATCACCCAGGATGGTGCTGGTTCCGTGCGTGTTGATGTAATCGATGTCGGTGGGGTCCAGTTTCGATTCGACCAGCGCCAGTTTCATGGCCTTGGCGGCGCCGGCGCCGTCTTCGGCTGGCTGGGTGATGTGGCTTCCGTCGGCGCTGGTGCCGCAGCCAAACAACTCGGCGAAGATCTTGGCGCCGCGGGCCTGGGCGTGCTCGAGCGATTCGACGACGAGAATGCCGGCCCCTTCGGCCATCACGAACCCGTCGCGGTCGAGGTCAAACGGCCGGCTGGCGGTGGACGGATCGTCGTTGCGCTGAGAAAGTGCCTTCATCCGGGCGAAGCCGGCGATGGCCATGGGTGTCAGGGCCGCCTCGCTCCCGCCGGTGATCATCACGTCGGCCGCGCCGCGCTGGATCGTCTTGAAGGCGTCGGCAATCGCGTTGGAGGCACTGGCGCAGGCCGTGGAGACCGCCGTGTTGGGGCCCTGAAGGCCATATTGGATCGAAACCTGGCCGCTGGCGGCGTTGACCATCAGCTTGGGGATCGTAAACGGCGAGACTTTTTGCGGCCCGCGTTGGATCAGCTTCGTGTGCTGAACCTCGATCTCGCTTAGGCCGCCGATGCCCGAGCCGATGATCACGCCACAACGAAACGGGTCTTCTTTGTCGAACTCGAGTCCGGCCTCTTTGACGGCATCGACGCTGGCGGCCACGGCGAACTGGGAGAATCGGTCGAGCCGCCGGGCTTCCTTCGGCGTGATGTAGCCGTCGGGCGTCCAATCGGTGATTTCGCCACCGAAGCGGACGGAAAACATGGAGCTATCGAAACGGGAAAACGGTCTGATGCCGCTTTCCCCGTTGCAGACTCGCGTCCAGAGTTCTTCCGTGCGACACCCCAGAGCCGTGACCACACCCATCCCGGTTATGACAACGCGCCGTTTCATCGAAGCTCGCCACGAAGAAAGAGATTGCTGAAATTGAACATTGGCAGTGGAAGCGTCCCTAACAAGAGAGCGGGGAGAAACGGCCGAAAAACCATGGTCAAAGGCGCCGACACGCCGCGACCCGCCCAGCGAGGCCCGGCGCCGATCTCAGGGCACGGACTTGTCGCGTGTTGCGGGGACGGCTGCCTTGCCTGCGCCAAGGGCCGAAGAGAACTCCGCTCACGCCACAAGCCGCCAGCCAGCTCGTCTCGTTCTCAAGAGGAGACCGTTTTTGGCTGGCCGCGCCGGCGACGGGCAGCTCGCCCGCGACCTCCTCACGGACCTCAAGAAGCATCGTCCTTTTCTTCCACGGCCGTTTCGATGTGATCGATGGCTTGGCCGACCGTTTGAATTTTTTCGGCTGCGTCATCCGGAATGTTGATGTCGAACTCCTCTTCCAGCTCCATCACCAACTCAACCGTATCAAGAGAGTCGGCTCCCAGATCATTCACGAAGGAAGTGTCGCGGGTAATCTGATCCTTGCCGACGCCCAACTGCTCGGCGACGATTTCAATGACTCGTTCTTCGACTGAGGCCACCTGACGGTCCTCCTGATGTTGGCTCCATTAAAAGGGTCTGAATAAGACCTCCGAAAACCGAAAAGACCGCGGCTCCCGATCCCGGCGTGCCGGGATCGGCCGCCATCCCCACCGTGCGGGTCCTTTCACCTTCCTGCGGACCTATTGAAACCCCATCCTTCAACCAAACGAATTGCCCTTAGAGGATGCAAATCCTACAACTTACCTCATCTTCTGACAACCCTCAGTAGTTCCAAGTTTGGCTGGCTGACACCTCAGTAGGTCATCCTGAGCGTAGCGAAGGATCTCGATTGTCCAACGAGATTCTTCGCTACGCTCAGAATGACAATGCCAAGTCTCGATGGAATTTGGAACTACTGACCCTACAAGCCTTCAATCTATAGCGACTTTGCCCCAGTCTGTCCATATCGTCCC
>CAZWWC010000181.1:0-8553 GCA_964637625.1 uncultured Planctomycetaceae bacterium
ACCACGAAGGCCACGAAGAACACGAAGAAACGTAGGGTAGACGGAGGGTGCCACTGGCTCCGCCAGTGCCGACCAACAAAGAATCCACGAGTCAAGAGAACTTCTTTCGTGTTTTCGACCTTTCGTGCTTTCGTGATCAAAGAACAGAGATCATCACGAAGGGCCGAAACAACGAAAGCACGAAATATTCCGGGCACGCTTTTCGCGTCGGGTACCACTGGCTGCTTGAGAGCCAGTGCTTCAAGCAATGCACTACGGAGGTCACGGAGGCAGAAACGTAGGGTGATCGGAGGGTGGCTGGGGCATAGCGCAGCGGTGCCCCAGTCGATGGATCAATGACTGACCACTGAGGCACGGAGGGCACAGGGAAACGTAAGGTGGGCATTGCCCACCGGAATCTTCAAACGTCCGCGTGGCACGCCCAGAACGAAGTGATGGGCGTGGCGGTTGTGGTCCAGTCTCCGCGGCGTCATCTTCCACGTCTGTCGAGAACGCCCATGTCTGGTTGTGGCAACCACGCCCTTCGTGCCTCAGGGCGTGCCACCCGACCGCCATAGCGAAGCGGTGGCCCAGTCTACGAATGATTTACCACGGAGGTCGCGGAGGACACGGAGAAACGTAGGGTGGGCACCGCCCACCGTTCCATGTTTCTATCGATTCAGAGAGCTGCGAAGAGCGATGCCACAAGAGTGAGAATAGCAGCCGCTGCCAGAACCAGAACAAGAGAGCAGCCTGATTCCTTGACCACCTCTACGGGGACACGTTGCGTTCGTGCCTTTCTGCTGCCTTGGTGGCTCGAAACCGGCGTGAGATACCTCGCCAACTCTTGTCTTGCGGTATTGGCTACAAAAAGAAATGCTTCACTTTCTACTTGCCGTTTGCCAAATCGATACCATGCATCGCTTCTTGTTCCGGACATAGAATTGTCCATTGATCTCACGAATTCCTGCCGTGAAGGGCACGACATAAGTTGCTTCGCCATCCTCACAACCCAGTCGTTCGGCAGCATGCTTTCCGAATAGAACTGCCATTTGGCTCCAGCGATTTTCCGGACCACGCTGAGAACAAAGGCCTGCGCCAGGATCATCTCGTACAGCTTGCCGACCACGTCCCATCCTGAGTCTTTCGAAGAAACCATAATGCTCCATTGACTCGCAAGCTTGAGTTGTTGGCGATTCGGAGGTCCTTTCAGTATGGGTTTCATTCGGTCCATCATCTGTGAGACTTCTTGACCTTTCGAGTCGTGACTTACCTTTATTCCCATGGCCAGAGCGTAGTTTCTCTGCCGACCTGTGACATAATCATCCATCTTTCACTCCCGCCGGTCAGACTGGTCTTGTCCCGAATTTCATCACGGCTAAGAAGACCAGAAACATCCGATGCCGGGTGTCATTGGGGGGCGATGCAGCAGTGCCTTACTGCCCGCTGCCTTCTGCCGACTGCCCACTTTTGAAAAACAGCATACCGCCGGTGATAGGTGCGAAAAAGACCCCCGGTTGGTGGAGAATGTCTGCATAAATGTGTGCCACTGCTTGCCCCTCGGGCAAGCAGTGCTCGTGCCGTGGTCCTTTTGCACTGCTTTCCCGGCGCGCCGGGATGGCACACGAAATTCCCGGTCGGCCTCACGGTCCCGGCGCGCCGGGATGAGCATGGCACCTGAACTCTGGGGCACCGCTTCGCTATGCCCCAGCCACCCACCCGCTGTGTGCATCTGTGGTTCCCTCTCCTTCGTGTCCTTCGCGCCTTCGCGGTGAAAATCACACTCGCTTCCCCCCACGTTGCCGTCGAATTGTCGTCACGACAATTTTTTGTTGTCCCCATGACAATTGTCCCCATGACAACTTCCACTTACGTCGCCCAACCCACGGGCAGCCGGGCCTGCCAACTCGTTGCACCGTCGTCGGTTTCGCCGCCGCGTCGCGCTGCGGCTCGGCGACGTAAGTCTTTTCTGCGCAAAAACCACTTTTTCGCGTCTTTGATGGAGCCCTTGATGCGTCGCCCTAACTGGTTTGTGTGGTTGCGATTGCGTCCAAAAATCGTGGCCAATTATCGAGCCTACTGAAACATGCCTCCGGCGAGTGGTCAACTTGCGCGAATTCTACCAGACGTAACTCGTTCGCTGAAGGCAACTTCTCGGCCGCCTCGGCGACGCAAATTTGGTGTGCACCCCAAAGCCGGGCGCGTTTTCGCCCGTTGGACACAAAGCGGCCCAAGCGCGGCCAAAAACTCCTCGTGACTTCCGCCCGAGCGGCGCCTACCCTGACACAAAGCAATCCGTGTGCTGCCGACTGAAAATCGCCCGATGTGCAATAGAAACGTCGGGCAAGCCCGACCGCTAAACTCTCTACTGCCTACTGCCCACTGACCATGCTTCCCGAAATGTCGCCCCGTCAGTTCCTTGTCGTGCATCTGCTCTTTGCCGGTCCGCAGACTGCCCGGCAGTTGCGTGCCAAGCTGCACTCGGCCGGCGTGGCGATCAGTCCACCTTCCTTTTCCCGACTGATGCAGCGCATGCAAGTAGCGGCCTACGTCCATACGGTTTACGAGCCGTCGGGCTCGGACGGCGGTCCGCGCCGCTACCAGCTCACCGATCTTGGCCTGAACGTCTGGCAGCGCGTGCGTGAGTTCTACGCCGGCACGGCCGGACCGCCGCCCGAGTTGGTCACCGTCGCCACCGATCTGCTCGATCTGGCCCATCTCTCGCCGAAACGCCGCAACGAGGTTCTGCTGCGCCGCGTGCGTAGACAATTCCAGCGGACGCTCAGCAGGCTCGAAGAGCGGAGGTATCTCTGAATAGGCACTGCTGGGCAAGCCAGCAGTGGCACCCGGCGGAGAGTGAAGGCCGGGGACTCTGGGGCACCGCTTCGCTATGCCCCAGCCACCCCAATCCCCAATCCCTACTCGGTCCGGCGGTACTCCGACCGGAGTGCGTCGACCTCTTCAAGGATGGCCGTCACCTGTTGGTCGGTGACCTGGTCGTCCATGTTGATGCAGCAGACGCCGGTCAGGTAGGGGTTGTCCGAGGCGTGGACCAGGTCGCGAACCGTCCGGCGGATCTGGTCGGTCGACTGTTTGACGATTTCGACCGGGCTGTAGCGGAGGTTCAGAAACGTCTCGGGCAGGTGCTTCCGCAACAGGGCAACATCGCCGCCGGAGCCGACGTCCAGAAAATCGAGATGCGGCAGCTTGGCAAACGTCTCGGCGTAGCGGTGCGGGTCCTCGCCGCAGTAGTGGATCCCAAACGGCCGGTGCCGCGTGCTCCAGGCCGCGTCATACTTCATCAGGAATTGCTCGTACTGATCGGTGGAAATCATCACGTGCGAGCATACGCTGTGGAGATAGACCGGCCGCGGGATGTTCCGCACGTTGCGATTGACGCTGATTGACGTGGTGCCCGTCTCGCGGGCGATCCGGTCGGTGAACTGCTCGACGACCGTGCCGATATTGCCCAGGAACCGGTCGACCGCCTCGGGCCGGTCGAGCATGTCCATGAAGAGTGCCTGCCCACGCAGATCGAGTGCGATGTTGAGAATGCCGGCGAAGTTCACGTCGCCCAGCAGCGCGCCGTGGCGGGTTTTCAGGCCGTCGGTCAAGTCGGTGAACCGCCGGTAGGCCGGACTCTCGAAGGCCGCCTCCGGCGAGATTTCCAGGTCGCTGATGTCGGCCGGAACGACTTGCGGCGGGGCGTCGGCCAGGTAGTCGACCCGACAGCCGAGCATCTCGGAGAGCAGGTATCCGGCGGCCAGGTGCACGGGCCCGAGGACCGGCAGATCCTTGTCGTGGTCGGCACCCAGCCCGAACCGCCCCCAGCGCCGGTGCAAGGCCTGTTCCATCTTGCGTTCGACCTCGACCCGGCGTGCCGGATGGAAGAAGAAATCCTCGTCGAACGTGATGCCTTCGTGCCGGTGCCACCAGGCGGGGCCCAGAACGATGTCAACCGGCAGCATCTCGTTGCCCAGCGCCGGGTTTCGGCGGTATTCCATAGCCCTGTCCTTTCGGCAAGACGTTCTGTTGTCCTGGCTTCCGCCCGGGACGGTGTTCACCGAGGAGTCTCCTCACCAGTGTATTCTGCCACGTTCCAAACCGTCACCCGGGTGCTTCCATTCTCGACCGGTCTGCCGCGGCGTGCCTTGCCGAACGCGGCGACGCTCGCCAGCCGCGAGCCGTCGCCGGAGAAGAACAGCATTTCCTGGCCGTGGGCGAGCCGGTCCAGGGCGTAGCTGACGAAGCCCTTGCGAGGACCCTGCAGGGTCGCAATGGTTCGACCGGTTCGCGTCCGCCAAAGCTCGATGGCGTGATGGCCGCCGCCGACCGCCACAATCTCGCCGCTGGGCGAGAAGGCCGTGACTAGCAACAATCGCCCTTCGGGTTGCTCATTCATGGTCTGCGTGACTTCGCCCGTCTCGAGGTTACCCACCTCGACCGACAAGTGAGCACTCACTGCATGCGTCCCGAAGAACGTTTTTCCGTCGCGGGCGAATCGGAGCACCTCGGCGACCCTCATCGGGAGCCGGGCCCGCTGCTGGCCCGTGAGCGTCTCGCGAACGCAGACACCGATATCATAGCGACGCTCGTCGTCCGGTAGCTTCCGAATCTCTTGGTAGGCGAAGAGTGTGCCGTCGGGCGAGAACGCCGGCAGGTCCCGGCGGCCGGCCGACCGATGGGCCAGCTTCGTGGCGGCAAGCTCGCGGCGCGTCTTCGTGTCCCAGACGTAAAGGATGGGGTCGCCCACCATTCCGGTCGTACGGGTGTGAAAGCTGCGGCCGCCACCTTCATGGACCTTCTCGTCGACCTCGATTCGCGCGGGCTGCGCCAGAGCGGCCATCCACCGGCCGTCAGGCGAGAAATAAACGGCGCTGAGGGTATGGTCGCCGACGGCGATCTTCCCGAGGTGCCGGCCCGTCTTCGTGTCCCACAAGTTCATTTCATTGGGCTTGTCTTGACTGGTGGCCGCCAGGAGATCGCCGGCCGGCGAGAAGACGGGCTTGGTGAAAAGGCCCGGTGGCATCGCAAGGCCGCCCGGCCGCCGGGCGAACTGCATGCTTCGCTGCCCGTCGCCCGTGCCAAGCTCGTGAACCACGGTTCCTCGTTTGGTCTCTCGCAGCGTGATCGGTGAGACCAAGAAAGCATACAACGTGTGGGCCAACAACGTCTGATCGGGCGAAATAGCCAGCGACGAAAAGGGATTGACGAGGGCGCGGCCAACCTGCTGGGACCATAGACGCCGCCCGGTGAGCGTGTCGCGGGCCTCGATAACCACCAGCCCGCCGCGCGTCTGCGCCATGGAAACCAGCGTCTTGCCGTCGCGAGACAGTGCCATCGGGCCGGCCGTGCCAACGTCCGCCACGATCCAACTCCGCAGCTTGACAGGCTTCGCCCCGGTGCACCACGACGCGGTCCCCAACACGACCAGCGCCGCGCCAACGACCAACCACCGCCGATACCGAATGGTTCGACACATAAATCTGCCTCCTCTTGCTCAGGGCTGAAAACCGAAACAGGTCCTCACTCCCCCAGAGGTGTCCGTCCGCTACCTCTTACCCCCGGACCAGCGTAACACATCTGACAACGTTCCGTCAATTCTTCCCCCCACCATGTAGAACTTCACGCCGTCGGCCAGGCAGAACGTCGTGCCGCCGCCGAGAATCGCCGCTCGCGTCATTTGGCGGTTGCCGGCTCCGCTTGTCCGGGCAGCTTCCCGGCCAGCAACTCGCCGACCGGCTTGGTTGTCTCGAAACGCACCAGCACAATGCGGATCATGGCCGTGATCGGCACCGCCAGAAGCATGCCGACCGGGCCCCAAAGCAAGCCCCAGGCGGCCAACGCCAACAACACGGTGACCGGGTGCAACTCGAGCCCTTCGCCCATCAGCTTCGGCTCCAGGACGTTGCCGATGAACATGTGGACCGAGCCGGGCAGCGCCACGACCAGCAGGATCATCCAGACGTCGCCCTGGAAATGGGCCACGGCCACGGGAATCGGCAAGAGCGTGGCCACGACCGAGCCGATCGACGGAATGAAATTCAACAGGAAGGCCAGCATGCCGAACAGACTCGCCATCGGAAGCCCGAACGCCCAGAGGATGAGCCACACCAGGATTCCGGTGGCGGCCGAAATCAGGGTCTTCGTGGTGATGTAGCGGCGGATGGCGCTCTCGATCTCGGCATAGACGCCCGACGAGGTCGGCGGCGATCGTCTTCCGGCCAGGAGAAACACCACAAAGATGATGACCAGGAAGCCGATGGACACAATGCTCGTGGCCGTGCCGACCGTTTGGCTCAACAGCCTTGGCAAGTTGGCCTGCAGCTCGTCGAGCAGCTTCGTCTGCGCATTGGCTATGACTTGATCTACGCCGGCGATTTCCAAATCGTGCAATCGATCGAGCCACCGGTCAGCCAATTTGACAAAATAGTCACTATATTGGGTAGCCGTGGCGGCGATCTCCTGGACAGCCATGATCATCAGAAGTCCGAAGACGACCATCACGGCCAATACCAGAAGCAGGGCGGCCATGATGGCCAGCGATCGCGGAAATCGCCACCGGACCACCAGGAAATCGACCACCGGAGAAACGATCGTCACGATGAACACGGCCAAAACGAACGGCACCATAACCGGCTCGGTGTAGATGACCGCAACGGCCAACGCCACCGCCGCCAAGACCATCAACGAGCCGATCGCCAACCAGGCTCGTTCCTCGTCAAGTTTTATCCCCGTTTTCATGCTGGTCTCCTGTTTTGATGCCCAGCGTAACCTTCGTGCCTCAAGGCGTCAATTCTCCGAGCACGACCGTCTCGGCAGTGGGCTCGTCGAAGCATGATTCTCATGCAACTCCATCGGGGGGTGAAACCGACGGGACGCGAAATTGGTTTGTCACATTGCCTGCCTCGGTCTCTGGACAAGCCCGTCGAGATTGGTACTCTTGTGCGTGATGGAATACTCCGCCGCTTTGGGATTGCAATTGGCGTCTCCGGGCAGATCAGAAGCCACTTTTGCGCCGACTGCATCACTGGAATCAACTCCGGTGTCTGCGAGGTTGGCTCCGAATCGAACATCCAGCATCCAGGGGGAAGACCCTTGCCACGCCTCAGAAGACCCGTCCGAGAACGGTTGATGCGGTACTATCAGTTCCTGCACGAACTGACGGCGGAGACAGACGTCCGCGTGGTCACAAGCATCCAGATCGCCGAGGCGCTTGATATCGACCCGACACAGGTCCGCAAGGATTTTGGCGCCATCGGACTCCAAGGCATGGGCCGCGTGGGATTCGACGTGTGCGAGGTATGCCGCGCCATAAGGATCGTCTTTGGTTTCGACCAGACATACGAGGCCGTGTTGATCGGCACGGGGCACCTGGGTGGTGCTCTTTTGGCCTATGCCGGTTTTGCTCGCTACGGATTGCAGATCGTGGCAGCCTTCGACAACGACCAGCGCAAAGTCGGTACCGAAATCGGCGGATGCACCGTCAAATCCACGATGTTGATGAAGTCCTATGTCGGGCAATGCAAGATTCGCCTTGCCATTCTTACGACCCCGATCGACGTGTCTCAGGAACTGACCGACCGGCTGGTTGCCGCCGGGGTGAAGGCGATCTGGAACTTCACTCCGACCCGGCTGCACGTTCCCCCAGATGTACTAGTTCGTGACGAGCATATTTCGGTAGGCTTGTCGGAGGTCACCTATTTTCTCAAATACTCGGATGGAACCAGCTAGGTACAACACACAGTCCAAAAGTGCTGGCCTCGTTCGTTCTAATGGGTGGAATGCTGGCGAGAGGGTTTCTCTATCTGCTCGTCACCTGTGAAAAAAATCTCGAAAAACCTCGGCGAAAAAGGACCTGCGGGCGTTTGCAGCCGGTTTCGAACCGCAAAAACACTCCGAAGGCGTTGTCCGGCTTCGTTTTTCGACAAACCCGAAATCAAACGCGAAAAAAATCTCGATAGGTTGACGTCCGCGCTTGTTTTCGCTAAAAGACAGAATATCGCGGTTTGTACCCTGCGTTGGCCCCTGCGTTTGGGGGAGGAAGCTGGTCCACTGTGGATCTATGCTGCCCCGGGGAACGCGGCGATTGGAGGAGGGCGCCGGAGGAGCAACAGGAGGAGGAAATCGATAGCGATACGCGTTTACGCGGGAGGGCCGTGGAAAGGGCTTCCCGCGATGAGTTCATTCTCAAACCGAGTTTCCAGAAGCTGTATCTGACCACAAGTGAGGAAAAAACATGCCAAGTTATGTGATCCCAGACAAATGTGACGGTTGCAAGGCGCTCGATAAGACGGCTTGCCAGTACATTTGTCCCAACGATCTGATGGTCCTCGATAAGGAGACCATGAAGGCCTACAACCAGGATCCGCAGATGTGCTGGGAATGCTACAACTGCGTGAAGATCTGCCCGACCCAGGCGGTCGAAGTACGCGGTTACGCCGACTTCGTGCCGTTGGGAGCCAGCGCCACGGCGCTGCGGAGCGCCGAGGACATTCTGTGGACGATTCAATTCCGCAGCAAGGACATCAAGCCAAAACGGTTCAAGTTCCCGATCCGCCGCGGCGTCGAGGA
>CAZWWC010000182.1:0-8544 GCA_964637625.1 uncultured Planctomycetaceae bacterium
TTGCCATTACGATAAAGGTAGGTCATGCGCAGCGTTACTTCACCGTTGTCCGACTTGAGGACGGATTCTTTAAGAACTATGCCATTTCCTAAATCAACCTGCTTGGTGTTTCGAGATGCTTGACGAGTTACAGACGGGGTAGGATCAGCTTTGCTGGGCTTTTCTGTCAACGCGGGACTTGCCATGAAATCATCAAGGCAGAGTCCCACGATCAAGCCGGTAACTAGGCAGAGGCTTGCGACGAGGAATGTCGTGATGATCGTATTCGCTTTCATGTGCCACTCCTTCTGAAGCAGGGAGTATTCACACATCGAACCGGGATGGACACGGCACCGGCGCGTGGCACCGGTACTATTTCAGTTCGTCGTCGACGGCCGACTCGGCATCGGCCAGATCGAGGTCTAAGCCGTCATCCGATTCGGCCGTCGGTTGTCCGTCGGGCTCTTGCTTCTCGTCCTGTTTGCAGGAATCAAATCGGGTCAGGACATCGGGAATCTCGACGCCGCCGATGTCCTTCATGACCTGCATCATGGGAGGCAGTGTTCGGGCCATGTTTTGCAGCCAGTCGGCCGTGCTGCTCTTGCCGTTTTTCCCGTTGCCTTCCCAGACGACCACCTTGTCGAACTTGATGTTCGAGATGGCCTTGGCCGAGGCGTCGACCAGGTTGTCGAAGTGCTCGAGCATGAGCATCTGGAAGGCCTCTTGCGCGCCGCCGCAGGCCTTGATGATTTCGAGCAGGCCCTCACCCTTCTTGGCCAGCATTTGGTACTGGCCTCGGGCCTCGGCTTCGAGCTTGGCATAGATGGCGGCCGCCTGGCCCTCGGCTTCGATCCGTCGGCGCTGGGCTTCGGCCTCGGCTTCGACGATTGTCCTGGCTTTCTGGGCGATGGCCGGGGCTTCGAGCTCGGCCCGCTGCTTCGCCTCGACCCGTTTGGCCTCGGCCAGGGCCGCTTTGGCCCGGGCCAGGTGGTCGGCCTCGACGACGGCCGCCTCGGCTTGGACCTTCTTCGTTTCACCCAACTCATAGGCCGCGGCCTTCTTCACCTGGAGATCGGCCACCGAATTGGCGACGTCGGCTTTCGCCGTGTTTTCGCCCTCGATCGCCCGGGCATCGGCGTCGGCCAGTTCGATACGCATGTCGCGTTCGGCCTGCTTGACCTGGGCCTGGCGCTGGAAGGCGGCCGTCTGTTCGCCGACCTGCTGCTCCTTGTCGAGTTCGGCCACGCGGACGGCCTGTTCGCGCAGGGCCTGGCGAGTGCCGATTTCGCGGAGCTTGTTGGCGTTGGCCACCTGGACGTCCTGTTCCCGCTCGGCGTCGGCCACGCGGATGGCGCCCATCTTTTCGTTGTCAGCCACGTCGCCCCGGGCCTTCTGGATGGCCTCGGAAGCCGCCTTGCGCCCGATCGCCTCGATGTAGCCCGACTCGTCGGTGATGTCGGTGATGTTCACGTTGATGAGCACCAGGCCGATTTTCTTGAGTTCGACCTCGAGTGACTCCTGGATGTTGAGGAGGAACTTGTCGCGGTCGCGGTTGATGTCCTCGATCCGCATCGACGCGATCACCTGGCGGAGTTGGCCGAAGATGATGTCGGCCGCCTGCTTCTCGATTTCCTGGGTCGACAAGTCGAGCAAGCGGATGGCCGCGTTTTGCATCAGTTCGGGCGTCGTGCCGATGGCCACGGTGAACACGCTGGGCACGTTGACGCGAATGTTCTCCATCGACAACGCGTCGCGCAGCGGGATGGCGATCTGCATCGGCTCGAGGCTGAGCTTGGCGTAGTCCTGAATCAAGGGCCAGACGAAGGTGGCGCCACCGTGGATACACTTGGCCGCCTGGCCTTCGCCGCCGGCCTTTCCGTAGATGACGAGAACCTCGTTACTGCTGCACCGTTTGTAGCAGCGGGCCACGAACATTAGGATCGTGAAGGAGGCCAGTAAAGCCAGCACGACGATCGCCGCAATCCATTTTTGGGTCGCGGTCAGTTCGGATAGTGCGACCAGAAACATCGCGTTCATGGGTAGTCCCTTTCATAAGTTGCTGGAGTCTATCGAAGGGTGGCATGGCCAAGTTTGCTTGGCCATGTTTCGTCTTTTCTTCAGGGTTGGCGAACATGCCCACGTCCCGGCGCGCCGGGATAGGCATGGCACCCGGTTTATCGGTATTACGGGTCGGTTATTTCTTCCAAGGCGGGTTGGACTTCGAGTGTGTCGGAGGAAATCACGGCGCCGACGAGCACTTTGGTCCCCGGCCCGAGCGCGTGGCCGGAGGTCACGGCCAGGTATTCCATGGTGCGTCCCTGCAGGTTGAGCTGGATCTTGCCCGTTCCGGCGCCCTCGGCCGGAATGGTCGTGTAGACGGTGCCGGTGCGGCCGACGGCGTTGGCCACGTGCGCCGTGCCCTCGGCCCGAAGCGCCATCAGGCCGCGCATGATCCAGTAGACGGCCAGCATCGCGGCCAGCCCGGCCGCCACCCCAATGACCAACGGCAACGGTCGTGGAAGGTCAGCCGATTGGGCGGCCAGCCCGGCCAACCCAAAGAAGGCCAGCGCCGCGACCACCGTGCGAAGCGAGATAATGCCGAAGAGCCAGGTCGAATCAATGTGGTGAGCGTGGCCGTCGAGGCCGATCCCCGCGTGGGAGCCAGCGCTGCTGTCGAAATCGGTGGCGCCGTCGAAATCGCCGCCGAGATCCATGTCGGTGCTCACGTCGGCGTCCACGTCGCCAGGCACGTCGAGATCGAGCGTGTCGGCGCCGAAGCCGATCAACATCATCACGAACTGGATCACGAGAACCCCGCCGCCCAACGTCGCACAGATCAGAAAGACCGTGGTCATGATCGTCATCCCCGTCGGATCGCTTGCCTGAATTACCCTGCGGTTCTATTCGCTCGCCCGGCCGCGATATTGGCCCCACCGCGACCCACACCGGAGAACTAATCCATATTAGCCGAACCGGTAGCCGTATGCAATCTTGTGGTTAGCGGTTTTGGCGTGCGTAACCCACGCGGTTCGACCGCTTGTCAGGGGGTGTGCTCGTGTCATAATGGTGGCACCCTGAGAGCCGTTCGGCTGATGGGTTGTTAGCCGCGAGTTCGCTCGACACACCACACGACCCGAGATGACTTCAAACGATCGCGGAGTGCCCGAACATCCTCGACGCTATCAGCCGTTGCTCGTTGTGCTGGCCGCGGTGTGCCTGGGCATCTTGATCGACCGGTACGGCCGGCCGGCGCTGGCCCTCTGGTGGGTGCTGGCCGTCACGGCGTGCGTGGCGTGGCTGATCCTCTGGCGGCGGCGCAAGCATCGGGCCGCCTGTGTCCTGTTGCTTCTGGCCACCGGCGCGACGGCCGGGGCCTGGCACCATCTTCGCTGGTCGTTGTTCGCCGTGGACGATTTGGGTTGCTTCGCTCGGGCAACCACCCAGCCGGTCTGTGTCGAGGCGCTGGTCGAAAAGGGCCCTGGGCGACTGCCGGCCGTGGGGTACGATCCTATGCGGATCATCCCGCAAGGCGATCGGACGCGGCTGGAGCTTCGACTCGAAAAGATCCGTGACGGAGCCGACTGGCAATCGGTCCGCGGCCGCTCCACGTTGTGGGTCGACGGTCACGTTTTGGACGTCCGCTCGGGCGATCGGGTGCGCGTCTTCGGCCAACTGGCCGCGGTGCGGGCCGCCTGCAACCCGGGCGAGTTCGACCGCGCCGAATACCTTCGAGCCGATCGAGTCCGCGGCACGCTTCGCACCGGTTATCCCCAGTGTGTGACCGTGGTCGATCGGGCCGGCTCATGGCATCCGGGACGATGGCTCGACGCAGTGCGCCAAAGAGCAAACAGGGTGCTCTGGCAGCGTCTGGATCCGCCTCAGGCGGGCCTGGCCTCCGCACTGCTGTTGGGCAACCGCGAGTACCTGGGCCCGGCGCGAGCCACCGCTTTCCAAGAGACCGGCACGGTCCATCTTCTGGCCATCTCGGGCCTGCACGTGGGAATCGTCGTCCTCGGCTTCGGTTGGCTGCTGGCGATACTGCGCGTTCCCCGCGTGCCGGCGGTTGTCCTGGTCGCCTTAGCCGCCGTGGCGTACACGCTCCTGACCGACGCCCGGCCACCGGCCGTTCGAGCATCGATCCTCGTGGTCATCCTGTCGGCCGCGATCGTACTGGGCCGTCGGCCTGTGCAGTTCAATTCGCTGGCCGCCGCCGCGCTGGTCATCCTGGCACTGAACCCGGCCGACGTGTTCCGCATCGGCCCTCAGCTTTCTTTCCTGGCCGTGGCGGCACTGATGTGGTTTGCACCGCACTGGTTTGGTACCGGGACGTCTGAACCGCCACTTGATCGGCTTGTCGACATGGCCCGTCCGCGTTGGAGTCGATGGCTGTGGGGTCTGGAGCATTCGGTCCGACACCTCACGTTAGTCAGTGCGACGATCTGGCTAGTGCTGCTGCCGTTGGTGATGGCCCGATTTCATCTTCTGACGCCGATCGCCGTTCCGCTGAACACGATACTCTGGATTCCGATGACCCTGGCATTGTGCAGTGGATTTGTGGTGTTGGCGATCGGATGGCTTCTTCCACCGTTGGGCGCGGCCGCGGCTTGCGTGTGCAACTTGAGCCTGGCAGGAATCGACGCGGCAATCGAGTCGGCCCAACAGGTTTCGCTGAGCCATTTCTGGGTGCCTGGCCCGGCCGAGTGGTGGCTGTGGGGGTTCTACGGCGGGCTTGGGCTGGTGGCCGTGGCGGGCCGCGGGCGTCCTCCTCGGCGATGGCTCGTTGCCTTGTTGGCCGGTTGGATCGGCGTGGGGTTTCTCAGTGCCTCTTGGCCCAAGGAGTCGGATCGACTGGCATGCACGTTTCTGGCGGTTGGCCACGGGTGCGCCACCGTGGTGGAGCTGCCCGGCGGAGGCACGATCGTCTATGACGCGGGCAGTCTCGGCTCGCCGCACGGGGCCACGCGATCGATTGCCGGCTGTCTTTGGCAGCAGGGGATAACCCACGTCGATGCGGTCGTCCTGTCACATGCCGATGCCGATCACTACAACGCGCTGCCGGGGCTGTTGCGGCGATTCTCGGTCGGCGCGGTCTACATTCCGCCCACGATGTTCTTTGACGAGAACAACTCGCTTCGTGCGCTCGGCAGGTCGATCCGTGCGGCCGGCGTGCCTATGGTCGAACTGGCTGCCGGTGACCGGCTCGGTGGCCAGCGGTCGTGGTCAGTCGAAGTGCTCCATCCGCCTCGCCGTGGGCGCTTGGGTAGCGACAACGCCAAAAGCGTGGTGTTGTTGGTCGAGTACTGCGGCCGGCGGATTCTCCTGCCGGGCGACCTGGAGCCGCCGGGCCTGGACGACGTGCTGGCCGAGGAGCCGATCGACTGCGACGTGTTGCTGCTTCCCCATCATGGCGGCCGGCGGAGTAATCCCCCCGGTCTGATCTCCTGGTGCCGCCCCGAGCTGGCCGTCATCAGCGGGAGCCTCGCTCGCGAGCCCGTGGCAACCGAAGCCGCCTATCGGGCGGCGGGGGCCCGAGTGCTGCACACCGGTCGGGTGGGCGCGGTCCGGGTGGCGATCGATCCGACGGGCGTCACTGCCGAGTCGTTTTCGGAACCGAACGCCCACGCCAGAAGGTTTCGGTGAGGCGGATTCTCGCGCCGGGTGGCTGGGCCATAGCGCAGCGCTGGCCCAGAGCCCTTGTTTGCCGCGCGTGCGAACGACCCTAATGGGGTATTTCGACCGCAAGGTCAGCCAAAGGTCGCCTTGGGGTCGATTACCCGTTGCATCGTCCTGACGACATGGTACACTAATCCTCTTGATGTAAGTTGGTAACGTAAGTATAGGTGGAAGTTTTAGCAGAGACGGTGAGAGGATCGTGCTTCGGGAGAAGCGTCTCGTGCCGGTCGACTTGGAGGACTTGCGGTAGCAGATGACCATCACCACAGAGCGGAAGAAGGAAGTGATCAGTGAGTTCCGGCTGAACGAAAGCGACACCGGCAGCCCGGAAGTGCAGATCGCCATTCTCACCACCCGAGTCAACGGGTTGACGGAGCACTTGCAGACCCATCGGAAGGACTACGCGAGTCGGCGGGGTCTGCTGATGTTGGTGAGCCGTCGCCGCCGCTTGCTGGACTATCTGAGAAGGGGCGATCCCCAGCGTTATCTGGATGTGATCCGTCGTCTGGGAATCCGCAAGTAAGCAAGTAATCGGTGCGTTGTTTGCCGCCCGTGCGGCGCGATGTCTGGGTCGCGGCCCACCGTGGCGGCAATTCCGCATAACGACTCTTCAATTTCCCGCTTGGTTCGCTCGGCTCGCCTGCGGCAGGATGCTCGTGATTGGGCTGGCAATGTCTTCGAATCTCCGGCGGTGTGGCGCCTGCCGCGGCTGGTCCGCTCGGTCTGTCTTCCGGGGTGCGACGTTGTTTCCCTTCTGCGCGCCCTGCTTGGCTGGAACTCCATGGGTAAGAAGATGAAAGAGAAAGTAGGGTTGTAATTGTGAAAGTACGTGTTGAAAAAAAGATTGGTGCTCAGGTTCTGTCATTTGAGACGGGCCAATTGGCCAAACAAGCCGCAGGCAGTTGTCTTGTGCGGTATGGTGATACGGTCGTCTTGTGTACGGCCTCAACAGGGCCGCCACGGCCCGGAATCGACTTCTTCCCGCTGACGTGTGATTATCGTGAGCGGGTGGCGGCAGCCGGAAAATTTCCCGGCGGTTTCCTCAAGCGTGAAGGCCGCCCCACGATGAAAGAGACACTTACCTCGCGGTTGATGGATCGGCCGATTCGGCCCCTGTTCCCCGAGTGGTACCACGACGAAGTGCAATGCCAGGCGTTCGTTCTGGCCAGCGATCGGCAGAACGACGGCGACGTGCTGGCCATGACCGGCGCGGCCACGGCGCTGGCACTCTCGCCACTGCCGTTCCAAGGGCCGTTGGCCTCGGTGCGGCTGGGCTATGTCGACGGCCAATTCGTCCCGTTTCCCACGCAGGACGAACTGGAGGAGAGCGATCTCGATCTGATCATTTCCGGCAGCAGCGAAGCGGTACTGATGATCGAGGGCTTCGCCCGCGAAATGCCCGAAGATCTGATGGCCCAGGCGGTGATGAAGGCCCACGAGTGCATTCAGCAGATCTGCGACCTGCAAAACGAGCTGGCCGAAAAGGCAGGCACCCAAAAGGCCGAGTACGAGGTTCCCGAGCCGGATGGGCTGCTGGACACGTTGCGCGAGAAGTACTACGACGCACTCTCCGCCGCCAAGCGGACCGAGGGCAAACTGGCCCGGGCCGAAGCCTGCGACGAAGTCAAAACCAAGGCCACCGAAGCGTTGATCCCCGATCCGGAGGCGGAAGGTGCGATCGACCCCGGCCGCCTGGACTCGGCCTGGCATGATCTGGAGGCCCTGGTCATTCGCGATCAGATCCTCTCGGGCACCCGGCCCGACGGTCGCCGCAACGACCAACTCCGCGAGATCACCTGCGAGGTGGATCTGTTGCCGCGCGTCCACGGCTCGGCCTTGTTCCAGCGGGGTGAAACCCAATCGCTGGTCACGGTCGCGTTGGGGACCGGCCGGGACGAGCAGCGCGTCGACGGGCTGATCGAGGAATATACGAAGAAGTTCATGCTCGACTATTACTTCCCGCCCTTCTCGGTCGGCGAGGTTCGGCCGATTCGTGGGCCGGGCCGACGCGAGATCGGCCACGGAGCGCTGGCCGAGCGGAGCGTCAAGCCGATTCTGCCCGATGCCGAGGAATTCCCCTACACGATCCGCATCATTTCCGACATCCTCGAGTCGAACGGTTCCAGCTCGATGGCCAGTGTTTGCGGCGCCACGCTCGGACTGATGGCCGCCGGCGTGCCGATCAGCAATCCGGTGGCGGGTATCTCGGTCGGCCTGGTCAAAAAGGACGACCAGAATTGGGTCCTGCTGACCGATATCCTCGGCGACGAGGACCATTTCGGCGACATGGACTTCAAAATCGCCGGCACCCAAAACGGCATCACCGGCATTCAACTCGACCTGAAAATCAATGGCATCAGCGAGGAGATCGTCCGGGCCACGTTGAAGCAGTCGCGCGAGGCGAGAATCGAAATCCTTCGCACCATGCTGACGACCATTGCACGTCCGAAGGAGGAAATTTCAAGTTGGGCACCACGGCTGTTGCGGACCCACATCGATCCCGAAAAGATCGGTCTGTTGATCGGCCCCGGCGGAAAGACGATCCGCGCGATTCAGGAGGGTACCGGAGCGTCGATCGAGGTCGAGGACGACGGCACCGTGACGATCGCCTCGTGCGATATGGTTGCCGCCGAAGACGCACTTGCCCAGGTCGAGGCGCTCACCGCGGCGGTCGAAGTCGGCCGGATCTACCACGGGCGCGTGACCAGCGTGAAGGACTTCGGCGCCTTCATCGAGATCCTGCCCGGCAAGGACGGGCTGTGCCACATCAGCGAGCTGTCCGAGGGCTACGTGGCCAACGTGAGCGACGTCTGCAAGGTCGGCGACGAGATGGACGTCAAGGTGATCGCCGTCGACGAGCAAGACCGCGTGAAGCTCAGCCGCCGGGCCGCC
>CAZWWC010000183.1:0-8531 GCA_964637625.1 uncultured Planctomycetaceae bacterium
AGTCGACCCGGCGCGTCGAGGAAGGCGCCGAGCTGAGCGACTCGACCGGGAAATCGCTCAAGCGGATCATCGCAGGCGTGGAGTCCACGGCCCACGGCATCAGCCAAATCGCGGCGCTGACGGTCGAACAAGCGACCATTGCCCAAGAAACGGCGGCCGCCGTGGAAGGCATCGCCAACATCACCGAACAAGTCACCGCCGGCAGTGAAGAAATGGCCGCCAGCAGCGAACAACTGGGCGCCAACGCCGACCGGCTTCGAACGGTCGTCTCTCGATTCAAGATTTGAGCCTCGCCCTGCCGCACGGTGTTCATCGCGGCAAGGAGCATGCTCACGCGCTTCGTGAGGGTGTCCGGGAATTGAAATCGAGGTTTTTCGAGGCAAAATGTGTGCCACTGCTTGCCCCTCGGGCAAGCAGTGCTCGTCCCGTGGTCATTCTGCACTGCTTCTTCGAAGCAGTGGCACACTGAATTTCCGGACGGCCTCACGCGCTTCGTGAGCATGCCATCGGACCGCACCGCCTTCTCTTCCCGTTCGTGTTGCACCGGGACGGCCTTTTGCGTTATCCTTGCGCACCTCCGGCAAGAAACATGCTCACGTCCCGGCGCGCCGGGAAGAGCATGCCACCCAACCCGGGGTGGCACCGATGATTTTCCGCCAAAGACGTTGCCGGCACCTTTCGCGCTTTCGGAAAATCGTCGGTGTGCCGTAGCCTTGGCGAAGGCACAAGAGGCCAGGTTGTGGGATGGTCCCCGACCTCTTGCCGCTACGCGGCACCGGCGATTCCGCGTTCCAATCATCCTTCAAGAGCAAACCCTATCGCGCGGAATCATCGGTGCTACCCTCTGTATCCCGGCGCGCCGGGACCTTTCAATCATCGACCATGCAAACCACGAAGCTCATCAAGCAACTTGCCGGCGACTCGGCCGTTTACGGCCTGTCGGGCGCGGTCGACAAGCTCGTGGCCGTTTTGCTGATTCCGGTTTACACCCGGGTATTTACCCGGGCGGAGGTGGGCATCCTCTCACTGATCGACGTGACCGTCACGCTGGCGGCCACTATCGCCCTGTTGGGACTGGATAACGCCTCGGCCCGATGGTTCTACGATTCGCAAGACCAGGCCGATCGCCGCACAACGGTGGCCTCCTCGTTCTGGTGTCAATTGGCCGCGAGCGTTCTCGTGGCCGTGGCGTTGGTCGCCGGTTCGCCCTGGTTGGCCGAGTGGCTCACCGGCACCGCCGGGTGGGCGCCGCTCGTGTGGCTCTCGGCGATGGGATTGCCGCCGCTGGTCGTCCTGCGGACCTGGGGCATGTGGCTCCGCTACCAACGCCGAGCGTGGTCGATCCTGGTCCTGACGGCGGTTCGCGGCGTTGGCCGCGTCGGGTTGATCCTCTGGTTCGTACTCGCGCTTCGCTACGCCCTGGTGGGCGTCTATCTGGGCAGACTCGTCAACGTGACCGCGCTGGCCGTGGTCGGAATGATCCTCTTGTGGCCCTGGCTCCGTCCCGACCGGTTCCGCCTCGGGCGGCTCAAGGAGATGCTTCGATTCGGGCTGCCGCTGGCACCGGCGGCGCTTGGAGTCTGGGTTATGACCTCGGCCGACCGATTCCTCTTGAGAATCCTCTGCGACCAGGCCGAGGTGGGCCTCTACGACATGGCGGCCAAGCTCTCCGGCGTGATCGCGCTGGGGACCGTGGCCTTTCAGCAGGCCTGGGGACCGTTTGCCTACTCGATTATGCACAAGAAAGGGGTCCAGCGGGTCTATGCAAAGGTGTTGGACGTCTACTGCCTGGTGGGTTGCGCCTTGGGGACGGCCGTGGCCCTGCTAGGCCCGCTGCTGTTTCGCGTCATGACCACCGAACCGTTCTATCCGGCGGTCAGTTGCCTGCCGGCCCTGGTGTTCGCCTATTTCTTCGCCGGCGCGCAGTTCATCGCCGGCCTGGGCAGCGGAATTGCCAAGCGTTCGATGCCCTTGGCCGGCGCGATCGGGCTCGGGGCGGCGATCAACGTCGGGCTCAATCTTGTACTGATTCCCCTCTGGGGACGGGATGGCGCCGCCTGGGCCACCCTGCTGGCCTATGCCCTGAGCACCGCGTTTCTCTTCGCCGCCGGCCAGCTCCACCATCCGATTCCCTACCGCTGGACCGTGCCGCTTGGATGTCTGGCCACCTCGGCCGGCCTGATCCTGGCCGCCGACGCCTGGGTACCCGAGCTGGGCCCCTGGGGACTGGCCATTCGCGCCGCCATGCCGCTGGCGTTCGTGCCGCTGGGCTACTGGTTGGCCGGGATCCGCCCGGCCCACCTTCGGCCGTAGTCGGCGACGGCTTGCCAAACCCAAACGTATCCCGACAATGGTGGGTACCATGAGTCAGAATCAAGCGATCGAGACATTTCCGCCGGCCGTCGTCCGATGGCACGAACTGGCCGACCGCGTACTGGAAGGCCATGCCTTGGACGAATCGGACGCCCTGGCCATTCTCGCGTCCGACGATGCCGAGCTGCTCGATTTGCTTGCGGCCGCCTATCGCGTGCGCTACCACTGGTTCGGCAACCGGATGCATCTGAACTTCCTGATCAACGCCAAGAGCGGACTGTGTGGCGAAGACTGCGGCTACTGCAGCCAGTCGCGCGTCTCTTCGGCCCGGATCTCCCACTATGAGCTCCTCTCGGTCGATGAATTGCTCCGCGGCGCCGAAGCAGCGGTTCGGCGCAAGGCCAGAACCTACTGCATCGTCACCTCGGGCCGAGCGCCGTCGGAGTCGGACCTGGCCACCATCGAGCAAGTGGTTCCCCAGATCAAGCAGGCCCATCGGCTGAAGGTCTGTGTCTCGCCCGGCTTGCTTAGCGCCGAGCAAGCCAAGCGACTGAAGCATTGCGGCGTGGATCGAATCAATCACAATCTCAACACGAGCGAGCGGTTCTATCCGAGAATCTGCACGACCCATTCGTACGGGCAGCGGCTCGACACGCTCCGGGCGGTCCGCCGTGCCGGGCTGGAGATCTGCTCGGGCGGAATCGTCGGGATGGGCGAGCGCGCCGAAGACGTCGTCGAGCTGGCCCTGCGGCTGGCGCGCCTGGCCGTCGAGGCGGTGCCGGTCAATTTTCTCATACCCATCCCGGGCACCCCGCTCGAAACGGCCGACTATCTTACGCCGCGCTACTGCCTGAAGGTGCTCGTCTTGTTTCGCATGGCCCATCCGAGATGCGAACTGCGAATCGCCGGCGGACGCGAACACAACCTCCGCGGCCTGCAGCCGCTGGGACTGTACGTGGCCAATTCGATTTTCGTGGGCGACTACCTGACGACCGAGGGACAGCCGCCCAGCGCGGATTATGAGATGATCGAAGCGCTCGGCTTCGAGCCGGTCGTGGATGGAATACATTGAGAGGATTAAGGTAAGATCTCGGTGGGCGGTGCCCACCCTACTACGAGTGACAGTAGTTCCAAGTTCGGCTGGCTGATACCACGGCAGGTCATCCTGAGCGCAGCGAAGGATCTCGATAATCAAGGAGATTCTTCGCTGCGCTCAGAATGACAATGCTGGGTCTCAATAGAACTTGGAACTACTGAGTGACCCTATGAGCCCATCATCCAAGCAAGACATCTCCGAGTTGATCCGCAAGGCGCGCTGTGGCGACGCTGCGTGCCGCGACGCGCTGTTCGGGCTCTGCCGAAGCTACCTGGGCGTGGTTGCCCAGGCTCAGATCGAGACGTGGCTTCGGGTGAAGGTCGATGCCTCGGACGTCGTCCAACAGACGATGCTCGAAGCCCACCGCGATTTCGAACGTTTCGCCGGGGAGTCGGAAAAGCAGTGGCTCGCCTGGTTACGAGGAATCCTGAAGCACAACCTGGCCGACTTCGTGCGCTACTATCACGGCACGGCCAAGCGGCAGGCTCGCCGCGAGGTGCCTTTTCGCAATCCGGCGGCCAGCACCATGGCCCACGGTGCCCCCGAACCGGCCGCCGGAGGCGCTACGCCCAGCCAGGAAATGATCCGGATGGATAACGAGCTGCGCGTGGCGGCGGCCGTTGCCGAGTTGTCGCCCGACTATCGCGAAGTCATCGCGCTGAGAAACTTCCAGCGACTTCCTTTTTCCGAAGTCGCCCGGCAGATGGACCGATCGCGTCCGGCCGTCCAGATGCTTTGGATGCGGGCCCTGAAGAAGCTCGAGGAGGCGTTGGAGGAAGAAGGCTAGTGGTCCGTCAGACTTTAATTGACGGGTGCCAGTGGCGGCTTGCCCGCCACTGCGAAAACAAGGGCGGACAAGCCGCCCATGGCACCCAGAAGTGTTTTCATAACTGAGCCCCACGCCGACCCAGGGATTGCAGCGGTGATGCCGGAGAAACCACCAGAAGACAAGTTCTTTTCGCTCTTGGACGAGTATCTCGATCGGCTCCACGCCGGAGAGGCGGTCGACCGGGAACGTCTGCTCCGTGAGCATCCCGAGTTGGGTTCGGCCCTGGATTGTCTTGACGTGCTCGACAGCTTCGTCCGGGAGTTGCCTGGCGGATCGCCCGGCGAAGAAGACGCCGCCGGCGCCGACGACGATTCGGACGTCGCCCGGCGCCGGTTCGGCTCGTATGAGTTGATCGAGGAGATCGGCCGCGGCGGAATGGGCATTGTCTACAAAGCGCGCCAAACGACGCTCGATCGAACCGTCGCCATTAAAATGATCCTGGGCAGCCACCTCGAGTCGAGCGAGCATCTGCGACGCTTCCAGGAGGAAGCCAAGGCGGCCGCGCGGCTCCGACATCCCAACATCGTCCACATCCACGAGGTGGGGCAACTGCACGGGCGGCACTTCTTCGCCATGGAGCTGATCGAGGGAATCAGTCTGGCCGAGCGACTCGGCCAGGACCCAATGGACACGCCGAGCATCGTCCGACTCATGGCGGCCACGGCGCGGGCCATCGGCGCGCTGCACCGCCACGGCATCGTGCATCGCGATCTGAAACCCTCGAACATTTTATTGGATGCCGAGGGAAACCCCTACGTGACCGACTTCGGGCTGGCCAAGGTATTCGAGTCGGATTCGGTGCGGACGGCCACGGACGTGATCGCCGGCACGCCCAGTTACATGTCGCCCGAGCAGGCCGGCGGACACCACGAGCAGGTCGGACCGGCCAGCGACATCTACAGCCTCGGCGCCATGCTCTACGAGCTGATCACCGGCCGACCGCCGTTTCGCGAGCGGACTCTGGTCGAGACCGTGCTGCAAGTCCTCTCGCGCGAGCCCGTGCTTCCACGCCGGTTGAATCCAAGAGTGCCCCGGCCCCTGGAGCAGATTTGCCTGAAGTGCCTGGCCAAGTCGCCCGAGGCACGTTACCCTTCGGCCGAAGCCCTGGCCAACGACTTGGAACACTTTGCCAAGGGCGAACCGTTGGAGGCGAAGATGCCGGGCTGGGGCGAGCGGCTGCGGCGATGGGTCTGGCGCCAACCGGCCTTGGCGTTGCGACTCGGTGCGTTGGGGATATTCTACGTCGTCGAACTGTTCGAGTATTATTTCATGCCCACGAGCAACGAGTCGTTTTACGCCCGTGTCTCGGTGCTGCTGGCCGGCTGGGCCGCCGCCTCGATCCTGTTCCAGCGGCTTCTCTCGAGCCAGCGCTGGAGAATGCGAGCCTGCTTCGGCTGGGGGACACTCGACGCGATTCTCCTCTTGACCATCTTGCTCTTCTTGGCCGAGGACGGTGTGGCCAGTCCGCTGGTGATCGTCTATCCGCTTCTGATCATCGGCGCGGGCCTCTGGTTTCGGGTGCGGTTCGTCTGGTACATGACGACCCTTTCGTTGATTTCCTACGCAATATTGCTGGTCGATCTCTATTGCCGGCGACCTGAGCTGATAGGCCGTTTCGACATCAGTATCGTTCGCCACGTTGATTTCGTGGTCGCTTTGCTGATCGAAGCAACAATCGTCAGCTATCTGGTGCAACGTCTGCGGACGCTCACCGGCTATCTGGGCGGTAAGCAGTAGGCAGTGGACAGAGCATTGTGGGCCGGGTTGCAACCTGGCAACACTCATACTGCTCGAGCTTCCCAGTACCGGGTCATGACCCGGCCTACATCCTCAGCCTTTTCCATATCCCCAACTCTCCCTGCCCTATTGCGCTTTTCTAAATCCACTTGTCTCGCGATCCAGAAAAGTCCGCTAAACCCGCTAAATCGTTTTATCCGATAGGACTTGATGCGATTATGTCCAGTTCGGGTCTCTTAATATGCAAACACGGGAAACAAACATGTACCGCAAACAAGTACGCATCGGGTTGGTGGCGCTGGTGGCTGCGGGGCTGCTCACCACGGACCAGGCCCAGGGCCAAACCACCAAGAAAACCTCGATTCCGTCGCTCGCTGAGCGGTTGGACCAATTTGGACAGAACTTGATCGGTGGGATCTTACCCCGTAGATCCAAGCCAAGGCAGTCCGCTGCCCCGACCTGGCAAGATCCGTCGCTGGCCGAGGAGTCGTCGCCTCGGGCAGGCAGCGCGATGAGCTCCGACGGCACGGACCGTGCACGGCAGCCTTCAACGTCCCGCTCCGGGAAGCAGAGTCTTCTTCCTTCCACCTTGCAGGGGCTTCTCGCCGGCGGGCGGCCTCGTCGGACGGCCACCGAAACCGGCCGGCAGAGCCAAGACGGCGCCTCGGGCCAGTCGGTCTTTTCGCAGTATGACGAGCAGCCCGGCCGAGCCGGGTCGCCCCACCCGCGGCGCGAAGCCACGACGGCCAACTCGATGCAAAGGATGCCGATCGGCGCGCCGACGCGAAGTCCGTCGGCCGACTCGCCGAAGACCGCGCAAAGCTCGACGCCGAAACCTCCGGAGAACCAAGTTGCCGCGCGGCCGACCGTTTCCACGCCCACCGGTGCCGGTCTGATCGTCCACAATACGACGATCACGGCCAAGAAGAAAGCAACACCGGCCGAGAGGCCGGTTGCCGCCGACTCGGGCAGTGTTCAAGGCCCGTTGCAACCGTTGCACCAGCGGCTTGCGCATCTGCGGCAATCGGTCTTCCGCGATAGCACGCCCAGCACCAAGTCGACAACGCCCGCGCCAACGCAAACGGCCAACAAGACGCCGGCCGTCGCGCCGCCGGTCGGGCAGCCAACGCCGGCACCCAGGCGCCATGGCGGCGAAGCGGTTCGGGCACGAGCCCCGGAACGACCAGCGCAGGCGACTCCCCAGCGCGTCGCGCAACGGCCGACAACGGCGCCCGGCAGCGCACCGGGCGCACCGGCTGACCAAGAGCCCAAGAGCGTGTTCGACAAGGGTGCCACTGGCGGACTTCGACGAGCTCAGTCGAGTCGCTTGTCTGCCAGTGCCGACCAGGCAAAGGTGGACGAGCCGCCCATCACACCCACTGCGGCGCGCGCGACAGCTTCTCAAACGCAAGGACCGACCGCGGTGACGTTGCCCGGGGAGTTGCCCGCGGACGGAGCGGCCGAGGCCGGCCCCGGGCACGCCCAGACCAGTCGCAAGAAGGACCGCGGCCGGCGCGTTCTGCTTGCGCGCCGCAGCCCGATCCTCAACGTGAAGACGTTGGGGCCGGCGCGGATCGCGGTCGGCAAGCGGTCGGACTACGAGGTTCACGTGGAGAATTCGGGCGAGGTGGCCGCCGACGACGTGGTGGTGACCATGGTGCTGCCCGAGTGGGCCGAGGTGGTCGGCGCCGAGGGCAGCAGCGGCGCAATCCTGACCGACCATTCTTCAGACGGAGGCAAACGGTTGCTCTGGAAGGTCGGCCCGATGGAATCGCGAGACAGGCAGAAGGCCGTGCTGGGCATCGTGCCGCGCGAGAGTCGGCCGATCGACCTGGCCGTGCGGTGGGATTTCACGCCGATTGTCTCGCAGACGGTGATCGAGGTTGAGGAGCCCCGCCTGGGGATGCGGCTGGGCGGACCGCGCGAAGTCCGATTCAGAGAACCACAGGTTTTCAAGCTGGAGATTTCCAACAGCGGCAACGGCGACGCCGAGGACGTCGTGCTGGTGATCATGCCTTTGGAGCCCGGCCAGGGCGGTCCGACCCGGCATCGGTTGGGCACGCTGGCCGCCGGCCAGAACCGCGTGATCGACATGGAGCTAACGGCCGGACAGCCGGGCTCGCTGACCGTGCGGATGGAGCTACAGTGTAACGGTCCGGCCAAGGCAAGCCTCAACGAAACGCTCCTGGTCCGCAAGGCCAACGTCGAGTTGGCGATCGACGCTCCCAAGATGCAATTCACCGGAACCGAGGCCACGTATCGCATCCGGGTGAAGAACTCGGGCAATGCAACGGCCGACGGTGTTCGGGTGGCCGCGAAGATCCCGCCGGAGGCAAAACTCATCGCCGCCGGCCAGAAGGGCAAGGTGACGCCCGACGGGCAATCGGTCCAGTGGAAGCTCGATCGGCTGCCCGAGGGAGCCGAACAGGAACTCACGCTCCGCTGCAAGCTGGCCAGGGAAGGATACAGCCAACTGAAGGCGGAGGCCGTCGGCCGTAAGGTCTCGGCCGAGGCAACCGCCGTGACGCGCGTCGAGTCGATCGCCGACTTGGCGCT
>CAZWWC010000184.1:0-8530 GCA_964637625.1 uncultured Planctomycetaceae bacterium
GTGAGACGGCCCCGCGGTTCGAGGCGGTGACCACCCAGGGAACGATCCGTTTCCCTCAGGACTTCGACGAGAAATGGGTCATTCTGTTCAGCCATCCGGCCGACTTTACGCCGGTTTGCACCACGGAATTCATGGCGTTTGCCGAGCTGATGCCCGAGTTCGAGGCGCTCGGCTGCAAGCTCATCGGGTTGTCGATCGACAGCAACTACAGCCACATCGCGTGGCTTCGGACGATCAAGGAGAAGATACGCTACAAGGACATGGAAGGCGTGGAAGTCACCTTTCCGGTGATTGCCGACCTCAAGATGGAAGTCGCCAAGAAATATGGTATGGTGCAGCCGTCCGCCGATGATTCCCATGCGGTTCGCGCCGTTTTCATCATCGATCCCGAGGCCAAGGTACGGGCCGTGCTCTACTACCCGATCAGCACGGGCCGGAACTTCCCCGAGATCCTGCGGCTTCTGGTTGCGATGCAGACGGCGGACAAGCTGAAGGTGGCGACCCCGGCCGATTGGCAGCCCGGCGACGAGGTCATTGTTCCCCCGCCCGGCTCGTGCGGCACCGCGCAACAGCGGGTCGAGGAAAAGGAGCAAGGGATAAGGTGCCTGGACTGGTTCCTCTGTCTCAAGGAGGTGCCCAAGGACCAACTTAATCTACCGCCAATGTGGAGGTAAAAGGACGTGTTGAAGCAAGCACACTTTGACAGGAGGTGATACGATGTATCGCGTTGGACTTCTCTGCGGCAGATCGCGACCGGCCGCTCTGGGCGCCGCGCTGCTCGGCGCGGTTGTGCTGGTGGCCGGCGCGGCCCGACAGGCGGCCAAGGACGTACCGCGAGACGAACACGGGGCGGCCTCTGTCAAGCACCAGATGCAGGTGCTCGACAAGCTCCTGCCCCCACAGGACTTGGATAAGGCGCCGCCGGGCATCGACCCGGTCGCCTGGAAGGCGTTGATCCCGGAGGACAACGCCCTGACGCCCCAGCGCGTCACCCTGGGCAAGAAACTCTATTTCGACAAGCGTCTCTCGATCGACGGCACCGTCTCGTGCGCGACGTGCCACGACACGACGCGGGGACTGACCGACCAGCGGGCCGTTTCGGAGGGCGTCGGCAAACGGTTGGGCAAACGCAACGCCCCGACGACGCTGAACGTCGTCCTGCTGCATACGCTCTTTCTCGACGGGCGCTCTCCCAACCTCGAGCACCAGGCGAAGATGCCCATCCTCAACCCCGTCGAGATGGCCATGCCCGATGGAGAGACGGCCGTGAAGGCCATTAAGGACGACCCCGAGTATCAGAAGATGTTCCACGAGGCGTACGACCGGGACGTGAATTACGAAGACGTAGGCCGGGCAATCGCCGCCTTCGAGCGAACGCTTGTGTTCATGGACTCGCCGTTCCGGCGGTTTCTCGCCGGGGACGAGGACGCCATCTCGCCCGAGGCCAAGGCGGGCTGGGAACTGTTCAACGGCAAGGCGCGGTGCGTAAGCTGCCACCACATGAACCCCTCGAATCCGTTGGGAACCGACAACCGTTTCCACAACGTCGGCGTCTCGGCACGGCACCAGGATTTCGAGAAGCTGGCCAAAGACGCGCTGAAGGCGATGAAAGACGACCCTTCCGAGCAGAAACTCGACGAGTTGGCCGTCGCCACTGATATGAGTGAGCTGGGCCGGTTCATGGTGACTCGCAACCGCTCCGACATCGGTGCATTCCGGACCTTTCAAATCTTGAACATCGGCATTACACCCCCTTACATGCATGACGGCTCGATGGCGACCCTCTGGGACGTGATGGACCACTACAACAAGGGCGGCGAGCCCAATCCGTTCCTCGACGGCGGCATGGAGCCGCTGGCACTGACCGAAGAGGAAATCGACCAAATGGTGGCCTTCCTCTTCACGCTCACCGACGACCGGTTTGCCGAGGAGAACCGGCGGCAGCTCCAGGAGCAACGTGCCCTGGCCAGAAAAGAACGTCCTTTCCGAGACGACGACATGGCGCAGCGCCGCACCTTGGGCTTCGAGAAGCGGGTCGAGGGCGAGTCAAATGCCAAGAGCCAGAAAGGAGCGAAGTGAGATGGCTGGTTACAAAAGCGTTGAAACCAAGTATATGGAAGATCGCGAGAAGCTCTTCCGGGGACTGGTGAATCTCGACCGCCGCTCCTTCTTGAAGCTCTCGGCGGCGGCCATGGGCGCGGCGGCCGGACTGGCCGCGCCCGCCTCGTTCACGCCGGTCACCGTGGCTCAGGAGCCGGGCCCGAAAGGTGCAGGCGACGCAGAGAGCTTCCGATTCGCCTACATTTCCGACTCCCACCTCTACGAGCGACACGTCAACGACCGCTTCGTCCGTGGGTTGCTCCGCGCGGTGGACGACGTCAACAACCTCGACCCACAACCCGACTTCGTCTTCTACGGCGGCGACCTGGCCCAGCTCGGCCAGGCCAAGGAGCTCGAACTGGGCGCGCAGATCCTCAAGAATCTCAAGGCCCCGCTGCGGATCATGGTCGGCGAGCACGACTGGTACCTGGACCTGGGCGAGAAATGGCAGGAATTGTATGGCAAGTCGACCTATTCGTTCGACCACAAGGGCGTCCATTTCGTCGTGCTCAACAGCGTCGTGGAAGCCGACTTCTGGACCAAGCACAAGATGACGCCCATGGAGCGGATGAAAACGGTCGCCGGGCTGGACAACGGCCTGCAAAGCTCCTTCACGGTGGGTGAATCGCAACGCGAGTGGCTCAAGGACGACTTGGCCAAGCTGGACAACGACGCGCGGGTGATCGTTTTTTCGCACTCGCCGCTGTACAAGTTGTACAAGCCGTGGAACTTTTGGACCGACGACGCGGAGGAGGTCCAGGCGATCTTGCGTCGGTTCAAGCAAGTGGTGGTGATTCACGGCCATACGCACCAGTTGCTGTTGAACCGCATCGGGAACATCTATTTCTACGGGATGCTTGCGACGGCCTGGCCGTGGCCCTACGCGCCGGAGGGGATGCCCGAGCTGACGATCGAGATGACCCGTCCCGACCCGTTCAGCCCGACCGACGGCTGCGGCGACGGCGAGATCCCGGTGCATTCGGACGGCCTGATCGACATGGTCTATAACTTGTGGAACCGCAATCCGATCACGGTGAGGCCGGCCTACATGACCAGTTGGGGGAAGAAGGACGTGCCGCCGATGCCGAACCGGCCGAGCTACTAATCCGAGAAAACGTGTAGGGTGGGTCGAGCGCAGCGAGCCCCACCAATGCACCTCAAACGAGGAGATAAACCATGAACCAAACGTTGACACCCCGCCGCGCCCTGGTGGGCATCCTCTGTCTCGCCCTGGTCGCGCTATCGGCCGCCTGCCGGCAGGAGACGGCCTCGCAGGACGCCCAGGGCGATTCTTCAAAGTCGCGACGTGAAACCGAAGAGGTTCTTTCCTGCGACGGCAAGACTACGGTCGTGGTCTCCGAGTCGCTAACCGGCCAGGCCCGGGCCGACGCCCTGATGGAACAGTGGAAGCGCGATCATCCCGATCGCGATTGGGTCGAGCACGAGAAAAAGGCACACGCCTTCAACGAGCCGGCCGACAACTCCAACGTGCTGCAGGGTGAGCAGGGCGAGAGTCACTCCTACGGCGACTTCACCGAGGTCGACGTCCTGATCTGGGCCCGGGAAACCGAGAAATTCGTCGCCGAAGGCTCGCGGATCTTTCACAGCGGCGATCTGCTGGGCAGCACCAAGGGAATGTCCTGCGACATGTGTCATCCGCACGCCAGGAACACGCACCCGGAGACTTATCCCAAGTTTCAGACGCAGTTGGGCCGCGTCGTGCTGCTGCGCGACATGATCAACTGGTGCATCGAACACCCGGTCGCCGGCAAGAAGCTCGATCCCGACAGTGCCGAGATGCGGGCGCTGGAAGCCTACATCATGGCGCAACGCAAAGGCGTCGAGATGAACTACGGGAAGCACTAAGGAACGATCCTAGGATCTAGCCAATCGGGTACCTGCAAGCACGCATCCTACGTTGCGCCTGCACCGGCCGGCAGTGGCGCCGGGCGGTGGCGGAGTCGGTTTCTGGAATGGCGGACCGTTGACTTCCCGACTGGGCCGGGTAGGATTCTCAGCAGAGAAGAGGAGCTGTGCTCGCGAAGAAACTGCCCTCGCCGCTCGGGGGCGTTCATGTCCTGTCCCATTAGTGAAGGAGCTGAAAGATGAGACTGCCGGTCGTCATTGTAACGATTCTTGCTCTGTCGGGCGTCGCGCAAGCCGCGCCGTTGGTGCCGGGCCACGTCGCGGCCGACGCGAAATGGTTCGGCCACGTCAATGCCGAGAAGATCCGCTCGATGCCGCTTTTCGCGGAGTGGAAGGCCAAATGGCACGGCGAGGGCCGGCGCCACGAGCGTGTCGAAGAAATGTCCAAGAAGTTGGGCATGAACCTAACCGAAGACCTTTTGGGACTCACGCTCTATGCGACCCAGTATGAAGGCCAGCTCGGCGTCGGTCTGTTCTACGTCAAGAACCTCGACCGGGAGAAGATGCTCGCCTTCTTCAAAGAGAAGCATCCCGATCACAAGACCACCAGCTACGGTGATCGGACTCTCTATAGTTGGACGGCCAAGTGCCACTCGAAAAAGATGGAACTCACCGGCACGTTTGCCAGCGACGCGATGGTGGTCATCGGGGCCGACGCCGGGCACGTCAAGGCCGCTCTGGACGTCCTCGACGGGAAGAAACCAGGGCTCGGAACCAGCGCGAAGCTCGTCCAGGGCGTTTCCGAAGACGCCCTATTCGTTTCGCAAGCGATCGACGTTCCCGAGGGCTATCGCAAGGAAACCAAATGCCCCGTGCTGCGCAATTGCACGGCGGCGATGGCACAATGGACCGAGCGCAACGGCCAGATTGTCGGGCGCTACGTGCTCATGGCCGATTCGGCGGAAACAGCCAAGAACTTCAAGGCACTGGTCGACGGGTTTCAGGCCATGGGTAACCTTCGCTACAGCAAGAGCGAAGCGGTCAAGAAAGTGATGGACGGCTTGAGCTGTGGGGCCGAGGGCGACGTCTTCTCGCTCGTCTGGAAGACCACGGCCGACGACGTGAAAGCGGCCATGAAGCAGGTGAAAAAGCACAAGGACAAACATCACCACGGCAAGAAAAGAGCCAAGACCCACGAGCAATAGGTGTCAAATGAAATTGAACGAGTACTTTGAGAATATCCAGGGGCTCGGTGTTCTGGCCACGGCCGATGCCGACGGGACGGTGGACATTGCGGTCTACTCAAGACCCCACTTCCTGACGGACAGCGACGACGAGTTGGCTTTTATCATGGCCGACCGCCTTAGCCATGAGAATTTGCAGTCGAACGCGCAAGCGGCCTACTTGTTCGTCGAGCAAGGTGAAGGCTACCGCGGAACACGCTTGTTTCTGACGAAGATTCGGGAAGAAACCGACCAGGAGAAGATCCAGGGACTACGGCGACGGAATCTGCCGCCGGAGTGCGAATGTACCGATTCAAAGAAACGGTATCTGGTCCATTTCCGCGTGGACGGAACACGTCCCCTGGTCGGCACGGGGCAGTGAGATTGGCCCGCGCGCCGGCGGCGCACGCCGCGGCGCGCCGAGACCCAGACGCGCAATCGCGGGGATGGGTCCCGAGCACGGCACCGTCGCCGTCCTCGAACGTCTTGAGCGTGAAGCGTCCGTTTGGCTCCGATATTGTCGAAGTCGAACCGATCGCAAGTTGCCTGCAGTGCGAGTTGTGGCAGAATCAACACCAGCGAACTCGTGCCGACCCGCGGTAACCGATCCACCCTGTCCATCGAGAGGTCGCATCAAAGGCTGCTCTTGTCTACTGGCTGTCCGTCCTGCCGATTGCACAGCCTACGGTGTACGACCTCATCGACGTCGTAACGGATCGCGTGGACCGATCCATCGCACATGGCCATGTTCGCCGAGCCGGGATGGGCGCTTCCAAAGCACCAATGGATGTCACAGCCCGGCTGGTCTTGCCGGGGCGCGAAGTAGACGCCACCACTGTCGGCGAACCGGATGCTGTCCCGTTGATTGCCGCTATAGGGTGCTTGGTTGTCGGCCGACGACCGACCGTCGTAGTAGGAGTCGGGATCGAGGTATTTCTCGCCGACCAGATAGGTCTGACTCGTGCCATCGGTTATATCGGTGATTCTGAATAACTCATGTTGAAAGACAATGCCCGTGACATCGTCCGAAGACGGCCACTTAAAGCTCGAAAACGTCAACTGACTCGGTCCCGTTTTCCAAGCGACGCGGCTCTCGCCCCCGTTGATCGCATAATCGACCCGGATGCACCCGCAATCCTTAAGCTCTTCACACAAGTAGGGCTTTGTGACTCCCGGGAGTGCGGCCGTAAGCGGGTAGACGATCGGAGCGCGTCGAGTCGGGCAATTCCACACGGACACCGGGGTGGTATAGAGAACCTTGTTATAGGGCTCCGGCTGCGTCATCGAATTCGGATCAGTGTTCGAGCCCAACTCGCGCAAGGCGGGTTGTTCGATTTGATCGAGGATGCCGTAGCACCAACCACCCGGCTGGTCCAAGCCGACGCCTCGTGCCGGATGCGGCGCCCAACCCGTTCCCCAGCCGCCGCCTGGAAAATGCCCATGCGCATCGTGAAAACTGACAAGTGCCAGGCTGATTTGCTTGAGGTGGTTCTTGCACTGCACGCGACGCGCGGCTTCCCGCGCCGCCTGAACGGCCGGCAGCAACAGTGCGATCAGAATGCCGATGATGGCGATCACCACCAACAACTCGACGAGCGTAAACCCTTGATAGGGTGCCACGGGCATTTTGCCCGTGCCTTTGCCACGGCACTGGCGGGACGCCAGTGGCACCCACCAGGAGAGTCGCCTAGCGCGTAATACGACCATACTCACACTCCCGTTACTGTGTCGGAACACCCGGGCGCCCCCCGTGCCCGGGCATTCCGCCGAAACCAGTCTTCCTCCCGGTTACGGTCGGCAACGTGTGCCGAAGGCTTTCTTCCCGGGCCCCTTACCGGCGCGTACGTCGTATTGCCAGCATGGCCAATCCTATCCCCACCAGCATGGCCATACATGGCTCGGGCACACTTGTGCCGCTTGCCTCGCCGGTGCCATGGCCCCAGTGAGCGGCCAAGATGGACGCGTCTTCCGGGCCCACGATACCATCGCCGTCGAAATCGCCGGCAGTAACGTCCCCCGGAGTAACACTCGCGCCCCAGTTGCCGGCCAGGGTCGCCAGGTCGTCCGCATCGACGTCGCCGTCGTCATCGGTGTCGCCGGGAACCTCCTCGATGCTCTGCGTGATCACCACGTCGTCGAGCGAGAAGATTCGGTGTTCCGGGGTGAAATCGTCGACGACGTCACCGGCTCGAGTGTCGAACACCAGGAGCCCGCCGACTTCGAAACAGCTCGTCCACCAGCCGAGCGTGCCGGTCGTAAACGAATCGGTGCCGTCCGAGACGGTCGCGACGTAGCTTTGGGTCTCGGGGTCGACTTCAATGGTGAAGTCGTAGACCACGCCGGTGATCGCGACGATGTCCGAAGCTACGTTGCGCTCGGCGTCCCTTGCTTCCCTGTCCCGGCCCCCATCGTAGAAGACCCACACGCCGACGTCCTCCGCATTGGCGATCGGGTCCTCGGCTTCTGGGTCACTGGCGCCGCCGAACATGCTCACCAGCCACGTGGCGCTAGTGTCGGCGTTATAGCCGTTGTCCAGCTCGGAGAACTGATAGCGGTCGTCCACGTGATTGAAGTCGCCACCGGCGAGGTTCTCGTCGACGCGGACCGAAAACTGCACGGTGTAGTCCTTGCTCCAGTCGATTCCCGGCGCATCGAACGGCTTATAGTTGCGCCTTGCGCCGGCATAGCTCACCACGTCGGGATCTTCCTGGTACGGGTGCGTGGTGTCGACTTGGAGGTAGTTGCCGCTGCCCTCTCCTGGCTTGAGCGGGCTGTCCGAGAGCACGGTGGGCTCACCGGAGGCGTCGTTGTACACAGCATATTCCCAGGCGCTCTTCCATCCTTCGCCCGGTATACCCGGGTATCCATCGACCTCCTCCGGCTGGCCCGAGAAATGGGCTTCCACGATGGTCCGGCCGCCGGGTGGCGGTTCTGGCGTAATCTTGATACCGTCGACGGAGAAGGCCCGCACGTCGTCCGCGTGGTAGGTCCGCGACGAGAAATAAGCGTAGCTGCCATTTATGGTGCTATCACGCCATCCCATGCCATCTGGGTAATCCGTAGTGGAATTGTACGAGTACTCGACCGTGTCTATCGTCGTGCTTACCGACGCGTCCCACGTCTCCGTAACCGTGTCAAGAAAGACGCTAAAGTGATACACGGCGCCGCCCACCAACGGAACGTTCGTGTCGGCGAACGTAGCGCCACTCATGTTTCCATTCGGGTGGTTGGTTCCACTACAGAAAGTCCACTCCATTTGACGGCCCTCGGGGCAATAGGTGCCCGTGCCGGCGTAGCCGAAAATACACCAGGTAGACACTGAACTCGCCGTGTCTCTAGCC
>CAZWWC010000185.1:0-8432 GCA_964637625.1 uncultured Planctomycetaceae bacterium
ATCGACGCGTTTCTGCTGGCTTCCACGCTCCGCGTGCTGGTTGCCCAGCGGTTGATTCGTCGCCTCTGCAAGAAATGTCGTGAACCTGACGAGTGCGACGAAGAGACGGCCCAGCGCGTCGGTTTAGAGGTGGGGCAAAAACTGTTCAAACCCGCGGGATGCCGGGAGTGTCGTGACCTGGGATACCGCGGACGCGTGGGCATCTTCGAAGTGATTCGCATCACTGAAAAGATGGCCAAACTGATCCAGACAAAGACCCCCTTGCCCGATCTCCGCAAAGCGGCCACCGAACAGGGCATGAACTTGCTCTACGACAGTGCGCTGGAGAAGGTATGCGCCGGTCTTACCAGCCTCGAGGAGGCATTGAGCGTAACGATCGGCGAGGAAGGCTAACGATCATGGCCAGTGACAATTGGTTCGTCGAACACGCTCGGGTTTCGAGCAAGCAGCACAAGCGCATCACGCTGGACGACAAGATGACGTTCTTCCAGCAGATTTCCACGCTGGTTGCCTCCGGCACGCCGCTGGTGGATGCCATCCAAATCTGCGCCGATCAAAGCCAGAGCATCCAAATGCAGGCGATTCTGCAGGAAGTCGCGGGTCGGGTTGCCGCCGGGTCCTCGCTCCACGCTGTTCTTGGAGAGCATCGTAACGTGTTTGAAGACCACTGGATCGAATTGGTGGGCATCGGCGAGGTGTCGGGCGAAATGGCCATGGTGCTGACCGATTTGAACAAGCAGATCATCGAATCGAGCCAAACCCGGCGCAAGGTCAAGGGAGCCTTGACGTATCCGATCATCCTGCTGGTCGTTGCCGTCCTGCTGGTCGTCGCCATGCTCTCCTTCGTCGTGCCGACCTTCGCCGACATGTTCAAGGAAATGGGAGCCGAGTTGCCCGGTATCACCCAGTTCGTCATGGGGCTCTCCGAAGGGGTTCTCACCTATGGTCTTTATTGCTTGGGCACTATCGTCACGGTTATCGTCGTGTTTCGTAAGTACATCAAGACCGAGTCCGGGCTTCGAACCGTCAGCTCGATCATGTTGGTGACTCCCCTGGCGGGCGAGTTGACGGTTCAATCTGCCATGTACAAATTCGCCTCGAATTTGGCCCTGCTGCTCAGAAGCGGTGTCCCGATGTTGGAAACGCTGACGACTTTGGGCACCGTGTTCCGCGGCAACCCGGTTTACTGCGACGCCATCGCTCAATCTCAGAACCGTGTGGCGGCAGGCACCTCGCTGGCGGATTCGCTCGAAGAGACCGGGCTGTTTACAAGCATGATGACCAACATGGTCCGCCTCGGCGAGGAGTCCGCACAACTGGCTCCCGTGATGGAACAGCTCGCCCCCTATTACAAAGAAAAAATGGAAGGCTTCATCGCCAAGACCACCAAGTTGCTCGAACCGGTCATTATCATGTTCATGGGCATCACGATCGCCACGTTGATGCTGGCCATCTACATCCCCATGTTTGAAATGTCAGGCAAAGTGAAGTAAGGAAAATACCACGTGAGCAGTACGGACCGAACCTTCCGACAGGGCTCAAAAAGCTTGCCCGGTGGCCGGGCCACGGCGCAGGGTGCTTCGCGCCTAGTGCAGTGCTGGCGCAGAGGCTCCACGGGCAGTTCCACGGGACAAATACCGATTGCCGCGCGACGATCTTCGGTTGCGCGGACTCGCCGCGGAATATCTCTGATCGAGATCATGATGGTGTTAGCCATCATCGGCGTTCTGTTCGCGTTGGCGGCTCCTTCCTTCCGTCGAAGTCTGGAGCAATCGCACGCGGATATCGCCGGCGCCAACCTCCGCGCCATCTGGACGGCCCAGCGGCTCTACTGGCTCGAAAATCGCACTTTCTGCGACAGCCTCTCCGAACTCGAATCGTTGGAGCTGATCGATCCTACTGTGGTGGCGGCCAGCGCACCCTATGCCTATGTACTGATGACAGCCACCGAAACGACCTTTACAGCCCGGGCGTCTCGAGAGGAAAGCGACGTGTGGGAAGGTGATTTTTTGATTGATGAAGCGGGCGCGATCACCGGAAGCGTCAGCTCGCCAAGCAGCGGACCCATCACACCCGGCTTCCTGGATTAGGCAACATCCCATGAAACAGACGGCTTCGCGAAACACGATCCGGGATGCTTTCTCGTTCCTCGAACTCCAGGTTGCCCTGGTGCTCTTGGGTATCGCGTTGGCAGGACTTGTGCCGCTGGTGGTCATGCAGTCCAAGCAATTGAAGAAGCTCGAAGCCCGGCTCGACCACACGGCCACGTACTATCTGGTGCCTTCGACGAGCACTTGGGCCCGCAAGTTAGGGGCGCCGGCAGCGATCGAAACGGAAGCCTCCGGAGGAGGTGCACCACCCCCCGGCGCCGAAGAGGCGTACGAGGTGGCCATCCTGTCGCTCAACAAGTCGCTGACCAGCGAGACGGTCGAGGCCCGCGTCTTACTCACGCTCACGGAGGTTCCGGAAGAAGAATGACCACGCCCAGCATTCCATCTCGACTTTGCACCGACGGCTTCACCGTGATGGAGATGATGATTGTCGGCGCGATGACCACCCTGCTTGCAATCCTGTTTTCAACGGCTTGGTCAGGGCTCGGGCAGCCTTCGGCCGACGCCCTGGTGCGATGCCAGGTCGCGCAGGAGGCTCAACTGGCCACCGCCAGCCTGGCCGCCGACCTCGGCGGCAGCCTGCCGGGCCAGGCTGGCGGAACCAAGGAAAACGGCCAGCTCGTGGGACGACTGGAGCCCGAGGGCTCAGAACTTAGGCTCTGTTTTGACGGCGAAAACTTCGGCTTCCCTGACTGGGGAGGGGCTGACACGGTGATCTGGTATTACGTGGAAAACAACAAGCTCATCCGCTGGAACGAGAACACAGACGCGGTGTTTTACGTGGCCTCCAATGTCGAGAACATGACGGTGTCGAATCTGGGAAGCGGAGTTCAAATCGATTTGACCTTCACTTTTCGAGACGTCTCGCAAACCTATACCCTGATTACGGAAGACCCATGAACGGTAGGTCGTCCCGGCGGGGTTACGCGATGATGCTGGTGCTGGTGTTCATTGCGCTGGTGCTCTCGTTTTTCAGCCTCAGCTACCGGCACCTTGCCACCGCGCTACGCGTCGAAACGACTCGCACGCTCACCAAGCAACGCGACGAGGGCTCGATCCATGCGCTGGCCGCGGGCCTGGCGCGGCTGGAAACGGGTCTTCCGCCGTCCAATCCAAATCCATACACATGTAGGATTTCGATCGAGACCTCGACCGGTTTGTGTTCCTTCACCGTCACGTTCACTCGTGAAGAGGGAGCGAACGAGATCTGGTGGGTGCAGGCGAGGCCCACCGAACCCTTTGAAGACCCTGAACCCATGCCCGAGACCTTTGCCACGCCTGAAGAACCGCCTGAATAGTAACGGTGCCTCCGGAACGCCAACGGCCCGTCCTTTCGGGCAACCTTGCTCTATAAGCCAGAATTGGGAAAGCAGATCCGTCGCAGTATATTCCCCCGACATGTTCACCCAGTGGAGTCTGTCAATCTTTGTTGCAAAAGTGGGCTTCCTACCCGTTGCTGTACCTTTCCCCAACAGCTGCGTGGATCAACAAGGGAACGCGTCATGAAACTCAACAGCCCTACCTTATCAGCATGGTGGTCGCAGGATCGCAAATCGTCTGTGTTCGTAGTGTCCCTTGCGGCCTTGACACTCATTCTCATCATGGTATTTCACGATCAGGCGGTCCAGAACCGCATGATGCTGAGTTTGTATCTCATCGGCATCACGGTGGTCGCCTGTGTGCTCGTAAGAAAACGTGCGCTGGCTCTGATGGAGCTGGTGATCTTCGCGGCCGTAGTCAGGATCTTGGCCGGCGTGTATTTCTCGGCCCGACCGGGAATCACCGATCCGGTATTGGCCATTCTGAGCGATTTGGTCTTCTGGTTTGTCCTGCTCTATTTGGGCTGGCGTCTGGCCATCGAGGCCTATCGTTTTCAAGAAGAGGGAATCCAACGGCAAGTGAAGCGGGAGATCGATGCGAAAGCCACAAACATGCGGGGGACCGCCCTGGTGACGACCTCGCGAGAACTCCGTCAACCTCTGGCGATCATTCACACCATTACCGACGCACTTCTGAACGAGCCCCCCGAGTCCCTCGACGGCCAGCAGCAGGACTCGCTGGAGGACATGGACCGCTGCGTGAGCCACCTCATGATCTTGATCGACAATCTTTTCGATTACGGTCAGGCTGAGGCGGGAATGATCCAACTCTGCTGCGAGCCGGTGACCCTGCCGGAACTGATCGACCAGTGCGTTGCGACAATACAGCCCAGGGCCGCGCAAGGCGGTGTCGCCATTCATCCGCACGTCGATTCGGAAATCGGGGAAATCACGGCCGATCCTATCCGGTTGAAGCAAATCATTTACACCTTGCTGTACAATGCCGTGGATTTCAACAAGGAAGGCGGCGTCGTCAACCTGCAGGTTCGCGTTCACGACCCGGATGTGCTCATCAGTGTGCGCGATACGGGCAAAGGGATCAGCAATGAAGAGATGGAAGCTCTGTTCGATCCTTATCGTGAAAGTACTCAGGACGACCAACGAATTCACGCCAGCTTGGGATTGTCGCTGACAAAACGCCTCGTGGAAATGCACGGTGGAACCATGACGGCGGACAGTGTCGCCGATTCGGGAAGTATCTTCACCGTACGCCTGCCAATAGCTGGTCCACCTCCTACCCCCCATCAAGCATCGCAGCCGTCGGAGCAGATCGAACAAAGCCTCGAACACCCCACGCAGCCGCACCCCGATTCTCTGGCATGGGATCGCAAATCGCCCAAGCCGCGCCGGGAGAAGGCAAGCAGCATCCACGACCCGGAGGCCGAGGACGCCCCCGACGAGACCACTCGCGTGCTGGTGGCCGACGGCAACGCGTCCGTTCGGAGGATTCTGAGAGGATGGCTCTCCTCGATGCAGTGCGAGATGATCGAGGCGACCAACGGGCCGGAAGCCCTGGAGCTTGCGCGCAGCCGGCCCACGCCCCATATGGTCCTTTTGGACGCCAAACTGGCCGAGAGGGACGGCTACGAAGTCTGTCATGCTCTGAAGAACGATAGTCGGCTGCAGTTGATTCCCGTTATCCTCGCCACCTTGGCCAACAATGCTGAAGAGAAGACCAGGGCCTTCGAGGCGGGGGCCGACGATTTTCTGGTAAAACCGATCAATCGGTCCGAGCTAACCGTGCGCTTGCGCTCGCTGCTTCGGATCTATAGGTTCAATCAAGAATTGATCGGCGCGGAAAGCGTGGCCATGGCGCTGGCCCGAGCCGTTGCCGCCAAGGACGGCTATTCACAGGGCCACGTCGGAAAAGTGGCCGACCATGCGGTCATGCTGGGAGAACGCTTGCAGTTGGACGTCGCCGAACTGAAGATCCTCAAGTACGGGGCCATCTTGCACAATGTCGGCAAAATCTCCATTCCCGACGCCGTCCTGGAAAAACAAGGTCCCCTGAGCCCCCGCGAAATGGCGATTTTCCATCAACACCCGGAAATCGGCTGCGACATTTGCGCGCCGCTCAAACCGCTCAAGCCGGTGCTCTCCATCATCCGACACCACAAGGAACACTGGGATGGGAGCGGGTATCCCGACCGGCTCAAGGGCGACGAGATCCCCCTGGGGGCACAGATCGTGGGCATCGTCGACGCCTACACGGCCCTGATCAGCAACCGCCCCTACCGAAGGGCCCTGCCACACGACGAGGCGATTTCGATCTTGCACAAACAGGTACGCGACGGATTCTACAACCCCGAGTTGCTCGATCATTTCATCGAGTGCCTGGAAGCGACCGATCGCGATTCGGAGCCCGCCGAGCACAATGAGGTCCTCGATGAAGCCGAGACTCCCGCTGTGGAGGAAGTGAGTTAGCCTGAATTCCTCACCGCCGTGTGCCACTGCTTGCCGAAAGGCAAGCGGTGCCGGCAGTTTGGGGCAGCACTGCTTCTTGCGAAGCAGTGGCACACTGTCGTTGACCGTCCCCGGCTAGTGAGATATGCGGGTTAGTACCACAACGCCAAGTCACAGGACGTCGTTTACCCCTTTTCGCTTCGTCCCTCTTATGGACATTCTGGTCCATCTGCTGTAGCTTTCTATTCGAGGCTCACTCGGCCCAGTGGTGGCCGTATGGCTGCAAGCCCATCCGCTACGACAATGCCTCGCTGTAAGTAGAAATGGCCCCTCTCTCGTGCCGAGTGGTTTGCTGCAAATTGGGGCACCAATTCAAACGGGAACGCGTACCACGCCATGGTTCCAATCTGCTACACATATTGCTACGTGTATCTGGTCGGAGGCATTGTCTTCGCGATCGGATTGTACTTCGCCTTCAAGCAGGGCTACGTCGGCTTCTCGGGCACCCGGCTCCGCAACCTGCTCATCTGCCTGGCGGTCTTCGGTGTCTTTGCGTTGCTGCAAGGTTGGCTGCAGCATGCGCCGATGGACGAAGCACAACCTGCGCCGTACCGGGGTGGGGCCGAGCACGTGCTCGACGAGCAGTCGGTCCGAGGGCAACCGATCGACTACGCGATCATGATCGGCTACTTCGTGGCCATCCTGGCCGTGGGCACCTGGTTCGGACGCCGTCAGAGAACCACCAAGGATTTTTTCTTCGGAGGCCAGCGGTTCGCCTGGTGGTTGATCGCCTTCAGTCTCATCGCCACGACGGTCGGCTCCTACAGCTTTGTGAAGTACAGTCGGGTGGGCTACACCTACGGCCTGGCCAGCAGCCAGTCCTACCTGAACGACTGGATCTGGTTTCCACTGTTGGTGTTCGGCTGGTTGCCGATCCTCTATTTCTCGCGGGTCACCTCCGTCCCGGAGTATTTCGGGCGCCGCTTCGGCCCGGCGGTCCGCCTTTGGGCCACGTTCTACATCTTGATCTATCTGGTCGGTTACGTGGGGGTCAATCTGTTCACGATGGGCAAGGTGCTCAACACGCTCGTCGGGTGGGACATTCGCTGGGCCGCACTGGTCGTTGCGACCATCTCGGCCAGTTACGTGACCGTCGGTGGCCAGACGAGCGTGATCATGACCGACCTGCTGCAGGGCGTCATGCTGCTGTTGGCGGGACTGCTGGTGTTGGCCCTGGGAATTCACTACCTGGGCGGTTTCGAGACGTTCTGGGCGAATCTGCCGCGCGAAACCCGGCTGGCTTTTGCCAACTTCAACCAGAAACCCGACTTCCCCAGCGTCGGCATCTTCTGGCAGGATGCGGTTGCCAACTCGGCCATGTTCTATTTCTTGAACCAGGGAATCGCCATGCGTTTCCTGGCGAGCCGTTCGTTGGCCGACAGCCGCAAAGCGGTCCTGGTCATGATGCTTGTGCTCATGCCCGTGGCGGCTTGCGTGGTGGCCAGCGGCGGTTGGATCGCCCGAGCCCTGGTCAACGCCGGCGCGCTGCCCGACGATATCCGGCCCGACCAGGCCTTCTTCATCGCCTCCGAACTCTTGTGCCGACCGGGTGTTTTTGGGCTCATTCTGGCCGCGCTGACCGCGGCCCTGATGTCGACGGTCGATACGCTGATCACGGCCGTCTCGGCCATCGTCGTGAACGATCTCTATCGTCCTTACATCCACCCCAAAGCCAACGAGAAGCAACTGCTCCGCACGGCCCGCATCTCGGCCGTCTCGGTCACGGTGCTGGGCGTGCTGTTGGTGCCCGTGTTCATGCGGTTTGAGTCGATCTACGAGGCCCACGGCGCGTTCACTGCGGCGGTCACTCCGCCGCTGGTCGTCGTGCTCCTGCTGAGCGTCTTCTGTCGGCGATTCACGCGAGCCGCCGCGCTGGCCACGCTCGTCGGGGGCATGGTGGCCATCACCTTCTCGCTCTTCTATCCGCAGGTCATCAAACCGTTCTCTTTCGGCGTGCCGATGCAGGACCCCGAGGGCGCCGGCATACTCTGGGGGATGCGCCAATTCCAGTTCATGCGGGCATTCTACGGTCTTTCGGCCAGCGCGCTGATCGCCGTGGTCGTGATGTGGCTCTCACGGCCCGAGCCGCTCGCCCGACAGCGAGGACTCGTCTGGGGAACCATCGCCGAGGCGATCCGCCATTACAAGGGCTCGCCGGGCAGCGAACAGAAGCACCGCGCTTCGACCGGCTCGGTCCGCGTGATGGAAGAAGAACTTCCCTTGGTCGGAGAAGGCCAACTTCCCGTGGTGCACCTCTCCGGACAACTTGCCGAGTCGATCGAAGCCGCACCCGGCGACCTGGTCTACATCTGCGACACGCGGCACTGGCTCGGCGGCCTGCGTTCGGCGCAGGCCATTGTCCAGCGGATCGACACGGCGGCCGAGGGACGGGTTCTCTGGCTGGGCCCCCAGACGCATGAAACGGTCGTGGCTCGCTCGCGCCGAAATCGCCCGTTCCGCATCCAGCGGCTCTACTAGT
>CAZWWC010000186.1:0-8380 GCA_964637625.1 uncultured Planctomycetaceae bacterium
AGGATTGCCGGCAGAGAACGGCCGACGGCGGACGAGAGGCATTCCAATCGATGCGCAAAACCCAAATCGCCGATTCCGCATTTGCTGCCTTCTGGCAAGGCCTCGTGCTGCAGGGCGTGTTATTGGCCCTGGTCGTGCGCCTTTTCGGCGCTGCCGATCTTCTTCGGGTGTACTGTGCGGCCATGGCGGCGCAGCTCGTGACCACCGGGTACATCCTCTGGCGCCGGCCGACCGAGCCGACGACGGTCGACCGGATGGTGATCCGCTTCGGGATCGTGCCGCTTTGGGCGATCGCCTATCTGGTCGCGCGCGTGCTGCAATGATCCTTGGCTTGCAGAGCTTTCAAGAGGAACCACAGATGAACACAGATAGACACAGATGTGAGAATGCAGCATAAATCTTGATATCGAATGAACCGCTACAAGAGCCCATTCCTATCTGTGTGCATCTGTGTTCATCTGTGGTTCCTTTCTCATTTCTTCGTTCTGCCTACTGCCTACTGCCTACTGCCTACTCCGTCGGTGCCGGTGAGGCCGTGGCGAGGACGTGATTGCCGAGGTACTTCCTGGCCGCGCGGACGACCTCCTCGAGCGTGACGGCGCGGATCCGTGCGTCGAACGACTTGTCGTAATCATAGCCCAGCCCGTAGAGTTCGTCGGTGGCCGCCTGGGCCGCCTGCTCGGCGAGGGTCGTGTTTTGCTGGGCGTCGAGCGCAATGATCATTTCGACGGCCCGGCCGAATTCCTCTTGGGTGATGTCCCGCTGCTTGGCCCGGTCGAGGTTTTTCTCGATCCGCCCGACGACCTCGTCGAGCGCCTGGGGCCGGGTCTGGGCCATGACGGCGAAGTAGCCCGGCGCGGGGCCCGTCATCTGGAACGCGTGCACGAAGTAGACCAGCCCCGCTCCACGCAGCTCCTTGTGGAGCCAGCCGCCCGGATAGCTGTAGCCCGAGGTGATCGCGTCCAGGACGGTCAGGGCGGCGTGGTCCTTCTTATCCAGGATGCTCGCGCCCGGGTAACCGAGCATGAGCATGCCGGTGGGCTTGCCGATCTGCTTGTGGCGTGCGATGGTTTGGGGGATGGTGTTGGGCCGGTCGAAGGCGATCGGCGGCAGGCTCGGGTTCGGTTTGACGTGCCCGAAGCCGCGACGCACCACGGCCAGCGCTTCGTCCACCTCGACGTTGCCGAAGACGGTGACGATCATGTTCTGGGCCACGAAATACCTGGCGTGATACGCGCGAAGCTCCTCGGCCGTGAGCCGCTCGACCGACTCCTTCTTGCCGCCTTCGAGCAGATGATAGGGCGAGCCGGCCGGCAGGTTGTCGCAGAACAGCTCCATGATCTGTGCGTGGGGGCTGCCCGAGCGACGGGCGATCGCGCCCAGCGCCAGCCGCTGGACCTTGCGGAACTCGTCCTCGGGAAAGGTCGAGGCGGTGAAGCATTCGGCGAAGAGGGCGGCTGCCTTGGGGAAGTCGTCGGAGAGCACCGTGGCGCTGCCGTAAACCGTGTTGCGGCCCGCGCCCATCGAAAGACGGCCGCCGACCGAATCGAAGAACTGGGCGATCTGCCGGGCCGAGCGCCGCGCCGTGCCCCGCCGGAGCATCGCGCCGACCAGCGCCGAGCGCCCGGCCGTCTCGTCCGTGTCGACCAGGGAGCCGCCGAGCACGTACGCCTGGATGTTGACCATCGGCAGATTCGTGTTCCGCTTGATGAGCACGCGCAGCCCGCTGGGGAGCCGGACGATGCGGATCTCGTTCTCCTTGGCGGCGGTGCCGGTGTCCCGGGGCTTCGGCGCGCCGCCGGGCGGAGCAATAATGACGCGATTGAGCCGCTCGGGCAGAAAGTAGCGCCGCGCGACCTGGCGGATCTGCTCGGCGGTGACCTTCTGGATATTGTCGACGTATTTCTTGTCGAACAACGGGTTGGCCGTGGTCAGGGTGCATCGGCCCAGGCTCTCGGCCGCCTGCTGGACCGTCTGCCGGGCGAAAACCAACTCGGCCGCCTTCTGCTTCTTGGCCTTGGCCAACTCGTCGGGTCCGACCAGCTCGTCGCGGAGCCGGTAGACCTCGGCCAGGATGTCGTCGTCGGCCTGTTGCCAGGTGTCGGGCCGCGCCGTGGCGAACACGGCAAACGTGCCCCGGACAAAATACGGCGTGTAGCTGGCCGAGCGGACCGACAGGGCCGACTGACGGTCGTATTTCAACTTCTGCACCAGCCGCGAGCTTTCACCCCGGCTGAGAATGTAGGACGCGACGTCCAGCGCGTAGAGATCGGGGTGCGACAGCTCGACGGTGGGCCAGGCGACGACCATGTCGTAGGTGGCGCCTTCCATCTGGCGGACGGCCTGGCGCGGGGCGATCTGGTCGGGCTCCTCGACCATCGGAAGATAGGTTTCCACCGCTCGCGGCGCTGCCGCGTAGACCTCGGCCACGCGAGCCAATACCTCGTCGGTCTTCACGTCGCCGACAACCACGAAAACCTGGTTGTTCGGCACGTACCGCGACTTGTAGAAATCGACGCAATCCTGCCGGGTGGCGCTGCGGAGCACGTCGAGGTAGCCGATCGTCGGGTTGCGGGCCGGGTTGGCCGTGTAGACCGTCTGCTTGAGCATCCTCCACAGAACGCGTGACCGGCTCACCTCGCCGTCGGCCAGCTCGCGCTGGACGACCTTGAACTCGCGGTCGAACGCTTCTTGCTCGAAGACGACGTTTTGCATCTCGTCGGCGACCAGGTCGATACAGGTCATCGCGTGGCGTGCCGGGCAGTCGATGTAATAGACCGTCATGTCCGAACTCGTGCTGGCGTTACACGCGCCGCCGAACGTGTCGACGATGGCTTCCTTCTCTTTCTCCGTGATGTTCTTGGTCGTGCCGCCGGAGATCTGGTGCTCGCATAAATGGCTCAGGCCCATGCCAAGCCACTTCCCCTCGAAGGCCCCGCCCGTGTTCTTGACGAAACATCGCACGGTGGCCACCGGCGCGGTGTGGTTCTCCTGGACCAGGACGGTCAGACCGTTGGCCAGCTTGGCCAGCGTGATGCTGTCTTCGAGACGCTCGACTTGAGTGTATTTGGGCACGGAGCCGGCGTCCGCAGCGGGCTTGTCTTGGGCCAGCGCGGCGGTGGCGAAGAGCATTGCGGCACTAGAGGCCGACGACCAAAAAATCCGGCTGAGGGTGATCATCGTCTATGACCTTTTCTGGCAGAAGGCAAGTACACGTGTTCCGCAGCCGTCCAGCGGGCGACGACTCAGTGAAGCCTCTTTCTTAACAGATTCACGCTAATCGGCCTATAGGGCGGATTGGAGGCCCAGGCTGCCTGCCAAACTTGGTCGGTTGGTTGGCCACAAGAAACACAAAAGGCCGCAAGAAGCGAAGCCCGGCGTCGAATCTCCTTTCGTGTCTTTTTGTGTTTTTCGTGGTTTCCATCGGCCACACGGGCCGCTCAGAACGTGTTTGAAAAGGGTGCCACTGCTGGCTTGTCCAGCAGTGCTGGCCACGGAATCCGCCCAAAACCAAGGGCGGACAAGCCGCCCATGGCACCCTTGACAGAGCATGAAACGGCTTTCCAAACACGTTCTCAGACGGCAAATGCCATGGTGGGGCCCGCTGCCTTTGCCCGAAGCCTGGTCACCCTCGAAGAATTTCGGGATTTTTTAAGTAAGGATCCCAAAAGCACTTACGCCGAAAACGGGCCCGTCGGCAGCAAAACTACGATAAGCTTCGTTGACAGTACGAAGTCTTTCGTATATAATCCGCTCCTGTTCGGATGAGAAAGCCAAGACCCCTCAAGGAGTCCACCATGTCCAAGAAAACCACGCGGGAGCCGACCCACGCGGAATTGGAGATTCTCCAGGTTCTGTGGGAACGTGGGCCGTCGACCGTGCGTCAAATCCACGAGCAACTCAGCCGCCGACGGGCGACCGGCTACACCACCACGCTCAAACTCATGCAAATCATGGTCCAGAAGGGGCTGCTGGCGCGTGACGAGTCGAACCGCACGCATCTGTATCGCGACGCACAAACTCGGGAGAAGACCCAGCGTCAATTGGTGGGGAACCTGATGCGTCGCGCATTCGCCGGCTCGGCCGCGGGGCTCATCATGCAGGCACTTTCGGCCAAGAGGGCCTCCGCCGAAGACCTGGCCGAGATCCGCCGGCTGTTGGACGAACTCGAACAGGAGCAGTAGCCCGAAGGGGACAGAAATCATGGGTAGCATCCAAGCACTTTTCCAGTGGTCGGTGGTCGAGTCGATCGGCTGGGCCCTGGTCCATTCGACCTGGCAGATCGCCCTGGTGGCGGCGATCTACGCCGTCGGGCGGTTTGGGCTGCGCAACCACTCGGCGTCGCTTCGCTATGGGCTGGCATGTATCGCGCTGGGCACGATGGTCGTCGTCGTGGCAGCGACCGTTTGCATCGTTGGGCTGGCGCAGCCGGCTTCGATTGCCGACGTCGAGAAAACCTCGACCGGCCAGACGATCGCGCAACCGGTTGGCGGGCCGATCGAGACGGTTGCCGCGCCCAAACGGGCGGCGTCCCCAGAGCACTGGGTGGCACGCCCAGAGCGGAGCGATGGGCGTGGCGAATCGCCTCTGAACGCAGCCACGCCCTTTGTTCCTCAGAGCGTGCCACCCGGCTTGCGGCTTGTTGAAGCCGTGGACGGCGGGCTTCCCTGGTTGGTAGCCGGCTGGTTGCTGGGGGTGGTTGCGTTTTCGGCCCGGCTGGCTTGCGGTTGGCTGGGCATGTGTCGGCTGCGCCGTCGTGGGACTTCACCGGTTGCCGATTCGCTGCAAGAGAAGCTGACCCGGCTTACCAGCCGGCTTGGCATGCGGCGTGTGGTGACGCTGGTTCAATCGACGCTCCTCGAGGTGCCCGCGGTGATCGGCCACCTGCGTCCGGTGATTCTCTTGCCGGTGAGCCTTTTGACCGGACTGAGCCCGGCGCAGATCGACGTCCTGTTGATCCACGAGCTTGCCCATATCCGGCGGCACGACTATCTGATCAACCTGGTTCAAACGGCGGTCGAGACGCTCCTCTTTTATCATCCGGCCGTGTGGTGGGTCTCGCGCGAGATTCGCCAGGAGCGAGAGAACTGCTGCGACGACCTGGTGCTTTCGGTCTGCGGCGATCGGGCCGGCTATGCGCGTGCGCTGGCTTCGATGGAAACGCTTCGATCCGGCACCTACCAGCCGGCGGTGGCGGCCTCGGGCGGGACCCTGTTGATCCGCATCCGCCGGATCGTCGGGCGCCACAGCGAGGGGCCGAGCCGTCGCCACGCCTGGCTGGCCGGTGTGGTCCTGCTGGGTGTCATTCTTGCCACAACGATTGGCATCATGGGCGCGGCCTGCGGGGCGAGTGACAGGCGGCACTCAGCCGTCGAAGCTAAGGGTGAGGTCACTGCCGAGAGACCGGAGGCAGCGGGAGACGGCTTTACGCTACTCAGGCCCGCCAAGCCCGGCTGGGGCAAAGACGTCGCGGGTGTGCAGGTTGGACTGAGGCCCGATCGGAAGAAATGGACCCTCGGCGAGACGATTACCTGGAAAATCGATGCGCGCAACCGGAGCAAAAAACGATGGATCTTTGCCGCGAAGAGAGTCCGAGTGGATGGACGAGAACTTCGACCGACGCGCGTTGATTCGACCCCCATTCCAGTACACTACCTGGAACCTAGCGGGCAACTCAGGATCGCCTTTCGAATCTCGCGTGACTGGCAGTTCGACGATGAGCCCCGCCATCTCGTGCCGGGCAAGCATCACGTCACGATGACGTGCACCTTCCGGCACGCTGGACAGGAGCGCAATCGCATCCAGATGACCAGCAACCCGGTCGAGATCGAGATCGTTGCCGAGCCCCCGAAGCCCGAGCCGGCCACGCTCGTGATCCACTACAACATGGTCGGTGATGATCCGACGGGACGCTTCTGGTTACAGCTACGAACGCGCAAAGGCGACGGCTGGCGGATTCATCAACCACACGATCTGATCACCGTGCAAAACGGCGTAGTCAGGACGATCATAGGCCTGCGCCCGGGCATCTACGACCTGGCTCGACAAAAGACCGTCAAGCCTCTTGACCAGCGAATGAACGTCAGTGAAATGACGTTTCCCTGTGACCGACGCGACGTCGAGTTGAAGCCGGGCCAACAGACCAAGGCCGATTTCGTCCGCGGCGAGGATGCCAAAGCGATCATCGGGCGCGTCACCGGACTGCCCGACGGTTCACCCTTCATGCTGAACGTGGCCGTTCGGCCCGCGAGCGTCACGGGCGACCCGCATTCGTGGGAAGAGGGGATCTTGCCGAATTATGACGTGGTGTCTGGCTGGCCGGGCAAGCCGTTTACGACCGCACGCGTTCCGCCGGATGAGTACACGCTGGTCGCGAAGGCTTTGGGGCCATTGACGCAGGACGCCCTTACGGCGGGGAAACCCCTTCCCGACTTCCTCGGCACGGCCAAGGTGATCGTCCCGGCCGAGGGCAAAGTGGCGGAAGTCGAAATCAAGATGCTGCCGCGCAAGGAATTCGAGAAACGACTCAAGGCCGCAGAATCGGGCTGGGGCAAGCGGGTCGACGGCGTCCAGGTGTGTCTGAGGCCCGATCGCAAGAAATGGACACTCGGCGAGACGATCACCTGGAAGATCGATGCTCGCAATCAGGGCAAGCGGGGGTGGGAATTCACTCCTCACGCGTATGAACAAGTGAAAATCAACGTCGACGGTCGCGAGTTCCGGCTGCCGGGTGCGCGTGGCACGGTTCGTTCGTACGATCTCAAGCCGGGCGGGCGACTTCGTGACATCCCGTTTCAAGTCTCGCGCCGATGGAAACTCGAAAACCATCCTTTTGAGCTGAAGCCGGGCAGACACCGCGTCACGATGACGTTCACGTTCTGGCCTGAGGGAAAACCGGCTGAGCGGATCGAGGTAACCAGCAACACGGTCGACATCGAGATCGTTGGCAAAGATCGTCGCGGCAAGTCGGTCACTCCGCGAGCCGAGAAACCGGCATCCAACGCAAAACCCTCGCACCGCACGCACAAGTCTCGTGCCAGCATCAGGGGACAGGTTGTGGATGCCGAGACGGGCGAACCGATCGAAGACTTCGTCGTCCAAAATCGCTTGCCCATGGGACCCGACTATAAGGGACCCGTTCTCTGGGGCGGTGAGACCTGGACGGTGGGTGGATTCCCGGGTGGCCGCTTCCGTATTCCGGGCGAGTGTCGCGTGGTGGCCCCGGGCTACTTGCCGGCGCACGTCAAAGTGCCGAACGATCACCCGGCCGACAGGATCTTCCTGATCCGACTCTCCCGAGGCGAGACGGTCCGCGGTCGCGTGCTGGATCACCGTGGCAAGCCGGTGGCCGGCGCGGGCATCTATCTGGCCGGCCCCCGGGTGATCGAGTTGGACCAGGAGAGGGCCGGTGGGAGCCAGGCCGCGAGCGTGCATACCGATGCCCAGGGGCTCTTCGAGATCAGCGGCCGCGGCAAGGACAGCAAGGCCATCTTCGTTTCCGGCCCGGGGATGTTCGTCTGGCGCGCCCGGCTGCCCGAGTCGGGCCAGCAGGCAACCATCCGGCTGCCCGAGCCGGCGCGCCTGCACATTCGCTACGACATCGACGGCGCGCCGTCGATCGCGCAGGTCCGCATCGAGTTGCGGACCTGGGAGATGCCCAAGTGGAAGCGTCTGGTCAACGCGGTCCGCCGGGTCGAAGTCACCCCGGGCCAGGACGGCCTGCGGGTCGATAACCTTCCGCCGGGCGTGTACGACATCTCACGGATGAAACGCGTTCGGGCTGGTGACATGGGCAAAGGCGTCATGCTCAATCGCACGTTGAAGCTGCCGCTCGAATCGGGCAAAACAACCGCGTACGATTTCGTTCGCACTGGTGGCACGCCGATCAAGGGCAAAGTAACGGGCTTGCCCGAGAGCGCCGACAATGGCGTATTTGTCACCGTTTACGACCCGCGAGTCAGCGGCAGCCCTCATAGCCGCGATGATTGGAAACGGACCACGTTCGACGGCCTGGCGTTGGAGGGCAACGGTCCGTTCACGACCGAGCGCATGGAGCCGGGCCAATATAAGGTGATTGCGGAAGCGTATGCAGCGGAGACACCCGGGCAAGGCATGCGAAGCGGCATACGGGCGCCCACCTGGCTAGGCGCGGCCAAGGTGACCGTCCCGGCCGAGGGCAATCCGCCGGAAGTCGAAATCAAGATGCTGCTGCGCGAGGAGTTTGAGAAAGACCTTAAGAAGGCTACATCCGGCTGACCAACATGCTTGCTGTCTCGCTGCGCTCGCTTAGCAAGCATGCCACCCCGCCGCGCCGCGGCTCGGTTTGCCGGGTGCCATGCCCACCCGGAGCGCAGCGCAGGTTGGGCATGTTCACGCTGGA
>CAZWWC010000187.1:0-8374 GCA_964637625.1 uncultured Planctomycetaceae bacterium
ATTTCGAGTTTTTCTATGCAATCAGCCTGAAAGGTTCGCTTGGTTAAGGTCTAGTATTGGTTCCGACGGTGGTGTCTTCCTTCCATGTTTTTCCTTGCCCACCGTTTTCGCAAGAGGCTCACTCCCAGGACTTGTTTGAAGGAGTCAGTTGCCATGTTTCAGCCGATCACGCTTCGTTGCTGTCTGATGCGAACCATGCCGCTGGTAATGCTCGCCGCGGCACTGTGTCTGTTGCCCACGCCGGCGTTGGCCCAGCAGGATGATCTGGAGGCGAACTTCCAATCGCCGCCCGAGGCGGCGCGGCCTTGGGTCTATTGGTTCTGGATGAACGGGAATCTCACCGAGGAAGGCATCACGGCCGATCTGGAGGCGATGAAGCGCGTCGGCATCGGCGGCACGCTCATCATGAGCGTCAGCACCGGGATTCCCCCGGGCAAGGTCGATTTTCTCTCGCCCGAGTGGCGCGAGCTGTTCACCTTCGCGGTCCGCGAGGCCGACCGCCTGGGGTTGCAGATCATCATGAACAACGACGACGGCTGGACCGGCAGCGGCGGCCCTTGGAACACGGTCGAGAACTCGATGCAGATTCTCACTTCACGCGAGTTGCGGGTGAAGGGGCCCAGGAAGTTCGACGAGGTCCTGCCGCGTCCTTACGCCAAGCTGGACTATTATCGGGACATCGCGCTTCTGGCGATTCCCGCCTCGTCGAAGGATGGCGTCGATTTCCGCGGCCTTTCACCAAAAGTGACCGCGAGCAATCCGAAGTGCAAGGTGGGTCGCTTGATGGACAACGACACCACGACGGTCGGGCGACTGCGCTTGCCCCGCTCGGGCAAGCCGCAATGGATCCAGGTCGAGTGCGACAAGCCCTTTCGCGCGCGGTCTTTCACATTGCTCAAGGAACCCGGTTGGCACGTCTACGGAGCAAAGCTTCTGGTTTCCGATGACGGTGAGACATTTCGAGAGGTCGCGCCGCTGAGAATCCCCCGCTACGGTTTCTTGCCGGTTCCTGCCGTTGTCAATCTCGATCCAGTCGAGGCACGCTTTTTTCGGATCGCGTTTGAATCGGTGCCCAACGGAACACGGGATGTCGGCGTTGCGGAGATTGATCTCGGCGGCAATCCGCGAATCGAGAACTGGCCGGCCAAGGCGGCTTTCTTTCGAGTCGACGGCATGGAGCCGGCGACCGACACGCCCGCGGGCGGTTCGGTCCCGCGAGAGAAGATCCTTGACATTACGTCGAAGCTCGACGCCGGGGGCCGGCTCCGCTGGGACGTGCCCGAGGGAGACTGGACATTGCTGCGTTTGGGCCACACGACCAACGGTAAGAAGAATCATCCCTGTTCTCCCCAGGGGGTTGGCCTGGAGTGTGACAAGCTGAGCAAGAAAGCCATGAACGCCCATTTCGACGGGTTTCTGGCGAAACTGATTGCCGACGTCGGCCCGTTGGCCGGCAAGACGTTCATCGCCACCCACACCGACAGTTGGGAAGTCGGCTGCCAGAATTGGACGCCCAGGCTCCGCGAGGAGTTCGAAGCACGTCGCGGATACGACCCGTTTCCTTATCTCCCGACGCTCGCCGGCCACGTGGTCGGGAGTCCCGAGATTTCGGAACGTTTTCTTTGGGATTACCGTAAGGCGCTAGCCGGGATGATGGCCGACAACTATTTCGGCCATCTTCGCGCGCTGGCGAAGCGGCACGGCATGGGCATGTCGGTCGAGGCCTATGGCGGGGGAAACTTCGACAACCTGCAGTGTGCCACGCGGACCGATATCCCCATGGCCGAGTTCTGGGTGAACTGGCCGGTCTGGAACAAGAGCGCCAAGTGGGCCGCCTCCGCCGGACACGTCGCCGGGCGCAAGATCATCGCCGCCGAGTCGTTCACCGCCACCGACCACAACGGCAAATGGCAGAACCATCCCTATCGGCTCAAAACACTCGGTGATTTGATGTACACCGAGGGCGTCAACCGCTTCGTCTTCCATCGCTACGCGATGCAGCCCTGGATGGACCGATGGCCCGGCATGACGTTCGGGAAATGGGGAACCTGCATCGAACGCACGCTCACCTGGTTCGAGCCGGGCCGAGCCTGGTTCAAGTATCTGGCCCGTTGCCAGTATCTGCTCCAGGAGGGGAGCTTCGTTGCCGATCTGTGCTTCTTCCACGGCGAAAGCGCGCCGAACCGCGTGCTCGATCGTGGCCAGTTGCGGTCCGCGCTGCCGGCCGGCTACGACTACGACGGGGCTAACGACGAAGCGATCATGCGAATGTCGGTCGAAGACGGCCGGATCACGCTTCCCTCGGGCATGAGCTATCGCGTGCTCGTCCTGCCCAAGGGCCGGTTCATGACGCCCGAGCTGCTCCACAAAGTGCGCGATCTGGTCCGCCAAGGGGCGCAGGTCGTCGGTCCGAAGCCCGAGAAATCACCCAGCCTGGCCGGCTACCCGCAGTGTGACGAGGAGGTCCAGCAACTGGCCGGCGAGCTCTGGGGCGACACGTCGGCCCCGGGCGAAAAGGTCACCGGCAAGGGAAAGGTCTACTGGGGCAAGTCGCTTGCGGAGGTGCTCGCCGGGCTCGACACACCGCCGGACGTCGAACTGGCCGGGGCTTCGAGCCGGAGCGTGCCTTGGATTCACCGCCGCATCGGCGAGGCTGATGTCTACTTCGTCTCCAACCAAGATGATTTTCCCAGGAGCATCAATGCGACGTTCCGCGTCGGCGGCGAGATTCCCGAACTCTGGCATCCGGACACCGGGCAGATCGAGCCGGTCGGCGTGTGGCAACCGACGGCCGACGGTCGCACGACGGTCGATTTCCGGCTTGATCCCCGCGGGTCGGTTTTTGTCGTCTTCCGCAAGTCGGCCGCCGATGCCGACCCGGTGGTGAGCATCTCGCGCGACGGCAAGCTCTTGGTCGGTCCGGCGCAACCGCCGGGGATCGAGATCCACAAGGCGCTGTACGGCGTGTTGGACGATGCGGATCGAACGATTGACGTGACCAAGAAGGTCGCCGCGCTGGTGGCGCGGGGAGATCGCTCGGTTCACGTCTGGAGCACGCTGGGTGGCGACCCGGCGTACGGAGTCGTGAAGACCCTGCGAGTCGACTTCAGCATCGACGGAAAAAGAATGAGCGCCAGCGCCCGGGACGGCCAGAAACTGCGGTTCCCGACGAATATGGCGCTGAACCGGCCCGTGGCGGAGATCAAGACTCTTGACGGCGAACCCAGTCTGGTTGTGTCGAAAGGTGGCCAGTACGAACTGAAGACCGCCTCCGGCAAGAAGATTGTCTGTGAGGTGCCGAGTGTGCCGGCGCCGATCACCTTGACCGGACCGTGGAATCTCCGTTTCCCGCCGGACCGGGGTGCTCCCGAGGTGGTCACGCTCGAGGAGTTGATCTCTTGGCCCAAGCACGCCGATGAGGGCGTGAAGTACTTCTCCGGAACGGCGACCTATCGCAAGAAGTTCGACATTCCAGCCGATCGGCTGGGCAAAGGAAAAGAGCTGCTGCTTGACTTGGGCCGCGTTGCCGTGATGGCCGAGGTGAAGCTCAACGGGCAAGACTTGGGCATTCTTTGGAAGCCGCCGTTGCGCGTGCCGATTACGCACGTCGCCAAGGCCGGCACGAACGAGCTTGAGGTTCGGGTGACCAACCTCTGGCCCAACCGGTTGATCGGCGATGAGCGTAAACCGCCCTATCTGAAATGGAGAAGCAACGGCGGGCCCGCCGAGTGGCCGGATTGGGTCGCCGAAGGTGGCCCCGTGCCCGAGACGGGCCGCTACACGTTCACCACCTGGCGCCACTACACCAAGGATTCTCCGCTGCTGGAGTCGGGTCTGCTCGGGCCCGTCACACTGCAAACGTCCAGGATCGTGCCGTTGCCGCGCATCGAGCGCAACCGTTGACGATGAGCGGGACCAGGACGCGCGGCACGGCCCGTGGGCGGTCGATTTCTCTAGAGTCTCTGTGGCCCGCGACGGGCCGAATTCCAGCTGTCCCCCATCTTGACAACGGCCGGCGAACCCGTTTTACTTGGTTCAAACTCCGTTGGAAGGTGTGCTTGCCGACATCCATGACCGTCGTAAGTGCTTTTGGCTTTTGGGTTTGTGGATTCTCGGACGGAGGCCCGCTGGCCGGGGATCCGGCGGCGGCCGCCTTGGGTGCTCGCTTCTCTCTGTTCTGGCCATGACGATCGAGATTCAACTGTCGTGTGAAATGGGAGGATGATCGAAAATGCGTTTACTGCATCGATGGACTGTCTTTGGGATCGTGTTTCTCTTGGGCGCCTTTTGCGTGTCTGACGTGCTGGGTGAAGTCAAAATAGAACATGTCAAGTACGGCGGCTGGCCGAACTGCATTCGCATGTCCAACGGCACCGTCGAGTTGATCGCCACGACCGACGTCGGGCCGCGCGTGATCCACTACGGGTTCGTTGGCAAGGAAAACGAGTTCTTTGTCGACAAGAGCCAGTTGGGCAGAACCAATGCCAAAGAGTGGTTGGCCTTCGGCGGGCATCGCCTTTGGCTGGCGCCCGAGGCCAAGCCCCGCTCCTACCATCCCGACAGCAAGCCGGTCAAACTCTATCAGAAGGGCTCATCCGTGCAACTGATCCAGCCGATCGAGACCGACAACGGCATCGAGAAGGAGATGCTCATCACGCTCTCGCCCAGCGGCTCGCACGTGAGGGTCGACCACAAACTGACGAATCACAACCTGTGGCACGTCGACCTGGCCCCGTGGACGCTGACGGTCATGGCGCCGGGCGGCAAAGCCGTCTTCCCGCAGGAACCCTACTCGCCGCACCCCGACATTCCCGACTATCCCGGCCAGCAGATCGACAAGAAGTTTTACTTGCCCGTCCGGGTCCTGGTCCTTTGGTCCTACACCAACCTGGCCGATCCGCGCTGGGTCTTCACGAGCAAGTACATTGTGCTCCATCAGGACCCCAAGGCGACGAAGCCGCAAAAGATCGGGCTGAGCAATCGTCAGAACTGGGGTGCCTATCTCCGCGGCGGCCATCTCTACGTGAAGAAGAACGTCTACCAGAAGGGGGCCGTTTATCCGGACCACGGCTGCTCGTTCGAGACGTTCACCAACGCCGCCATGCTCGAGCTGGAGGGGTTGGGCCCGATGACGAAACTGGCCCCCCGAGGCGGCTCGGTCGACTATCGCGAGGATTGGTATCTGTTCGACGGCGTGAAAGCCAAGAGCACCGACGCGAGCATCGACGCAAACGTCCTGCCGAAGGTGCGGTCGATTCTGAAATAGCCGTTTTCCGAACGGCGAAGTGGTCGGCCGTGCCGATCGTTTTTAGCCTTGGGACTTTTTCTAGAAGATACGGACATGAATACATCATTTCACACCCTCTCGCAAATGGCCATCCTGGCAACGGCGGACGCGGAGGCGACAGTCAAGCAATTGGGTATCACCCTGACCTGGGTCGACATGACCATTATCGTGCTCTACTTTGTCCTGGTCCTTGGCATCGGTTTCTACTTGAAGAAGTTCGCCGAGACGGGCGAGGATTTCTTCCTGGCCGGCCGCGGCATGACCGCCTGGGTCGCCGGCTTGGCCTTCATCTCGACGAACCTTGGCTCGCAGGAGACGATCGGATACTCCAGCACGACGTACCAGCACGGCATGCTGATGAACCACGCCTACTGGATCGGGGCGATTCCCGCGATCGTCTTCCTGTCCCTGGTCATGATGCCGTTCTACCATATCTGCCGCACGCATTCCGTGCCCGGCTATTTGAAGCTCCGCTACAGCGAGGCGTCGCGCAGCTTGGCGGGCATCTCCTTCCTGTTCTTGACGCTCTTCATGAGCGGGATCAACATGTTCGGCCTGGCCATCGTCATGAAGGTCATCCTCGGCTGGGACCTCAACTTCAGCATTTGGGTGTCGTCGATCACGGTGGCCCTTTACGTGGCGGCCGGTGGATTGCTCTCGGCCATCTTCAACGAAGTCCTCCAGTTCTTCCTGATCTGGTTCGGCTTCCTCATGGTGCCGGTGGTGGGCCTCTACGAGACGGGCGGCTGGGACGGCATGGTCCAGCGTATCCAGGAAAACATCGCCACCATCCACCCGGATATCCCCGCCAAAGCCGCCGACTACATCTCGATGTGGGGATCGATGGGTGACGTGACGACCAACCCGGGCGGAATGCATTGGGCGGCCATCGTCTTCGGCTGGGGCCTGGCTATCTCGTTCGGCTACTGGACGACCGACTTCCTGGTGGTCCAGCGCGTGCTGTCGGCCAAGGACCTGTCCAGCGCGCAGAACGGAACCATTATCGGCGGGTTCTTCAAGATGTTCGTCCCCTTGATCGTGATCGTGCCCGGGCTGTTGGCCTTGGCCGTTCTGGAAGAGCCGCTCTTGCCGGAAACCCACGAATTGGTCAAGGCGGGAGAAGCTTATAGCTACAACGACGTGCTCCCGCTTCTATTGAAGCGATACTGCGGCCCCGGGTTGTTGGGGCTTGGGGTGACGTCGCTGATCGCCGGGTTCATGGCCGGCATGGCCGGAAACGTCAGCGCGTTCGCCACCGTCTGGACCTACGACGTCTATCGCCCGCTGATCAACCGCAACGCCAGTGACAAGCATTATGTGACCATGGGCCGTGTGTGCGCCATTTTGGGCATCTTCATCAGCATCGGAGCGGCCTACGTGTGTCGCGAATTCAAGACGATCATGGCCTTCGCCCAGTTGCTCTTCGTCATGTTGATCGTTCCGCTGTTCGTGCCGGTGATCTTGGGGATGCTCTGGAAACGCGCCACCTCGAAGGCCGCCTTCTGGGGACTGCTGGCCGGCATTATCACCTGCTTGGGAATGTTCCTCTACATGCACTGGACACCCGCTGATTCGTTCCTCGGCCTGCCTGGGGAAATCGATATCCAAAGCGTGAATAAAGAACACGTGGAGCAGATCACGTTCTCGCCGGACAGTCAAGACATCCCGCAGAACGTCTGGATGGCCGTTTGGACTTTCCTGGTCACCGTGATCGTCTGCGTCGGCGTCAGCCTGTTTACCAAACCGAAGCCGGTCTCCGAGTTGAAGAACCTATGCTTCGGCGAGACAGAAATACCGTCCCAGGCCGATCTGCCGCTGCTCAAGAGGCCGATGCTCTGGGGTGGCGTCCTGTTGGGTGTCTGCGTCGTTCTGAACATTATCTTCTGGTAGAGGATGGAATAATCGATGAGTGAGAAACCACAACACACGATCACGATCTGGTTCTTTGTCGGCGCGCTGTTTACGGTTTACGGCATTCTGATCTTCGGATGCGGGATCTACGCATTGTTCGTGCCAGAGTTCGTGCCACCCCACGTCCACGACGCGTCGAAAGAGCTGCACCCGGACTTCTGGTGGGGAGCATTCCTCTTTCTGTTCGGCCTGTTCTTCACCATCCGCTTCTGGCCGCGCAAGGAGCAACTGACCGGCCGATCAGAAAGCGAGTCCGAAGGCGAGTAGCTTTGGGTGGCACTGGCCGGGTGCCACTGCTGGCTTGCCCAGCAGTGCCTTGCCGTGGGCGGGCTACGTGCCGATCAACATCCCGGCGACCGAGGCGGTCATGAACGCGGCCAGGCTGCCACCGACGAGGCTGCGGAGTCCGAGCTGGGCGAAGTCGCGGCGCCGTGTGGGCGCCAAGCCGCCGATCCCGCCGATCATCACGGCGATCGAGCCGAAATTGGCGAACCCGCACAGGGCATAGGTCGCAATCGTCACCGACCGAGGGCTCAGCGTGTCTTTCATGTCCGTGGTCAAGTGCCCATAGGCGATGAACTCGTTAAAAACGGTCTTCTCGCCCAGGAGAGTCCCCACGGCATGTGCGTCCTTCCACTCGACGCCCATGATCCAGGCCAACGGGGAAAACAGCCAGCCCAGGATCCGCTCCAACGAAAGCGGCTCGCCGCCGACGGCAGGAAGGGCGGAAAGAGCCCAATTGCATAGATAAACCAGGGCGATGAAGGCGATGAGCATCGCCGCGATGTTCAGCGCGAGCTTCAGCCCTTCGCCCGCCCCGCGGCAGGCCGCGTCCAACACGTTGCTGTCGGTCCGCGGCACGTCGATCTTGACGACGCCTTTGGTTACCGACTCCTCGGTCTCGGGCACCATGATCTTGGCAACGACCAGGGCCGCCGGCGCCGACATGACCGAGGCGACCATTAAGTGGCCCGCGTCGGCGCCCATCGCCGCGTAGGCGGCCATGACGCCCCCGGCCACGGTCGCCATGCCGCCGGTCATCATGGCCATCAGTTCCGATCGGGTCATCGTTGCGAGATAGGGGCGGATTGTCAGCGGCGCGACCGTCATGCCCACGAACACGTTGGCCGCCGTCGAGAGCGACTCGCTGCCCGAGGTGTCCATGACCCAAACCAT
>CAZWWC010000188.1:0-6290 GCA_964637625.1 uncultured Planctomycetaceae bacterium
GTCCCCACCCAATGGCGATGATCGTAGCACACAAGTCGCAGGGGTGCAATGGTCTAGGCGGCCTTGCGTGGGCGCGTGGCTGGCCCCGGCGCGCCGGGGCAGCCAAGTCCCGGTTTTCGGTCCTATGGGGCATCCCGGCGCGCCGGGACCCCAGCCACCGTTTTCAGTCCCAGCGACCCATCGATTCCACACTGGCTGACAAGCAGCCAGTGCCACCCAACCGCGAAGCGGTTGAACATCATAGCCCAGGGTCAGTCCCGACTCTGTCGGGACGCCACCCTGGGTTAGCAGTGCCACACATCCGGGGAACCCTGAAAGGGTTCCACAAGAGGCCTCGTTTTGTGCAACCCTTTCAGGGTTGTGATCCCTTTCTTCTATTTCTTGTTACCCAGGGTGGCGCTCGACGGCTTCGCCGCCAGCGCTTGCCCTGGGCTATGATATTGGGACCCCGTTGGGGTCGGAGGAACCGATCCTCAGGCCCAGTTTTTGGTTCTCTGGGGCAGCGCTGCGCTATGCCCCAGCCACCCTGTCGCTCTCCAGGCAACGAGTCAAAGAATCACTCGGCCAAGCGGATACGAACCGGGCCGAGCAGGCCCGAGTCGAACACGGGCCACCGGGCCGCATTGAAAGGCCGATAGCGGATGTCGACGACGTTGATGTCGTGGAAGATCTTCCAATTCACCTTCCGGCGATCAAGGTCACGGATGCGGTTGGCCGCCAGGTTGGTCACTTCCACTTCAAGCAGGTTGTCCTTGGCCCGCAATAGCTTGCCCGGGATGGCCAGGCGGTAGGGCCGCATGATCAGAGTGCCCAGAAGCGTGCCGTTGAGGCGTACGCGGCAAACGTGTTTGACCTCACCCAGGTCCAAGAAGAGCGCCCTGGCCCGATCGGCGGCTGTTGATTCGCTCGGCAGATCGAACCGACATCGGTAGCGTGCCGTGCCGGCAAACGACTCGGTGTCCGGGCCGGCGGTGGTCCATGACTTGAGTTGCTCCATCTCCAGTGGTTTGGGCCTAACGGGTCCGCCCTCGATGAACTCGACCTGCCAGGGCCCGGCGATTTGCGTCACGACTCGGCCCGGCGTCGACCACGTCCACGCGGGACCCTCGATGCGTCTTTGCTCAAACGTACGCAGGATGGTCGAGTGGCCCGGCTCCAGACGGACGAAGATTTCCGCCGCGCCGTCGGCCGCATGTCGAAGGCGTGCCACGCCACAGCGGCCCGTCAATGGGCCCATCACCGCGGCCGATTGGGCCGGCGTGGCCAGCCTGATCCAACTGGCGACCGGCTTCAGACCGTGATGGACGAGCAGGTAATGTCTTCCTTCGGCGTGACGGCGACGAATGAACTTCAGGCCCGGCCGCTCGACGAACGGCTCGCGCCGGATACCGGCCGTCGGCAGGGCCTCCCGCAATCCCCCGAGCAAAACACGGCCCTTTCCAAACTCTAGCTGGCGCAGGGGAACAGCCTGCTGTGGGCCGGTCGCTGGCACAGCGGGGTCTCCGGACGATCTGCGGCCCGGCCCGGCGAGCCGCTCTTTCTGTTTTCGCAGCGCCGCCCGGCGCTCGTCCAACCGCCCCAGCCCGGGAACGTCCCGCGGCAGGCCGTCCTCAAAAATCACCGTGGCCCCTGCTTCGGCCAGGTCCAAGAGCTTGGCAAGCGTCGCGTGCGGCATGTGGCGACAGCCGGGCACGACCACCGCCTGCCAGCTCACCCCGTCGGGCCCCATGAGGGCGCCGTCCTGAACACGCATCGGCGCCAGCAGACGATCGGACACGTAATCGAACCCGTAGCCCCAGGCCCAGAGCTCGCGGGCCGTCTTGCCGAGCGGTCCGCGAAGGGCCGCCTTGTCGTGCACCGACATTTTGCCCACGCCCCGGGTCCACGCGTCGTGGATCGGCCAGTAGAGCAGCAAGTCGTTGTCCGGCTTGCCCGACTGAAGGATCGACTGGCAGCGGGTCACATAGTCGTTCAGTGCCGGCGCTTCGCGCCAGAGCGGATTTCGGGGGTTCATCTGCGTCGAGGCGTAAAAAAGCCAGCCCGGCCATGCCGCATCGTCCGGCGAATAGACGCAGCCGTGATAGAAGACGTGGTTGACGCCCGCCAGAAAGAACAGGTCGATTTCGCACTTCAATTCCTCGAACGTCTCACAGAAGTGCTCGGCCAGCCAGGTGCCCGTCTCGGCCGACACAAGCCGCCGGCCGGCCACATGGGCGGCCGACGAGGCGAACTTCGAGATCAGCGGATCGCGGTCGGCCCCGGCAATGTGCTCGTCGAACCGCGACACTCGTGGATCCGGACCGCCGTGGCCGAACATCTCGGTCTCGGGCACGTCGGCGGTGGCGTAGAAGTCGAGCCAGTTGGCCGGCGAGCCGTGGGCCTGGTTGCGGGTCTTCATGCCGTGGGCGTGGCACCACTCGACCCATTGGGGAAAGACGTCTTCGACCATCATGTCGGAGCGTGTTTCACTCACGTCGCAACGCACCCGCGCCACCCGATCCGGATCACCCTGGCCCGTCAGGGCCGGCAGCTCTTTCTCAATCCGATAGCCGCGGCGCTTGGCAAACTCGGCCGGCAGCTCCGCCGACCAGTTGCCCGAGTACTCGAACGAGTCGTGGTACATCGCCCGGGGCAGCGGGGCGCCGGCGTCGGCGAAGGCGGCCGTGAATCGCTCGAGGTACTTTTGCATCGACTGGGCGGAAAACGGATTGATCATCGGCCCGGCGCCGCCGGGAGCTGCCCGTTTGACCATCCGCCCGGTGAATCGATGTCCCAAGAGCCAAAGCGCCCAGTCGCCCGTCGGCGGCGTCCAGTCGATCGTGCCGTCCGGTTTGAGCCGGTCGGTGATTTCATGACGCCGCCCGTCGGGGCCTTGTGCGATCAAGGCTTGAACCGCGACCCGCGGCGGGCGCAGCTCGACGGGCAGCCGCCCGCCGGGCGGAAATGCGACGCGCTTGACTACAAGCTGCCGGCAGCCGAGCTCGGGCGAGACATTCGGGCCGCCGAAACACCAGCCCGTGCCCGTCGTCACGTCGACGCCTAACCGTTGCCGCCTGCCCTCTTCGACGGTGAACCTCAGCATGTCCATCCACCGCGGGCTCAGGAAATCGATATAGCGCGGTTCGGCTCCCTTGGCCCCGTAGATGGGTATGACATGAACGCCGCCAAGCCCGCCCTGCCGGCAGCGCTCTAGCTCTCTAGCGAGGTTCTCCTCATCGACCGCGCTACCGAGCCACCATTGGTAGGCCCAAGGCCGACACTCGGCCGTGGGACGGGGCCAGTCGAGCGAATCGGCCGACGCAATGCAGGCGGACCCGAATGCCGCGACGGCGATCGAAACAAGGACGGCGATGCAGACAAGGCAAACTCTCATCCGGATGTTCTCATGTCTTGTGCGTCGTACGTTCCGCTCAGCCAGCCCTCCGTCACCGAGTCACCACGACCGTGTACTCGACTGCCGCCTGCGCACCTTTGTCCGAGACGGAGGTCGCTTTCCGGGACGACCGAGCAAACCCATGGAATTATGCGACAGGCTGGGTGAATCTGATAGTATCGCGACCGCAGCACGTCCGATTCGAGTCCGGTTTGAAAACAAGGGGTTTCATCCCCATCTTAGGCGTCTTCTAGAGGACATTTCAAAACCGGTGCTCTGATTGTTGTCATTCTGAGCGCAGCGAAGAATCTCGGCTTTCGCGGGGGGGAGATCCTTCGCTTCGCTCAGGATGACCGTTTTGAAATGCCTTCTAGTATCGGAGGGGCTGCGGCATGAAATCAAGCCGATCATGGCCAAGCCAGTAAAGACCAGTGCAAGCACCGTGGGTTCCGGGATAGGCGCATAGAAAACTCCGTGCGAATCGTCAGTGAACTCCATCCAGATCAGGAGGTCGCCCGCATCGTTGAAATTGGTGGGCTCATTGGCAAGGTTGGTCCTGGGGCCAAAAAGCTGGGCTGTACCGTAGACGGAAGCGATCGTGCGAAAGTCGCCCGGATTCACTTCGAGTTGATCACCTTCGCGGACAACGAGATCCAACTGCCCGTTCACCCAACGCCAAATTCCTGCGTCATTGTGCTCAGTGACGTCAGGACCGCACAACTGCGCTAGAAATGCGATCTTTCCCAGGCCGTTGAAAAGCCAATCATCATGGAAGCCTTGAAAACATGTTCCGCTTTCTGTTCCTGGTGCCTGGTCTCCTTCGCGAGCCACCAGCTGCAGACCATCACGCTCGGCCCAGATGGACATGTCGTTGTCGTCAGAGACCTCGGCTCCGGTCAGCTCCGCCTTAAAGGCGACACGGCCCTGGTTGTCAATAACCGGATGCTCCCAATAGTCAAAGTGTCCGAACGACGCTCCGGTTCCCGGGGCATCATTGCCTTCTCGAACGCGCAGGGCCAGCGTCCCCCCTGTTTCGACCCAAATGCCCGAATCGTTGCCTGTGTCTATGCCGGGGCCACTTAGCCAGCTATTAAAAGCGACCTCACCGACGGCGTTCATCTTGGGTTTTGAAAAATCAAGGAAAGCAACTCCCTCCGTGGCAATTCCTACGGCTTCGTCACCTTTGCAGGCAACGAGGTGAATACCACCGGGAATACCTGCGAACAAAGCATAACCACCACTTCCATCCGGCCTGCCGATTGTTGAGCGAAAACTCACTGCACCGGAGGCGTTGAGGTTCAGACCGTGGCAGCTGTATAACGTGCCTTCCGGCGAGTCGGGAATAGGCCCCCCCACCACGGCAACGGCTTGCAAGCCACTACTGCTGTCGAAAAAAATTCCATAGCTGTAGGTGGGATGATTGGTGAATGCCCTCATGCTTAACTGCCCAGTGTCGTTGAGCCGGAACATGTCAGCCCGCTCAAAACGGCCACCTGATGTCCCCGCCAGTACATCGCCGCTACGAACTACCTCACGCAAATGCCCGGGAGTGCCGCGCCAGACGACGTCATTATCTGCGTGATCGGTGCCCCTGAAAGCGACTTCCCCGAGGCCGTTGACGACATAGTAGCACATGGAGATGGACCCGAACGTCCCTCCACCGGGCGCCGGATCACCCTCACGGGCGAGTAATTGGAGTGCCCCCAACCGCCCAGCCCAGATTGAAGTCCTGTTGCTCGAATTGATGCCCGGTCCTTCAACCGTTCCACGGAACGCGACATACCCACCATTGCTCAGGAGTGGTCCGCTTACACCCGTGCTAAAGCTTCGCGTGATATCAATGAGCACAACACCTGCCGGCAGCCCGGGAGCTTGTTCACCGGTGAGCGCCACCTTCACGATGCTGTTCTCGACAGCACCTTTCGCAGTGGTGATCAAGAAGGCTGACAGGGCAACACAACCCAATACTCTGATCGTGGAACTTCTACAGAAACAAAGTGCGCTGCGACGCACGGTGCCGGTGCTCTTCTTCATTGATGCCGGCCTCCTTGAGCGTCTGACGATTGGCACGGCCGCTGCTGCCAGGCCCCCGGCAACTACGCCACTCCCTTTCGAGGAGTCACGTCGGCCCTGCGCGGCTGATTTTTGATCTTTTGACTGCTCGTCTTCTTCGTGCTTGATCATAGTTGTCACCCCCGTTCACCACATGGTCCATTGGTTTACTGCATGATACTCTTGCCAAGCTCGGCGGGCAACTACGCCAGCTCGGCAGTGTCTCGAAAATCGTTGGATCCCCAGGGCAACCCAACGGCCGTTTCGGCCCGAATCCCCACGTAAGATCCTCTCCCGAGAGAGCTATGGGAATTCTGAAACAGGCAACCCCGCTCGTATCCCTACCGGCAGAGGCATCGTAGCCGTCCTCGCTGCCGCCCGGCACATGCCCTCGCGCCAGTCCGATTCTTGGGTGATCTGCCGAGGCACATCGCGAAAGGTACGGGTAAGATCGGACAACGGTTCAGTTTCAGAAGGCCTCACGTATGGGTAACATGCAAAAGTCGACTGCGCTATTTCTTGTCAGGTTGACGCTTGGGTTGGGAGGGATCTTTTTTCAACACCGACGGATCACGATGGTACCCGACGCCCAGTTTGTTCAGTCGGTCGAAGTGGGCTTGGACACGAGTCCGAAAAGAATTTGCATCCCGCAATTCTTTCGGAGACCAGGTCACCTCGGCGGTCGCCAGCAGTCGCGGAAACAACTGCCGGTCAACCCCCGCTTCCGTCCTGATTTGGTGCGACCAGAAACAGGCCTGGGCTCCCAAAATGTGTTTGGCCTGTTCGGGGCTTAATCCTTCGGGAATAGGATCATAAGAATAGGCTTTCATGGTGGGAAGGCCCTTGTAACCATAATTGAAGTAGC
>CAZWWC010000188.1:6390-8342 GCA_964637625.1 uncultured Planctomycetaceae bacterium
GGGCATGCCTTCCATCGGTCTTTGGGCACCTCATCGCCCCCGATGTGTATGAACTCGGAGGGAAACAGCTCCACGACCTCGGAAAGCACATCCTCCAGCAACTGAAACGTCTTCTCGTTGCCGGCGCAACAGACGTCCTTTTCGATACCAGGGCCCTTAAGGAAAGGGTGAATCTCAAAAGGTCCGCCCGTGCACGACAATTCCGGATAGCAACTCAGCAGCGCTACCGAGTGGCCCGGCATTTCGATCTCCGGCACGATGGTCACACGGTGCCGGGCGGCGTACTCAATGATCTCCTTCATGTCGGCCTGTGAATAATATCCTTGTCGCTGCGGAGGCTCCTTGTACTTTTCAGCAAACTTCGACCCGAGCTGGGTGAGCCTGGGGTGTTTCTTGATCTGCAGACGCCAGCCTTGATCGTCGGTCAAGTGGAGATGGAGCCGATTGAGCTTGTACAGCGACATCAATCGAATCGTGCGTTTGAGGTAGTCCTTGCTCCAGAACGTGCGACTGCAGTCGATCATCAGCCCGCGCCATGCAAATCGCGGTTTGTCCTCGATCGCCACGCAAGGGATTTTCCACGTCGTTTTGTTTCCCGCCGGCTTCCGCCTTTCGATCGCGGAGGGAAGCAATTGTCTGAGCGTCTGGATGCCGTAGAATATGCCGGCTTGTGTGGGAGCACGGACGGTAATCCCATCCTTGCCGACCGAAAGCGCGTATCCCTCTTCTCCGAGATGCTCCATGTCTTTCGTCAACTGCAACGAGATGCTGTTGCGCCGGGCAGGCTCCTGATGCGAGACGCGCTCCACGGGCAGTGGAAACCCGGTAGCCGGAGAAAAGAGTTCTCTTGCATACTCTCCAAGTCTCGCGGTGTTCTCATCTACGACGACCGTTGTTTGCGGTGAGAGGCTGAATGTGCCCTCCAGCGGCTCCATTTTCACGGGTTGGGGAATGACGGAGAGCGTGCCGCCCAGGGCCGCTTGGACCCCGAAGAGTATTACTATCAGGGATACGGGCATTCTGATCCGACCGGTGGGAATGTCTTTCATAGTGCTTTACCTTTCTGTCGACCAACGTGGGTCAGTAGACCGTTCGGTCTAACTTCCTCAGTAAGCCACCAGCTTTGCTGGTGAGAATTCATGAGGCTCTGCCGCTCGTTCGTTACCGCGAAGCGGTTAAACATCATAGCCCAGGGTCAGCCCCGACTTGTCGGGGCGCCACCCTGGGTTACGGATACCACACGTCGTATGAACCCTGAAAGGGTTCCGCAATGACGACGCCTTTGTGCAACCCTTTCAGGGTTGACGTTGATTCATTACTCTATTACCCAGGGTGGCGCTTGCGCGGCTCGCGCCGCGGGCGCTTACCCTGGGCTAGGTTGTTTGGACCCCGTTGGGGTCGGATAAACCCATCCTCGGCCCCTTTGGGGAGCCTTCATCATGTTGCTAACTTTGCTGGTGATCACTAACGCACTTCCTGATTCTCGCCAAACGAGCCCGGTGGTGTCAAGAAGTTCACCACGCGCATCCGTTTCTCAGGCGGTCTCATCCGGTTTACGGTTGTACCACGAAGCCCGTTTCCGCCCGCCGGCAAGAAGGTCCCCGGAGACATGGACGTCCCATGATCCAGGTTGTCAATCTCGTGGGAGTCTGCCGCTCGGCAAGTGTGCGTCGGAGCTGGCTGGTTCCCGAGATTCGGCCCGGACCAAGAGGAAGAAGAACACGGGACCAGCCCAGCAATGCTACTAGCACAACGCGGTGATCGCGCGACTCAAGAATCCTTCAATGCTCGACGCACCGCTACGCCTTCTAGCCGGGACTTGCCCATCGAGCCTAATTCCAAAAAAACGCATGAAGATTCTGAATCCGAAACGGGGACTGCGTCCCCGTCTCAATTGCTCGGCGGACCAACGAGGTTGACGTAACAAACCAAACACCGTGAGCGAAGCACAC
>CAZWWC010000189.1:0-8328 GCA_964637625.1 uncultured Planctomycetaceae bacterium
TAGCGGGGCCGCTTGCGGCCCGTTGCCACAGCGGTGTTTCGCACAGAGTCAACGGCGGGCAAACCCGCCCGCTAAACGGTCAACGCGACAGAAGAAGCGTGACAGAGCACTAGCCTGTTGTCACCGCGGCGCCTTTGCCGGCCCGACTGCGCCAGCGAGTTGCCACGATGATCACGCCGGCGCCGAGGAGGAGAATGCCCAACAGCGGCACGATACAGCTTATCGTGAGCAACGCTCCGAGGACGATCAGAGCAAAGCCGCCGGGCAACGTGGCAAACCAGCGAACCGGCCGTGTTCTGGCAAGCAGGACCAGCAGGACGAAGCCTACGATGAGAATCGACGTGTTGCGACCGCTGCGAAGCAGATCGGTCGAGGCGGCTCGCGCGGTGATTTCCACTTTCCCGCGGGGTGTGGTGAACAGGTACGTTTGATAGTACTGCTGGTCGGGCGTGGGCAGCTCGCCCGGCAAGCTGGCCAGTCCCGAAGGAGCCGCCGAATGGCCGCGCCGCACGCTACTCTCTTTTGGTAATCCTCGGCCGCCGATCAGGACGCCGGCGGCAGCATTCCGGTGCACCGTCATTGCCCACTCCGCCGACGAAGGATAAGCCACCGCCTCGTTGTCGGCGATGGTTCGCGAAAGAACCGCGGTGGTCTGTCCGGAGTAACCGAACCAGGCCTCGCTCTCCATCGGCTTTTCGCCGCGTGGCTTGCTTGGTTTCACCTGGTGCATGTAGAGTTTCTTTTCTGATGAACCCATGCCGCCCGGCTTCCCCCCGCCCATTCCCATGCCGCCCATGCCGCCCATACCGCCCGCACCACCTCGCATGACCCTGGCGTCCGACTGGGCGGTCGCCAGCCGCTGCGGCACGAGACCGGATGTACTACTTGCCGGCAGCCGCATTTGAAGCCCCACTTGCGCCGTGGGCGCGATCTGCCGTTGGGCCAGTTCGTTCTGGTCAAGCCATTGTTTGTCGAACCGCGGTTGCTTCGCGTCCTCGGCAGTCTTCCTTGCCGTCTGCTTCTTGCCCAGGTCAATCTGAAAGTTGCTTCCGTATTGGACGACGGCGCCGCGAGCGCGTTTTACTTGTTGAGTGGCGTACAAGTCGTTCAGGCGATCTCGGTTGAAAGCCTGGCCAGCCTGCTGGCTGGCCTGCTCGGCCTGTTGCCGTCGCGCTTGCTGCTGGACTTGTTCCACGGCTCGCGTGCTGTCGGCCACGTCCTTCTTGAACTGGGCGTCGCTGCCCAGGTTGCAGGTAAAATGCTGCAACGTAGCGTTCATCTTCGACTGCAAGTCGCTCACGTTACGGGCCGCGCGAGCGCGGGCATACTCGTTGCCGCTGCGCATCGTTTCGCTCAGGCGGGTGGCCTGCTTCGCCTGAGAGGCCACCTTGCCGGCCAGCAACTGGCTCTTGGTTTCCACCAACCGCATCGTGCCGCCGAAATCGAACCAGCGATGCGTGCGCGGCAGATGCAGCCGCACCTGGCTGACCTCGGGGTTGAGGTTGATCTGGTTGCTCGGATCGTTGGTGCGCAAAAGCGGGAAACCGACGGCACCTCCGAGGCTGCCGATCGACGACAGCTTGCCTCCGTAGAGGAGCGTAACTTCGTAGTCGAGCTCGCCGGCCGCGGTCTTCACCAACGGAACGCGCACGAATCGGTCGTCGGCCGGATTGACTCGGATCGGCTTGACCGGCTCGCCGGCCACGCAGGCCGACCAGAGCCGCCCACCGTGGGGGAGCTCGATCGGAAGAAACTGCTCGGTCGTGTTGTCCATGTGGTAGACCACGCGTCCTCGATACGCCCCGCTGGCGTCCACCAACAGATGCGTCTCGGCCAGGTCGATCTTGGCCCCGGCCGTGACGACGGCCTTGCGTTGCCGGGTCGCAAAGGCAAGCTCCGGCTGCCCGGCGCCCTCGGTGACCACGTAGCCCAAGGTAATGCCTTGCTTGAGGAACTTCTGGAGCGTTTTCCACTCGCTTCCATTGGGGTTGAGCCGTTCCAGACCGGTCGTCCGGCTCCGGTCGACCACCACTTCGTCGCGCCCGGCACTTTCGATGGCCACGAAACGCTGTGTCGTCACGCCGGTGAGCACCACGGGAATGGGCGCGGTATGCAGCTCGGCGCTCAGCAGCCGATCGTTCTGGACCAGCACACGGAGCTGGCCGGTTACTTCGTGCAGATCGAGCGTCACGCGCAAGCGCGCGTCGGGCTCGTTGCCGATCGGCTCGATCGTCTTCTGGCGGAGCCAGGGGACGCTGATGCGACACTCGCGCATCCAATACGGCAGCGTGAAGCGCACCCGGCGGATATCCGCCTCGGAGATCGTGAAATTCAGCAGGATCGTCTCTTCCAGCGCCCGTCGCGTCACGCGGACGTTCGAGATGGTCATGCACTTGACGCGCGGCCTGCGCCGCGACAGAACCACGTGGCCCTCGTAGTCGGGACCCTCGTAGCGCAGGGCCAATTGGGTAAGCTGCCGTTGCTGGGGTTTGAGCCAACCGTGCAGTCGGTCGCGTAGAACCGGGTGGCAGTGTTTCAGTCCCTCGGGCCTGACGCGCAGCGACGGATCGGCCTCGACGGCGATGTCGCCCTGCTGGCGGTCGACGCCGAGGACTCGCAGGCGAGGCAAACGGACCCGGTCCTTGGTCTTTCCGGCGCCGAGCTTGCCGCGCAGCTGGATCGGCACACACCCGTGCTGGCCGGCGGCGAAATAGACCGTAAGCCGCCCACGTGTCTTCCCTTCGTCTTTCGTGATGGCCCATTGGAACTCGCCCGGGCCGCGGACCTCTTCGAGCTCGAAGTCTGCCGGCAGCAACAGGGCCGCTTGATAGATCCGCTGGTGTCGGACATCGAGGTTGATCACGCTCTCCCAATGCCGCTGGTGGTCCGATATCGTTAGGATCGACTGCACCTCGGCCGCCGCCCGCGCGCGGATCGGCGAAACCTTCAACACCATGGAAAACGGCACCGAGACAAACCGATAGGCCTGGTAAGGGCGGAGTCCAAGCGGGTTTTCCAGGGTCGTCGAGGCGCGACCCTTCTTCTTTGGCGGTGCGAAGTCGGTTCGGCCGACGCCTCGCGTCCAGAGCGTCTGCATTTCCAGCAGCGGACTGCGTCGAATGGACAGCCGGCCGCTTTCAATCGCCGCTCCCTCGACCGTGACGTTCGGGACGGTCAACTCCGCCGGCACTCCGGCGCGACGGAGTCGCAGCGAGAACCGCTCGGTGTCTTTGGCCGGTTTGAGCAGAGTTACCTCGACGCGCTGTGTCTTCTCCGAGCGGGTCACGTTCCAGCCGCGGACGTTCGGGCCCTCGACGTTCTCGACGAGGTAGTCACCGGGCACGCCCACCGTAAATTGCTGCCGCTGGTCCCGGCGGAACTCGAGCGCCAGGTCCCAGGCGACTCGCGTTGCGTCCTCTTGCACGTCGAAGACGGCTTCCGTTCGGGCGGTCAGGCTGTGCTGAACTTCGGTCCGCGCTAGCTTGGGCCGCCATTGCAGCCGGACGATTCCGCCGCGTCCGAGCACGGTCTGGATCTCTTGGTCGGCTGTTCGGGTCTCGAAACTCTGTCGATCGGCCGTCTCGCTGAGTCGCACGTCGGTCCCCGCCTCGGGAACCGTAAGCACCAGTGACGAGGCCGGCGCGGCCGGTACGACGCCGCCCACCAGGTGCCAACCGCCGTGCCGGTGCAGACGAAGTCGTACGGCCACGGTCAGCTTGTGCCGGCCCGACTGCGGGACGTGCAACAACAGCACGGCCGCTTCCGGGCTGTCTAAGGCGTTCGGTTTTTGGCTCGACTGGGCGCGCCGCGAGGGTCGTTTGGGCTGGGCAACGCTTAGCCGGGCGGGCTTGCCGTCGAGCTTGGCCTCGGCCAGCACGCCGCCACCCAGGCGCAAAGGCACCGCGGTGCCGGAGGCCTTGTGAACGACGATTTCGAGCTCGCCTTCCAACAGCAGATCGTCGCCGTCGGCCAACCGCGCCCGGTAGGACGCACCGGCCAGCGCATAGTCGCAAGGCGCCGGGCGGCCTTTGGCCGCCTTGTCCGGATTGGCCCGATTCCACAGGTCCACGTACTGCTCATACGGCACGAAACAACGATCCGCGTTTTCAATGCCGGCCGGCGAGTCGGGATCGTACGGGATGAGGATCGCATCCTTGGGAATGCGAATCACAGGCAGCGGATCGACCAGTTCGACCTTGACCGGCCCATCGCTTTTCGGCGGCCCGGCCGCAACACCCTGGACCGACGCGGCCAGCACCAGGAGGACGGCGCCGGCGCTGACCGCCGCACGCTTCGGCGTGGGCACGCAGCCGACGAACCCAAGCAGCCGGCGCAGTCCCGCCACGAGGAGATAGTAAGGAACCAGCAGCAAGGCCGCGTAGAAGACCATGTTGCACGGTTCGGCCAGAACTTCACAGCCGGGCGCCATCGGCAACAGTGAAGCGACCAGGCCCACCGCAATGAGAAAACGGACCTTGGCTCGTGCCGGATGTCTTCCAATGGCCAGCCCGACCAGCACGGTCGCCATCGCCAGGCCCCAGCCGAGCATCCGGAACCGGTGAGCGTCGGCCAGCGTCAGGTCCAACCGGGGGTCCTCGCCCAGGCTCTGAAACACGACCGACGGCAACTGCTGGCCGGTCTGCCGGTCGGTCAGGTTGATTTTGAGGCTCCGCATCCCCTGCAAGCCGAGATCCAGACCATCTGAGTAACTGTACTTGCTTTTCCCCTTGGCTTTCACGGATGATGGCCCTGCGATTCTTCGGCCGTGCATTTCGTAGCCGGCCGCTATCCGCGAGTCTTTCAGCGCTACACCTTCTTCTGACTTATCGACGTAGAGCCGCTCACCGAAAGCAAGGATGTCGCCTTCAGAACGCGTGAGAGTCCTTTTTGCCTCCTCCAAGTCTGCCAATCTTTTGCGCGCGTTCGTGTACTCACCGAGCGTTCTTTTCATGTTCTCCGAAAGTGTCGCCCCGTCGGCTGTTCCGAGTTCATCCGTGAGCTCTTTAATGTCTTTTTGCAGTCTTGAAAGGGCCTCTTGCGAGCCAGGCTTACGCGTTTGGGCGTGTTGTGCGCGAGCTTTCATCAGTGTGTTGAATCGCGCCTCGATAGCCCTTGCTTTTCCCGTCGCCTTGAACCTGACTCTTATCTCGGCCAGCTTCTTCTTCTGCTCGGCGATCTCGCGATCGATCGTGACCAGCCGGTGTTCTGGAGCACTCGAGTCGGCCAAGGACGCCGACGGGTATGCTTCCTTGGCTTCGCGTGCTGCTTGGCGGCCTGCCGTCAACGTAGGCGTGGCGCCCAACCATCGGGCGACCTGGAAGACGGCCGGCTCGGTCGGCCGCACGGCATTGGTCATCAGCGTGCCGTCGCTACGGACGACCCGATAGCGCCAGGGAAGCACGAGTTCCCATTGCAGGGCGGCCAAGGGCACTTCGACCCCGGCGGCGTCTTCGCTGGCCCGGAGCAACAGCCTGGGGGCGTTCAACTGAAGCTCGCCTAGCAGGCCGACCGGCGCGACGCGCGTTTCGTAGACAAGCTGTAACTCGCGAGGTTTGCCACCGGTTTCGCCCGCCAGGTTCAACAACAATCGATCCGACTGCCGCTGCGGTTTGATCGGCTTGCCGTCCAGCCAGGCCGACCAAAGCTCGGAGTCCGTCGGCAACTCGACCTCGAGATAGAGTGCCTTCGTGCGGAGCCGGAATCGGGCGTCGGTCTGCGCGACGCGCTGGGCCGACAGTCGTGTCGTGAGTCGGGCCGCCTGGACGATCGTCGTCGAAAGCCGATAGGCCGGATGACGGTAGGCGTTGATCTTGACCGGCGCGGGCTCGCCGACGAAGCTGTAGACGCCCAACAGCCGCCGGCCCGGTCGATACTCGGCGCCGGCCAGCTCGCCGACGTCGACCTGCCGAGCCTCGGTCGCGAGCTGGACGTCGAGCTCGGCGTTGCCTTCGACGGCGACCAGGCCCGACTGGTGAGCCACGCCTTCGGCCGCGACCACCGGCAACGCCAGATCGCGGGGATCCGCGTCGCCCAACGGCTGCTGGAAGTCGACGGCCAGGGCAATTCGACCGCGGCGCGCTTCGGCCAACTGCACGGTCCATTGGCGGCCCTGGTCGGTCGACTCGGGCACGTACTGCTTCAATCGGACGCCGCCCAAGCCCCGAATCGCCAGGTCGGTCGGCGTGGTCTTCGGCAATCGAAACTGGAGCTTTCGCGTCCGGGCGGCGGCCACGTCGTAGACAATTTCGTAGTGGCCGACGAGCATGCCCGGGGTGACGCGAAGGAACGAATACGTTCTGGCGGTGAGCCTCGGCGGGGTGCGCTGGGCTTTGAAGGTGGCTCGATAGCGGCCGTCCGCGTGGCGATAGGCCAAGGCGGTTTTCACGCCGCCGAGCGAGAACTCCTTCTTCTCGCTCTCATCCAACGCCGTCAGGCCCGTTTCGGTCTCGGGCCGAACCGACAGGTCGTCGGCCACCGCCACGGCGATCGCGCCGCGCTGGCGGACGTTGCCGAGCACTTGAAACTCGGGGAAGTCAACCTTCCGCTCTTTCCAATCGCCCAGCCATTCCGGCGGGGTCCGGGTGGCCTCGAAGCGGATCGTCGCTTGGGTGCCCGGCACAATCCCACGAGGCAACCGCACGTGCACGCGGGCCGGATTTTTATGACGCTCAAACGGGATGGGCTTGTTGTGCGCGTCGACGACTCGCTCGACGTGCCAGGCATTGGCCAGACCGAAATCGAGTTCGAACAGCGGCTCCTGCTCCGGCGCCAGCAGGAGATCGCCGCGGAGCCGGTGTTCTCGATCGGAGAGTTTCAGCAACAGCACCGTGGTGGCGCTGAGCCGGGCCGGCGGCTTTTCGAACCGGGCCTGCACCGCGTAGTCGCCCCCCGGCGCGTAATAGGCCGCCACGGCCACAAGCGGCGGCTCGTCCATGGCGCCGCGGCGCATCGACTCGGGTAGCGCCGGCCGTAAGACCGACACGTCGATCGGGATCAATCCCTTGGCGATAATCGTTTTCGGTTTGAGTCGATCTTGCAAGAGCAGTCCGACGACCGTCGCCTCGCCGTCGGTGTCCAACGGGCGCAGGCGCGGCATGTTCCAATCGTCCAGTTGCGGCGTGTTGCGCTCGGCTGAGACCGACAGGACGACTTTGCCCGTGGTCGCCTGGCGAAGTCGCACTTCCAGAACACGGCGATCGTCCTCCCCAGCCACGGCCCAACTCGACAGATCGGGGCAGTGGACGGCAGTGATCTCGAAATTCTCGGGCACCGCGAAGCGAAATCGCTCGGCGCCGCGATGCAGAACCGTCAACGTAACGTTCGAGTACACACGCTGGCCCGATTCGGTCACCGCGGCCAGGAGCACGGACCGAGCAAGGACGATCCGGTCCTTGCGGCGCAGACGGCTGTTGAGCGTCATCACCAACGACACGTTGCCGCCGCGGGGCAAAAGCTTGAACCGAGTTACCTCGGCCGACGTGTCGAACCGACGATCGATCACGTTCAGACCGCCCTTCACTTCCACGTCGCCCTCGACTGAGAGATCGAACCGGGCCGACGGCGCCGTCGGCAGGCGGAACGTGAGCACCTGGGTCGCCGCGGTGGTCTGCACCGGCGCGGTCATCGAGAGTCGAAGCTCGTGTTGCCCGCGACCTTCCACAAACAGCATCAGCCGCCCGTGTTTGTCTTGGCCGAGCGCGGCGGGCTTGCCGTCGAGCGTAGCGCTTTGCAACCCGACGTACGCAAGCCCCAGCGGCACGGCTTGAATTCCCTCGGAGAGCACTTCGATGGTAAGCGTGCCCTCGATCCGTGCGCGGCCGTCGGTCACGGCGGTCGTATACTGGCTGTCGGCGAGCACGGCCGGCCGCGGAGGCCTTGCCTGGCCGCGGGCGCGGGCCTTTTCGAGCAACGCTTCGTACTCCTGGCGAGAGAGCAACACGCGTCGAGGCTGATTCTCCAGCAGGACGTTCAAGTCGTCCATCGGGACGAGCAACTCCCGCACGACCGTGGTCTTGCCGGCCGCCGGCCGGCCGGCCGCCGCGGCGGGCACCGCCGCCGAGGAGAGAATCGCGACGAGGATTAAAAGTGAAATCGCCGTGTGCCACTGCTTCGTAGAAGCAGTGCAAACCGATCGGCAACCGAGCACTACTTGCCGATGGCAAGCAGTGGCACACGGAGGGTGGCATGCTCTCGCTTGCGTGAGCATGCTTCTTTGATATTCGGACATGGCCACGCAAGCGAGGCCATGCCACCCAGCCGCGCAGCGGCAAGAAGTGGAGGACGATCCCGCAACCTGGCCTCTTGTGCCTTCGGCACACCGACGATTTT
>CAZWWC010000190.1:0-5748 GCA_964637625.1 uncultured Planctomycetaceae bacterium
AAGTCCTTATTGACGATGTCACCTTCGTGCAAGACAAACGCCAAGTTGAGCGTACCTTTATAGTCGGCGAGGAACTGCGTCTGGGCGTTGAAAATCGCAGGGTACGATTGAGCGTACTTCTGCGTGTCCGGAAGGATTGCCAGCGTCCACGAACCGGGCTGGATCGACGGCGGCGCCGCCAGAACACCCGAGGCAATTACACAGGCACCCCACAGAAATGCTGCCGTGAGGACTTTGAACCTATTCATTTATAGAGCCTTGGATATGAGGATTCCAACTCTACAGCACTTCTGGTAGAGCTAGGCATAGCCGAGCGATTTTCGCGCACCAAGCCTGAAATGCTGTCTTTCTTACCGGCGGCGCCGCACGCAGGCCGCCAGGCCGATCAGACCCAAGCTCAGCAGGACAAGAGCCGAGGGCTCAGGTACCAAGGCGGCGCGGCCATCGCCGAAGTCCCAGTCGACAGTGTAATCATCGGGGACGTTTGTCACGGTGGCGGTCTCTTCCCCGGTTAGCGTGACGTAATTGGCAAACACATAGTACGGCAGGTTAAGCTCCGCACCGCCGCCAATATCGGAGAAATTGACGGTGGCACTGCCGATATCAAGGTCCCCGGTGCCAGACCCATCATCCTCAACCGTCAAGACATCGATGGTCTCGGTGTCGCCGTCGTATTCGACGGTCCACGTACCGGCGATGTCCATGTCGCCTTCGACGGTGAGTGAGTCGATGCTTGTTCCCGGCTCGATATAGCCGCCCGACTCCACGGTAACATCGGCCAGTATGGAGCCGGCGCCATCGAGATGGGCGCCGCTATTGACCGTCGTATTCGACGTGATCGAACCGTCGATACGCAGCGTGCCATCGGCAACCGTGGTGGCCCCGGTATAATCATTGGCGGCGGTTAATCTAAAGAGACCGTTGCCGGTTTTCGTTATTCCTCCGTCGCCGGTGACGAGGCCGTCAATCCAAAGTTGAGTTTTATACGTGGAGTGGTACGAATACACATTGAACGTGGTCGCCATGGTGTTAAGCGTCACCGTCCCGCTGGTCGCGTTGATAGTGAATTTGCCGCGATAGACGTAGACTTCCCCGCCGGTAAAGTCGAGGTCTTTATTCAGATCGTTGTTCGCGTCATCGTAGGGAGTCTTCGAGTCATATAACTTTATGCCGCCGTCGTTGCTGACGGTGATCGTTCCGGCGGCATTGCCAAAGTCGGCGTTATGGAAGGCCAAGTCGCCTTGAACGATATTTACGTCTTTCAGAGTATGCACATAGCTATTCACAATTCTGACCTGGTCATTACCAGTGATGGCCCCACTTGCGTGCTTAACAGTCATAGTGTAATCGCCGAAGTCGGGAGTGACTCCATCGCTAGCCAAGGCACCCCAGATGCTCAGCCGTTTGGTTCCTCCAAAGGTGGTGTCGCCGTCGAGAACCAATTGGCGAATTCTTCCCGTGCCGGAGTTGTTAACGATCGCGCCGTTGCCGCCGACGCCCACGCCCTGAGCGGTGACTTTCTCGAGATGCGTATCCTTCAGGTCTATTCCGTTGAGTTCCAACGTGCCACCGGCGTTGATCTCGGTGTCGCTGGCGGTCGTGCCCAACGCCGCGGCATTACCGAGTACAAGCGTTCCGTCGTTTACCGTGACGTCGCCGGTGAAGGTGTTCGCGTTGTTGACGGTCAATGTGCCCGAGCCGCCTTTGGTGATGCCGGTGGTTCCCGTCAGGAGGCCGGTGCCGGCAAAGGTGTAATCCCGGGTAGTGGTGCTGCCGATCACGACAGAGTTGGGGGATAACGTGGTTCTCAAATCCACTGAATTCAAGTTGGTGCTGGTGTCGTCGAACGTAACGTCATCCACCAAGTCGGTGTAGACCGTGGGGCCGGGACTCCAGTTAGCCGTAGTGCCGATGTCCCAATAATCAGGATTGGTGACGTCGCCGCCCACCCAGGTTATCGCCGCGGCATTCGCGTTGCCCGCGAGAAAACCGAGGATCGACAACGTCAACAAAACGGCCAACAGGCTGAAACAAGCGGATCGAGAACTCATGGCTTTCTCCCTTTGAAGTAAGAGAAGGACAGCGACTCTGGATTTCTGAATTCGAGACAGACGAGTGCTTCTTCCTGGTTCCGACGCGCGGCCGACGACGCCGACCGATTTCACTTTACGCACAAACAATGGCCCGCGCCAATGAGTTTCTACACGTTCGCACTATGAAATTTCAGGTACTATTGACCTCGCGCCCAATCCGGGCCGCCGCTGCGCTACGGCGCAGCCACCCCGGAAGCATTGAGAATGCGGGGGGGCAATAGAGGGCCCCCCTGGCTCACCTACTCGGTTTTTGCCCTTTTGAAGCCGAGCCAGGCCATGGCGGCCGCCGCGAGCAGGAGAAGTACGGCGAAAGCGGCGAGGGTGGTCCGTTGTTCTTCGGCGAGAATGGTGATAGCCGTCATCAACAAGCCGAGCATTCCGAGCGAGGCCGCCACAATCCGCGCCGGCAGTCGCGAGGCGACCACGGCCGGGGGGCGTTCCGCATAGTCCGCAAAAGCCCTTTGCATCCGATACCAGCCGGCGTTGACTCGGCCGAGTCGGGCAATGGCTTCCACGGCGACGAGAACCCCCAGCGGAAGCACCAGCCCGAGGATCGCGTTGGTCACCTGCGGGTTGGCCTCGACCCAGTCGATCGCCGCGGTCAGAACAGTCGCTATGGCGAGTGCCGACGCGGCCGTTGCCCGCGGTATGGCCTCGATCCGGCCGAGTGCCGCGGGCAATTCCAGCGACATCCAGACAGGGGGGCCGGCCTTGACGAGGAGGGCCACCGGAGTACACACGGCCAACGTGGCCCACACCGCACCTTGACCCACGTATCGCGAGTAGAGCCCCCAGACGACCGGCAACATCAGCGGTACCAGCAATACCGTGACCAGGACGAGAACAAGCTGCTCGGCGCCACCCAACCAGGGCACCGAAAGCGCCGCCCCAACGACAAACAGTCCGTAGCCGAGCGTTACCAGGCGGCCGACCAAGACCAGGCGACGCTGCGAAGCACCCGGATTGATCAGCGCCTTGTACACGTCACACGTAAACACGCCCGCAAACACGTTTAGCAACGAGCTGACCATGCTCGCGGTGGCCGAGAACATGGCCGCGACCATGATCCCTAGCATGCCCGCCGGAAGTACCCTGCGGCAGGCGAGCATATAGGCTTCCTTCAGGTCCGCGTCCGGGGCAAGAACGCGATAGGCCATGGCCGGCAGCATCCAGAGAACGGGACCGATCAGGTACAGCCCGCCCATCAGAAAGGCGACCTTTCGGGCGTCGCGCGGCGTGGGCACGCAGATGTATCGTTGCACGAAGGCCCAGTCGGCCGCGTAGCGAAAGAACCCCACCCAGAACCACAAGAAGAGAAAAGTGTAGGTGTACTCGCCTGCCGCGGGCAAAAAGAATCCTTTGGGTGCCCGGCTCCAAAGTTGATCGACACCACCGACCGCCGCGATCGAAAGCGGAACCGCCAGCAGCACGACCAAACAGAGGATGAGACATTGAATCACGTCGGTCATCAGCACGGCCCAGAGCCCGCCGGCCATGGTGTAGATGATGACGACCGCTCCCCAGAGGATGATGCTCCAACTGACCGAGAGGTTTCCGGATTGTGGATCTCGAAACGGGGCGCCTTCGGGCAGCGGCACGAGCACGGCGAGCATCACCGCCAGCGAGTAGAGCCCTACGGCAAGTCCGATCCCGCCGTAGAGCATGCCGATCCACGTGTAGGCCTGAACCACCGGCTCGCTGAAACGGATTCGAAGGAACTCCGTGGGCGTGGTGATGCCCATACGCCGCCAGCGCGCGGCGACGGTCAGTCCGATCAGGATCATGCTCATCCCGATCACCATGAGAATCGAGACGGCCACCAGGCCAAGTCGATAGGCGATACCTCCCCAGACGACGAACGTCCCGGCGGAGAAGATGGTCATGTAGCCGGATAAACCTGAGATCCACCAAGGAGAGCGTCCCCCCGCCGCAAACATGTCCGAGGCATTCTTCACCCGCCTGCTGAAGATCCCGCCGATCACAAGCATCCATACCATGAAGCCGACGAGAACGGCATAGTCGATCGGCTGCATGAGGAACATCCCTTTTATTTGGCAATGAAGCAATCACCGCCGGCTTGGATTCATCGACCCACCGCTCCTCACCCCCCGGGATTGGCAAAACAAGACTACTACCCACCCACTTCGGTGGGCCATGGATAATCTTAAGAGAGCTTGGCCTGGTCCTCCGTGCCGGAGACATCCTCACCACAAACATCCATGCTAATTCGTACTTCCGACCACATCAACGAGGGCGGGAAAAAACTTAATTGCAAGGCTAAAAAACTCATCGACGATCGAACCTCCACTGAGTAGTCTGGATAGAAGGAGCCTCGCGGGCGTCACGCTGGTAGCCCCGCGTCTGGGCACGGTATCTCCGGCCACGCAAAGACCCCAGCGGCGATTTCCATTATGCCTCAATCCAACGGCAAGCCCAGAGCGGCCAAGGCTTCTGATATTCCGCCGCGCGACAACCACAAGGCGCCGCGAGTCGCGCTGATGATCGAGACGTCCCAGTCATTCGGCCGGGAGCTTTTCCGCGGAATCACCCGGTACATCCGCGAAAACGGCCCCTGGTCGGTCTTTTTCGTCCAGCGCGGCGTTTGCGACCGCGTGCCCAAGTGGCTCAAGAAATGGTCGGGCGACGGAATCATTTCGCGGATCAACACGCCCGACATCAGGCAGTTCGCGGCCGACACGGACATTCCGATGGTCGATCTGAACGAGCAATTGCGGGGGATGGGAGTGCCGCTGATCTCCAACGACCACGCCGCCGTAGGCCGCATGGCGGCCGAGCACCTCCTGCAGCGTGGTTTCGAGCATTTTGCCTACGTCGGTTACAACGGGCTGTATTGGTCCGACTGCCGGCGCGACGCATTTGCCGAGGCCGCGTGTGAGTCCGACGTCTGCGACGTCTACTCTTGCCGGGCACAGGCTCCACGACGCTTTCGGGACGACACCTGGGAACTCGAAATGGAGCACGTCATCCGTTGGGTGAAGAAGCTGCCCAAACCGGTCGGCGTCATGGCGTGCGACGATTTCCGTGGACTGCAGTTGCTCGAAGCCTGTGCGGTCGCGAGCATTGCCGTGCCCCAGGAGGTCGCCGTCGTCGGCGTCGGCAACGACGACGTCGCCTGCGAGATGGCCAGCCCGCCGCTTTCGAGCGTCGTGCTCAATTCGTTTCGCATGGGCTACGACGCGGCTGTCCTGCTGGATCGCCTGATGCGTGGAGAGCGAGTGGATGTCAAGGAGCGACTCTTGCCACCGTTGGACATCGTGACTCGCCAATCGAGCGACGTCATGGCGGTTGCCGATCCAGTAGTATCCAAGGCCATGCGGTTCATTCACGAACACGCGTGCGACGGAATCAAGGTCACCGACGTATTGCGCCACATGCTTGTCTCGCGCACCGTCCTGGAAGATCGCTTCCACAAGGCTCTGGACCGATCGGCTCACGAAATGATCATCGAGGCGCGAACGAAGCGAGTAAAGGAACTGCTCTCCCAGACCGAACTCTCCTTGGCCGACATCGCCGATCGCACGGGGTTCAGGCACGTCGAGTATCTATGCACCGTTTTCAAGCGAGAGACCGGCTGGACCCCGACCGCCTATCGGGAAGAGCACGGCCAGAAGGCGGAGCGACCCTTTCAGATCGG
>CAZWWC010000190.1:5848-8324 GCA_964637625.1 uncultured Planctomycetaceae bacterium
GCGCGGCGATCGCCGCGGCGCGCCGCGGGTTGCGCGTCGTGTTGATGCACGATCGGCCCGTGCCGGGTGGCAACGCTTCGCCCGAGGTCCGCATGTGGGTCTGGGGCGCCCGCGGTGCGAATAACCGTGAGACGGGCATCATCGAGGAAATGCTCCTGGAGAACTACCATCGCAACCCGTTGCGAAACTACTCGATCTGGGGAAGCATTCTCTACGAGTTCGTCCACTTGCAGGAGAACCTCACCGTCCTGTTGAACTGCTCGTGCAACGATCTGGAAATGGACGGCGATCGGATTCGCACGGTCACCGGCTGGCAGACCACCACGCAAACCTGGCACACCGTGGAAGCGACCTTGTTCGCCGATTGTTCCGGCGACAGCATCTTGGCACCGCTCTCGGGCGCGAAGTTTCGTGTCGGTCAAGAGGCCGCCGACGAGTTCCGTGAATCGATCGCGTCGGCCAAGGCAAGCAAATCCACGATGGGCATGAGCCTGTTGATTCAGGCCCGCGAGACCACCTCACCCCAGCCCTTCATTCCACCTCGTTGGGCCGCGAAGTATCCCAGCGACGAGGATTTGCCTTACCGCGATCATGACTTGGGCAACGGCGACTGGATGTGGAACAACTTCTGGTGGATCGAGGCCGGCGGTGAGCGAGACAGCATCGCACAAACCGAAGAAATCCGCGACGAGCTGCTCTGTTGCGCCTTCGGTGTATGGGATCACATCAAGAATCGCGGCAACCATGAAAGCGACAACTGGACGCTCGACTGGGTCGGTTTCCTGCCCGGAAAACGCGAGAGCCGCCGTTACGAAGGCGATTACATCATCAACGAGAACGACGTCCGCGGAGGCGGTCACTTCAATGACGTCGTGGCCTACGCCGGCTGGCCGCTGGACGACCACCATCCCAACGGCATTCGTCACCCGGGCAAGCCTTCGACGGTCTACGAAGTGCCTTCGCCATGGGGTATTCCTTACCGGGCCCTCTATTCCTGCAATGTCACGAATTTGTACTGTGCCGGACGCAATATCAGCGCCAGCCACGTGGCCTTCAGCTCGTCGCGCGTGATGGCCACCTGCGCGATTATCGGTCAGGCCGTCGGCACGGCCGCGTCCATTGCCATTGCCCGCGGCATGACGCCTCGCGAAGTCGGACAGCGCTCGATTGCCCGGCTCCAACAGGCATTGCTCGAAGAGGATTGTCATCTGCCCGGCTTGAAGCGTGAGATCCCCATGCTCAGCCGCATGGCGACGCTCACTGCCTCTGAAGGTGATCCCGAGCCGCTGCGCAATGGAGTCGACCGTCCGGTAGGCGATGCTCTGAACGGCTGGTCGGGGTCGGCCGGCTCCTGGGTGCAATACACCTGGCCCCACGCCCAACGCCTAGGACGGCTCCGCCTGGTGTTCGACAGCGATCTGAACCGGCCGGATACGACCATGTTGTGCAAGTATCCATTGGAAATCGAGCCCATCTCGGTCCCCGCCACGTTGATCCGCGCCTTTCGGGTCGAGGCGATGGACAGCACAGGCCAGTGGAACACGATTTTCCGCGAAGAAGACAATCACCAGCGATTGATGTGTGTTACGGTCAAGACCCATACTGAAGCTCTGCGGTTTCATGCCGAGACGAGCTGGGGGGCTCCGCGGATGAATCTCTTCGCGTGGGACGTGGAGCCTTGCGAGGGTTAGACGATGGTTGCAGTCTCATCGTGCATGACGTTCGTCGAGCACGTCGATGAACACCTTCATGCTCCGGTCGGACCGCTGCTCAATGAATGCATAGGCGGCCGCGTAGTCCTCCAGCGGAAAGTGGCCCGTGTCGAGCGGCTCGGTGAGAATCCTTTGATCGGCAATCAACTCGACTGCCCGCTGGTAGTCCTCGCGACGATACATGAGTGTGCCGACCAGACGCAGTTCGCGGTCCTGGACGAGTCCCAGGTCGACGCGAGGTTTCTCGCCGAAGACTCCTACGACGACGATGAGGCCCCCCTTGGTGATGGCGTTGATGGCATCGTTGATGGTGACTTCCGCCCCGACACATTCAAAGACGACGTCGATGCCGGCGTTGCCGAATGGACGTACCGCCGCCTCGGTGAGTGTTTCGCAGCGGGCATTGGAGGTGTACCTGATTCCACAATGCCGGCCCAATTCAAGCCGGAAATCACTGAGGTCCGTCAAGAGCACTTCGGCGCCCATGGCTCGGGCCACCTGTGCCACCAGGTTGCCGATCGGCCCGGCACCGAGCACGGCCACATTCCGGCCGGCCACGTCCCCGGCACGCGCCACGGCATGGACGGCCACCGCGGCCGGCTCGACCATGGCGCCCTGCTCGAAGGAGAATGCCTCGGGCAAAGGGACCACCTTGTCGGCCTTGGTCACAAACCACTCCCCGGCACAGCCCGGCGCCTGAAAACCCTGTACCTTTAAGTGATCGCAAATATGATAGTCGCCTCGCAAGCACGGCTTGCATTGAC
>CAZWWC010000191.1:0-8313 GCA_964637625.1 uncultured Planctomycetaceae bacterium
CTGCCGAAATCAAGGAAACGACACAAACTACCCATCGGTGTTCGCTTGTTTAAGGCCTAGTGGACGGCGTTGCATGGCACCCAAGCAAGGACTGAAGCGACCAAGTGTAGCTCCCCGGGCCGGAGCGTTCCAGCGATCCATTACGATCGGCGCCGGAGACGTTTGCAGTGCGATTGTCGTAAGTTTTTTTCCAAAAGGGATTTACCGATCCGCGAACTGCCCTTCTTCGTGGAGGGCGAATGTGGGATACTTGACCGCAACGGCGAGCAAGCTCGCCCGCTGGACGGCCCAGTCACGCCACTTTGTTCAGTTACTACCGAGTCATGCCAAGCGAATCCGACCGACGCCGACCGACGCGAATCTTCTTTTCGGCCGGAGAGCCGAGCGGAGACGTCCACGGCGCGAACCTGATCCGCCGACTCCGCGCCCGGTCGGAGCGAGTCGAGGCGGTCGGCTACGGCGGGCCGGAAATGGCCGCGGCCGGCTGCCGGTTGCACGCCGATCTGACGGCGCTGGCCGTGATGTGGTTCGCCCGGGTGCTTATCAGTCTGCACAAGTTCTGGGACCTGGCGAGCCGGGCCGACCGCTATTTCCGCCACCATCGGCCCGACGCAGTCGTGTTGATCGACTATCCGGGCTTCAACTGGTGGATTGCCCGACGTGCCAAGGCACACGGTATTCCCGTTTTCTACTACTGCCCACCGCAGATCTGGTCCTGGGCCCGATGGCGCGTCGGGAAGATGCGTCGCTTCGTGGACCATGTGCTTTGCGGTCTGCCCTTTGAACAGACATGGTTTGCCGCGCACGGCTGCAACGCGACTTTCGTGGGCCATCCGTTCTTCGACGAAGTCGATCGCCGGCCGCTCGATGAGGAGTTCCTGCGCCGGCAACAGGCTCGGCCGGGGCCGCTGGTCGTGATCCTGCCCGGCTCGCGGACCCAGGAGGTCGAGCATAATCTGAAGTGGTTCCTCAAGGCGGCCGCCCTGATTCGCAAAGAAGTGCCCGACGTGCGGTTTGCCATCGCCTCGTTCAAGCCCAATCAGGCGGCAATCGCGCGGCGCCGGCTGGCGACCGGCGGCGTGCCGGCCGAGGTCTACCTGGGCAAAACGCCCGAGCTGATGCGGCTGGCCACGTGCTGCATGGCCTGCTCGGGCTCGGTCTCGCTCGAATTGCTCTACCACGGCAAGCCGACGGTCGTGCTCTACTGGATCGGTCGGGCCGCCTACGTGGTGCAGGGCTGGCTTCGCCGGGTGAAGTACATTACGTTGGTCAACATGCTGGCCACCGACGCGTTGGACGCTCGGGATCTGAGCCCGTTCGATCCGCGGCAACCGGATGCCGAGGCGATTCCTTTTCCCGAGTACTTGACCTATGAAGACAAATCGGCCCAGATCGCCGCGCACCTCGTCGAGTGGCTCACCGACCCGGCGGCCCGGCAACGTCGCGTCGCGCGGTTGGCCCGACTCAAGGCCGAGGTGGCCCACGGCGGTGCGTCGGCCCGGGCGGCGGAGTATATCCTCACGACGCTCTCCGGGCGCCGCGCGCCGGTCCCACGCCCCCACTGGCTGCCCGAGCGCCAACCGGCCCAGGTCCCGATTTCTGAAGCTCAATAGCCCACCTTGAAGACGACGGAATACGGCCCATGCTCCTCTCCGAACCTCCTCCCTCGCAATGGGACCTTCGTTTCTCGCTTTTCGGCTTTCCTGTCCGCGTGCACCCGTTCTTCTGGCTGATTGCCCTGGTGCTGGGCGTGTCGCTGGACGAGATGCGGGCCGTGTTGATTTGGATCGTGGCCGTGTTTCTCGGGATCCTGGTCCATGAGTTGGGGCATGCCTTCTTGATGCGACTATTTGGGCTGCGTCCCTGGATCGTCCTTTACGGTCTGGGTGGGCTCACCTGCCACGACCCGAGCCAATTGGCCTATTCACGGGCCGACACCTCGGGCCGTCAGATCTCGATTTCGCTGGCCGGGCCGGGGACCGGTTTCTTGCTCGTCGCCGTGATCGTTGGAATCCTTCTTGCCACCGGCCAAACGGTCGACTCCCGCTTTGGGTTCCCGTTTGGAATCTCCGTCTATGCCGTCGGGTTGGCGACTCCCACGTTGAACCTGTTTGTCAATTTCTTGCTGTTCGTGTGCCTTGCCTGGGGCCTGCTCAACCTGTTGCCCATCTATCCGTTGGACGGCGGCCAGGTGGCCCGGGAGATCTTCCTCCGCTTCAATCCAAGCCAAGGCATCCGCCGCAGTTTGATACTCTCGTTGGTCACCGCCTCGATCATGACGGGCGTGGCGGTGCTGAACCTGCTTCAACACCCAGGCTCACTCGGTGGCGGAAGTCTTTTCATACCATTGCTTTTCGGCTACCTGGCCTATTCCAGTTACGCCATGCTGCAGGCCTACGGCGGCGGGCGACCGCGCTGGTGATCGTCGACCCATCGGCGGTCCTCCCCGGCGCGCATGACATGGCGACCATGCTCATCCGATGGCTCGACCAAATCGCCCGCGACGAGAGCCAATCACCGACGACGGCGCACCGAAGCAAGACCGTCCCGATGCTGCATAGCTACCGGCCAAGCAGCAGCGGGATTGTGCCCCGCCGCATTCTTGCTCAAAGAATTGTGGGTCCCAGCACCGATAAAGAGGTTGATTTTTTCCGAGGAAGTGTTTACAAGTAGGCGTTACGACTTTTGGCAATGCCTAAGTAACCGGTCCCGGCGGCACATCGACAACGACGTAGGAAGAAGGAATCCCACCACTGGAAAACAGTCGGAGATAGACTTTGAACCGGGCATGCAGTCGGACGGAGAGCACGCGGCGGAAGCCCAGGCCCACGGCCAAAGACCTTGTCGCGCCGCTCCACCAGCCAAGCCCGGTATTGATTGGTTTGCTTGTGAAAGGGTGAGACTTATCGTCTCGACTTGTGTCGAAACGATCCACGAACGTCTCACCAAGGCCCTAAAACGGAGGAGATACCGTGGCCAAAAAAAGGAAAGTAGCCAAGAAGAAGGTGGCGAAGAAGAAGGTAGCCAAGAAGAAAGCCACTAAGAAGAAGGCGACCAAAAAGAAGGCCGCCAAAAAGGTTGCCAAAAGGAAGGTAGCCAAGAAGAGGAAGAAAAAGGCGACCAAGAAGCGCTCCTGCAAATAGCAGGCGGCGCTTCACCCAAGCTACGACGAGAAAGAGCCGCCGGGGCAACTCGCTCTGGCGGCTCTAAGTATTTATGGTGTTTACGCTTACGCCATCTTCAATGGGGCACGGCCGCTCGCCTGTTCCTTCCAGGGCAAGCTGGCCCAAAGCTGCTGGGTTGTCCCGGCCTGCGGTTCGGGCTGAGTGGCCAAGTGCCGCCGGACCAACTCGGCCAGACCGGCCAGCCGCCGCGGCGAAGTGACAAACAGCACAGTCCCCGCCTCGCGCAACAGCCACTCGTGGTCGGCCAGACGTCGATCGGCCACCACCGCCACCCGGGCCCGTGGGAATTCCCTCTCCCGACGTGCCATGCGCGCCAGGAGCGCTTCGAGGTTGCCGGGCGTCACCTCGACCACCAGAAGGCTTCCCGGCGCTTGGGCCAGACTTTCCCAGCAGTCGGCCACACTTCGCGCCTCGTACACCCGCGGCTCGGGACCCAACTCCCGGCGAAGGGCCACGGCCCAACGGCCCGATCGTTCACCGACGACGACGCGCGGCGGACCGCCGGACCAGACCGAAGGATCGATTTCAGCGGATGGCGTTACTTTCTCGTCCATCATCAACCCTCCGATTCATCAGGCGAAGAGGCAGTAACAGGCGATCATCACGGCCACCAACACGACGGCCAGCACACGGGGATCCAGCACGCCCGAGATTCGCTTCTCGGTAATCGCGGCCAGCGGACTCTTCCAGCAGTACCTTTCCACGCGACACGGATCGGGCGGCGGCGTGAGCAGACTCACCACCACGAACACCACACTGCATGCAACAAACAACCACCAGGCCTGAAGCATGAACGGGATGCCCCACTGTTTGGTGACGATTTGCATGCCAAACGCAGGGAAGTCGATCACGAACACGATGGCCCCCAGCAGGAATCCGACGATGAGCGTGGCCAGCGAGGCGGCCGACGTGCCGCGACGCCAGAAGATTCCCCAGATGAAAACCGTGGTGATCGGCGGAGACAAAGCAGAGATCATCTGATTGATCCCCTTGAAGATGCCGCCGAAACGCTCGCCTTGGGTCGACCAGGCGACCGCGGCGATCATCACCCCGACGGCCGTCACCTGCCCAATCCGCACGAGCGTGCGGTCGGCCGTGGCCGGACGCAATCGCTTGACGATGTCGATGCTCACCAGCGTGGCCGCGGAATTGAGCGCGCCGGCCACGGTGCTCATCATGGCCGCCAACAGCCCGGCAAGCACGAGGCCTTGAAGCCCCTGCGGAAGAAGCTTGAGGATCATGACGCTCAGCGTGGAGTCGGCGTCTTCGCCGATTTCCCTTCGAAACAGCACGTAGGCGATCGCGCCGGGAAACACCATCAAGAAGACCGGCAGCACTTTGATGAACCCGGCGAAGATGGGGCCCGTCTGCGCGTCGCGCTCACTGCGAGCGCCGAGCACGCGTTGCACGATGGTCTGGTCCGCGCACCAATACCAAATGCCGATGACGGGATAGCCCAAGAGCATAATCCACCACGTGTAGTTTCCTTCCGTTCGGATCATGCTCAGTTTGGTCGAATAGGGCCGGTCGGACCGTGCGTTGCGATCCAGTTCCCGCTGGTGAACCATTTGTTCGTCGGCAGTCTTTCTCAGGCTTGCCACGTGCACGGCGAAGTCGATCTTTCCCGATTGGAGAGGAGCCGCTTTGTCGTCCTTCAGACACAGCGCCAGTGCGTCACGGGCATCGGGTTTCGCGCTATCCCGGCCAAGCGTCTCCAATACGACGGCGGTGGTCTGCGACGCTTTGAGCTGGGTGGCCAGCTTGTGCAACGCCACGTCGGCCTCGTCGACGCGGCCTTCCGCCTGCAATCGATCCAATGGCTCCAGCGCCGCGGCCGCGCGCCGCAGACTTTCCGCGGCGATGCCCGCATCGGCGGCCTGTTGCTGCACACAATCGCGGTGCAATTGGCCAAGCGAGGTGGTGCCTTGGTTCGCCAGATGGATCACTCCGAAGATGGTTACCGCCGCCGCGCCCACCAGCAACAGGACGGTCTGGATCGATTCGGTCACGACGACCGCCTTCAACCCGCCCAGGGCCGTATAGATGATTGTCAGAAGCGACACGATGCTGATCGACACGGCAATGTTGAAATCGAGATACGCCGCCAGCGGCTGCCACCAATCGGGCGAGTCGATGGGGACAATCTCTTTCATCACCTTGGCCCCGGCGTAGAGGGTCACGCCGATGTGGATGAACAGGGCGGCGACCACCGCCATGAAGGCCAGCAATGTACGCGAGTTGGGTCCATAACGACCCTCGAGGTACTCGGGCAGCGTGGCCACTTTGCTGCGAAAATAGAAGGGCGCAAACACCAGGCCCAACAGGATGAGCAGGAACGGCGCCAGCCACTCGAAGTTGCCAAAAACCATTCCCTCGCTGAAGCCGGCCCCGGCCAGGCCGATCAAGTGCACGGTGGAAATGTTCGTCGCAAACAGCGCCAACCCGACCGTTACCCAACTCAGGGATCGGCTGGCCAGGAAGTAGCCCGTGCTCGATCCTCGCTGGTGGCGCGAAAACCAGAGGCCGACCCCGGTGATTCCCAGGAGGTAAACGGCGATGATTGCCAAATCGATCCAATGGATGGCCATTTCCCGCTCCGGAGTCTCTCGGTTAGTCTACACTTCTCACCGGAAAACTCACCACAGAGACACAGAGACACGGAGAATAGGCTTGGATGAATGCTCTCATGACTTGCATTCTATGGATAGATTATTTCGCTCAGTCCTCCCGATTCATCAGGATCGGGATCCGTGATGCTTCGCCTTCCAAAAGTCTCTGTGTCTCCGTGTCTCTGTGGTGAGAAATCCGTATCAGCGGCCGAACGCCTCGACGGCCTCGAACATGGCCACGATGTTCTCCGGCGGCACTTCCGGAAGAATATTGTGAACGGTGTTGAAGATGAAGCCGCCGCCGGGGGCGAATGTTTCCAACCGCTGGTGTACGTGTTGCTTGACCTCGCTCGGTGTCGCCTGGCCGAGCACGTGCCGCGTGTCGCAACCGCCGCCCCAGAACGTAATTGTCTCGCCGAACTCGCGCTTCAATTCAGCCGGATCCATGCCCCGGCAGTTGGTCTGTACCGGATTGAGAATCTCGAATCCCGCTTCGATCAAATCCGGTATCAGTGGGCGAATCCCGCCGCACGAGTGCAGCATGAGACGCATCGAACTGTGGCTCTTCACGTAGCTGCACATGGCCTTGTGCCGGGGCTTGAACAACCGGCGATAGATGTCCGGCGCCATCAGCGGGCCGCTGTCCATGCCCAAGTCATCGCCAAATTTGACAATGTCGACGACGTCCCCGACGGCGCGACAAATCCTCTCGAGGGTCACCATGTGACGTTCGACCAGGGCATCGAGCAGGCGCTCGACCTGGTCCTGCTCGGTCACAAGATCCATCAGGAAGTTGTCCATCCGCCGCAGAAACGTGCCCCATTCGAACAGGTTGCAGCCCGCGCCGATCACTTGGGCTTTGTCCGTGGTTTCGCCGAGACGCAGCGCATGGGCTCGGAGCGTCTCCCAAAAGCCTTCATCACCGGCGTGGTCCCATGGGCTGGACGCCATCGCCGCCCAGAGTACTTTGCCCATGGCGTCGTCCAGATCCGTGTAATCGTCGGGATAGCCGTCGAGGTACGGGAAACAGGTCTGGTCGAAGAAGGCTCCCCCGGAAGGCATCTCGGCGATGGGCGTGCCGTCGGCGCCTCGTGCAATCCAACCGCCGCCCGGCTTCGGTTCGGGATGAAACCACGCCGGATACCGACCGACACTGCCGTCGCTGAGCGTCACCTCGTACCAGTCTTCCGCCACCGCATTGAACGTGCGGCCTAGGTCGACCACGTCGACGCCAAAACGCGCAAGAACCTGCTCGTCGGGCTGGGCCAACTGCTGGACGACGTCATAGACCTTGGCCGGGCCGACGTCCAAACCGAGGTGCTCGACCAGTTTGTTGTAGGCCATGGCCGAGATGCCGCTGCTGGGCGTGGCGCCCAGGTCGACCGGCACGCGGTCCGGTTCGCGGTGTTCCATGGCAGCGAGGATGCGCTGGCGTGAGTTCATCGATACTTCTGCCGGGTCAGCTTCAGGACTCGATCCACGTCGGATCGTCGGATAATAATCGCCCCGGCGTCCATGCTCGAGGGCACGATCCCGTAGCGGAGGTATAGCGCCAGTTGCACGACCGGGTAGAATCCCTGGACGTAGGGCTGCTGATCGACAGTCGCGCGGATGTGTCCCGCCTTGATCAGCCGCAGTATGCCGGGCGAGAGATCGAATCCCGCGGACCAACGACTTCCGTCCGGATAGTGCTTGGCGATGGTCCGACCCGCCGCTTCCGTGTCGGCTTGTCCCGTGCACAAGACGATGCGGATGTCCGGGTGCTCGTCGAGTACCTTTCGGATAACCTCGGCCCCCTTGGCGGCGTCGTTGCCCGTGATGCGAACCGTCCAGCGGACATTTTTCTCCTTGAGCACGTCCTGCAACCCCCGAAGCCGGTCCTCCAGGGCGGAGACACCCTTGTCGTGCATCGTCATCAAGACGTGACTACCCGGCGGCACGTGCGGCGCGACGTGCTTGGCCAGCGATTTGCCGGCCTCGTACAACCGCTGGTTCACGCAACTGAGCCGGGCGTTGGGCGTGCCGTGGTCGTCGACGTTGAACCCGACGACCGGCACGCCCCGGCCGATCGCTTCGGCGACGACCTCGTCGAAAGCCTTCGGGTCGACGAGGCTCAGTGCGATGCCGTCGTAGCCGTCGGCCACGGCCTGGCGGACCAGGGCGGCCTGCGCCTTGACGTCCACACCCTCGGTACCCGACCACGTGCACTCCACGCCCATCTTGTCGGCCGCGTCGCGCATGCCCTGCTTCACCGGCTCGAAGAAAGCCGCGTCCTTGCAGCACGTGATGAAAACCAGGCGCAAGGGCTTCTTGTCTTCGCCGCGCCGCGCCGGCACGTCGGTCCGGGCGCCGCCGGCAACCGTCAGTATGGTCAGCAGGCAAATCAGGCCCGCCGGCAGAATCATGCTTCTCATGGTCAGCTCTCTCTTTGGCAGACTCAGTAGTTCCAAGTTCTATTGAGACTTGGCATTGTCATTCTGAGCGTAGCGAAGAATCTCCCTGGCCATCGAGATCCTTCG
>CAZWWC010000192.1:0-8275 GCA_964637625.1 uncultured Planctomycetaceae bacterium
CCGGCGATCGAGTCGTTGGCGTACTCGGCGTCGCTCTCCAACTGGATGCCCCGGGCCACGTCCACGCGGATCTCGTAGCTGCCCGTCGCGTTGCTGCCGTTCTCTATTACCCGCGCATAGTACGTCCCGCTGCTGGAAAGCGTGTAGTGGCTGATGAACGCATCGTTGCTCGGACCGTCGCGGTAGTCGGTCTCCAGTTGGTTCCCGGCCGCGTCGTAGAGATACAAATACGTGTCCAGACTGCCCTCCGGCGTGTCCGCGCTCACCGAAATCACGTCGCCCGCCAACGCCTCGAACGACCACCAGTCCACATCCGACGACGGTTGGATGCTCCCGAGACCTCGGCCCACCAAGTAACCGCTGCCGGCCGGGTCCTCTAGAAGTGGCCATGGCAGAGAAGTGGCTGTGGATAGGGTATTATTGCTCTCGACCTCGATAACTACGCCATTTGCGTTGGCTACTTGGAACGTCCGGACAAAATCGTCGCCGCCTATACCATCGCCGTTTCCGTCCAGCGGGTTGCCCCAGAAGTCTGTTAGGGAGGAGGCAAACGCTGTGAAACGATACCAGTCCGGTGTTAGGGGACCGTTTGATATATTTAGGGCGATTGTCGTTCCTGTCAGATACTCGGGGTTGGTCGAGAGAGGATAAAGCACATCATCAGCCGTTCCAAAGCCCCCATCTATCCCGGCGCCCCGCAGTTCCCAACTGGCCGGATCGTTCACTGCATCAGCTACAAGGTCTTTGCTCACGTCGACCGTCAATCGTTCAATCGCCGCCGTGACGGACTCCCCTTCGTTCGGCAGTGGAACAACATCAATCAGAACAGGCGGTATTGCGGAAGCAGGGATACCGGCAAGTTCAATATCTTGCCAATAGGCCCAGTCATTGACGTCACTGCCCTGTGCGTCGACAGCAAAAAACAATTCGTCACCCAGCACATAGTCAATCAGAAAGTCAAACGCATCACCCGGCGACCCTTGCCAAAGAGGCTCGCTCCAGCCATTGGCATTCTTGTACACATAAAACAACAGGCTACTGGAGTTATCCGTGCCAGCATTGCCAGAGACCTGCAGCTGGTACGTGGTTCCTGGCAGTGAAATACGAATGACCGGGTCGCGGTCATGTCCTACTTGATTAACCGCTGCGGGGTGGGCAGCTATCTTCCCTGTGGTGCCAGAACGGGTAACATAAGGTATCTCCCAAGGGTCACCCGGAGTACTCCATGCGTAATCGCCTGTATTGGTCAGATCAACGTAATCTGAACTGCCTTCAGCCCTGTACTGCAAGTAGATCCCATTTTCGCCTTGCACGCCCTCGGGGAAGCTTTCCCAGAGGTTCATGACGTATTGTGCACGGAAATGGTCGGCGATGCTTTCGGCTGAAAGGGCAGTGTCGAAAAAGGCAAGTTCGTCAATGACACCCTCCAAAGCCTCCCCTGGAACGAAGCCACCACCAACCGAATCTTGGTCCTGCCCGACAACTAAACCACCTTCATCTATATCGAGGGCTGCGAGGGTCGTTGATTGAATACCCCGAGAAACGCCATCCTGATAGAGTTTGACTTCGCCGTTTGTTCCATCTCGTACAACTGCGAAATGGTGCCACCCACTCTCCGCAATAGAAGATAACGCATAGGAAACGTTGGTCAATCTACTCTCGCCGGTGAAGAACTCCAGAACAGTATCGGAACGAAAAACCACCAAGAACTCGTTGTCGTTGCCGCCGTTGGCTCCGCTGAGCACAGTTTGATCATGTATGTCCGTGCTGGAGGTGTTAAACCAAAACTCAACAGTGACATCCGACAAACCATTGAGGACCGTATTGGGTAGCAAAATATAGTCGTCGAGGCCGTCGAAGCTTACCGCTGTGTCAGGATCATTCGCCAGAGCGCCTCCTACATTGAGTGTCACATCGTTGGCGTATGTCCCATCCAGGCCATTGTCAGAAGAATCTGCTGCCGTGACACCAGAGCTTTCGCCCAGGCGGTAGTACGCCATCGGATCGTCGGCGAGCAGGGTCCCCGCATATCCTCCAGCGTTCAACAAAGCCCGCTCTTCAAGCGGCTCTAGCAAGAGTCGTCGACAACGTGGCAGAAGAAGATGGTTGGTGGCGAAGAACTTGGAACACGATCGGCGGCGCTTGCCGCGACGAACACGGAGAGTCCACATGACAGCCCCCCAACAGAGATAGGTTGGTAAGCAACGAGAGCAGAAAACAGGAATATGGTGGAAGAAAGCCGCTGATGTCAAGTAGCGTAACGTGGAAAAGGCTGGACAGATTACCCAACCACGTACGAGCCACCCCAGGATTAGGGAGATCGCTCCGCGGAGATTCCTTCAATGGAGGGGTATTGTCTGCAAAGAGCTGCGATCTGAAGAGGCTGATTTCGCAACTGCCATTATCCGGCTCTGTTAGAAATGTTCTGTCGTAGGCTGGGTGCCCACAGGTCTGAGGGTAGCGAAGGCCCCGTGTTTCGTGCTTTGGGCCACCGTTTCGCTATGGTTTAGGCACGTTGTGGGCAGGTTCTCAACGGAGACTTATCATCTCAGAAGCCTGAGCGGCAGGTGAAGCAACCTACAGGCTTCCCGTATCACTTCCTTCAATTACCCCAAAATGAAGACGCGCATAATACCATGGTGTAGTTCCACATCGTACAATAAAAACCTTATAGTCCGGTCACCGTCTAATCGACCACGCCCGTGGGGCGTGGGTTTGGCCTGCCCCGCAAAGCGGGGCGAATTGCATAAGGGAAAGCCCCGTTGGAGCTTGGCTCGGGATTAATGGTTGCTCGAACAACTGACCTTGTTGACGATCCCTGTCTTCCTGCTGCCGAATGTACTGTCGCACCTTGGCCTGGTCACTTCCAACCGTACTCACCCAGTACCCCGTTGCCCAAAAATGCAGTCCGGACATCCGACGCTCGTGCAGCAGTTCCCGATGTATCCGCACTGCACTTTTGCCCTTCAGAAAACCTACCACATACGACACACTTTACTTCGGCGGGATGCTCAGGCACAGGTGGACATGATCGCTCATCACATGTCCTTCCAGCAGCCCGATCCCCTTCTGTTTGCACAAATCCCGTAGGATTCTACCTGCGGATGCTCGCAGCTTTCCGTAGATCACCTTCCGTCGGTATTTCGGAATGAAAATCACATGATACTTGCATTCCCAACGAACATGTGCCAAACTCTCAAAATCCTTCATGCGCTCTTTCTCCTGCCCAACCGGGCTTTCCCTGGAGTTAGAGCGTATGCTATTTCGGGGCACGCCGGAACGGCTTAGCCCCAGGGTCGCACGGCCATAGGCCGTGGGTTTATGACGTACTAAGGCAATCAATCGCTTACGAGTACTCCTATTGATGTTTGCATGGCCATTGAACGGTTGGCCATGGCCGAACTGCCTTGAAAGCCGGGCTCCCGTTGGTCGCCCTGGGTTCATTAGCCATGCAAGGGTCAATAGAATACGAGCGCCTGTAGCTCAGGGGATAGAGCAACGGTTTCCTAAACCGTAGGTCGCAGGTTCGATTCCTGCCAGGCGTACTCCGGCCGGGAGTGCCCGGACGCAAGAAAACAATCAAGCGGCTACTCGCCAGAGCGGGTAGCCGCTTGGTTCATTCCAGGGCAGACGGATCGAGCCGGCTGGGCCGATCCCCGGACGGTGGGCTTCTCAAGGAGACGGGACGCCGCGTGCATTTCGTCTACGCCGGCCGTTCGCCGTCAATCCTCTGGCCACTGCCCGTGATCAGGCAAGCAACTCTACCGTCATCCGAGGGCCCCACTCCGTCACTCGCTCGGATAGCCTATTTTGCACAGCAAGCAGGTTCGCAGCAGGCCGGCTCGCAACAGGCGGGCTCACAGCAGCAGCACTTCAGGCAGCAGAGCTTCGCACGAAGCCGGGCCAGAAGACCGCAACGCGGCTTGCAGCAGCAGGGCTCGCAGCAGGCGGGCTCACAAGCGGCCGGAGCACAGGCCGGCTCACAAGCGGCCGGAGCACAGGCCGGCTCGCATGCCTTCGGTGCTTCGCAGCAGGCGGGTTCGCAGCAAGCGGGCTCACAGCAGCACTTCAGGCAGCAGAGCTTCGCATGAAGCCGGGCCAGAAGACCGCGAATTGGCCTGCAGCAGCAGGGCTCGCAGCAAGCCGGCTCACAGCAAGCCGGCTCACAAGCCTTCGGCGCCGCGCAGGCCGGCTCGCAGGCCTGCGGCGCCGCGCAACAAGCGGGCTCGCAGCAGGCCGGCGCGCAAGCACAACCCAAATGCCGGAACAAACCGGCATCGGCCGTGGTGGCGCTGAGCATGATGGCTACCGCCGCCAATGCCAGCACCGGAAGATAAATACGACGGTTCATGGGAGGTACTCCTATAGAGGAACCAAAGGGGACACACAAAAATGTGTAACTGGGATTTCTTGCGATAATCCTACGGTCTGCTATCGACGACCAAACCAAATGTTTCTTAGCCAGAGGACCCAGTTGCGCCACAGTTCTCATTCTGCGCCCCCGGTTGTAGCGAGCTGCACGATTATCCGGGAACAACCAAGGATACGGCCCGAATGAGCTCCCAGACGATCACCGTGTTCCCCCAAAGAGAACGGATTGCGCCGAGGTTAAGTAGTTTGCGGCCCGGCAGTGAATCGGCAGAACCGCTAGAACCGACGGAAACGATCCCGGCCGCATGATCAAGAATAGGGTTTCGATATCGACACCCGATCGAAATGGCACTCCACCGGAAGGGCAGCGGTGCGATGGAGCCGCCGAGCATACCCTATAATTGCATTGGGCAACACGGACCGGGCTCTTTGCAACGCGAGAACGGGCGAAGGGATGAGTTCACCTACCCCACAGAAGGCCGAACCTCTTTACTCCCCCTTGGCAGCCGATCCCGACCTCGGCGAACTCGTTGAAATGTATGTCGACGAGATGCCTGATCGAATCGCGGCGCTGCAGGAGATGATTGCCTCGGGCAATTGGGAAGAGCTTCGTCGATTTGCTCATCAGATGAAAGGGGCGGCGGGCAGCTACGGTTTCGAGCCGATCAGCCCGATAGCCGGCACGGTCGAGGACTGCATCCGCGACGAGGCTCCCGAAGAGCAGATTCTTCAAGCGGCCGAAGGTCTGCGTGAGATTTGTTCGCGCGTGCGAGCGGGCGTGCCCGAGTAGCAGTCTGTCACGGCGACTTTGTCGGGTGCCACGGTTGGACTTCGACGAACTCAGTCGAATCGCTTGCCCAACCGTGTTCTCGGCACTGCTGGGCAAGCCAGCAGTGGCACCCAGTGCTGTAGCCCTTGCACGGGCAAGATACCCGTGGCACCCTGCGACTGGCTACCGTTGCGAGGCCATTTTCAAAGCCACCAGGTAAGGCACCTGTTTTCCGCCCAGGGCTTTCAGGACGGTGCCGCCGGCGGTGAAGCTGCACGTAACCCAATCTTCCCGGCCATAGCGCTGGAGTGCCTTGCCGCCCTCGCCGCCGCCGACGTAGACCTTCAGCCCGGCGTCGGTCATCCGTTTCAGCTCGGGGATGAACTTCTTGGTACCCGTCTCAAAACGCTCGTCCTCGAACATGCCGAACACGCCGTTGTGGAAGACGACGGCCGGCTCGGGGGCGTCCTTCTGCTGGTCGATGAACTTTGCGACGGTCTGGGCGTACAGGCTGCTCGACTTGGGCCCGACGTCGAACTGCTGGTTGCCCGGCCCGACACGTTCGGAAACCTGGCCGTTCTGCAAGACGAAATCGACCGGCATGGTAAACTCGATGCCTTTGGTGTTGGCTTCGGTGAGCATTTTTTTTGCCTGGTCGATTCGCTCGGGCGGAATGTAGTAGGGCTCCTTCGTGTTGGTCGGGTCCTCGCTGAGCCCCAGGTCGAAGTCGCCGCCGTCGAGCTCGGCGGCCGCCTTTTTCAGGGCCATGGCCACCGAACCGGCGGCAAGTACGCGGCGAACCGTGCCGCGGTCGATCATGGCCACGAGGTTGTCGAGCTTGTCGATTTTTAGGCCGCTGAAGATGACCATTTGCGTTTTCAAGCATTCTTTCAAGGGTCCGTCGAACTGCGAAGCGACGTAGTCACCCAGCGCCACCCGATCCATGGCCGCCGGGATCACACAGGCGGACGTATCGAGATTGTTCGCCGAAAACGCCTCGCTCACGTAGACCCTGGCTACCTTCTGGGCCATTTCATTGGCCAGCGTGGCCAGCGGTTCGGCGAGGGCGTCGACCTGCTCGGGCTTGGCCTTCCACAGCACACGCTCGATGTCGTACTTTCGCGCGTTTTGCAGGACGATGACGCTGCCCGGCGCGGCCGAGCCGATGGTTCGGGCCACGTTGTCTTTGACCGTGTTGGTCACCGGATCGAGCCAGTCTTCGATGAAGGCAACGTCGCAACCGAGAATCTCGCCAATCCGTCGGGCGACTTTGTCGAGCGACTTCTGCGGCTCGCGACCGATGTGCCCGATGATGATTTGAACCCAGCCGCGCTGGCGGCCGAACTCGAGCGTGTCCTTCATGGAGCGGAGCCGGACGTCGCTCTGGCCGATTTGTTCGCCCGGCTTGGCGTCGACGTCGCCGCGGACCAACACGGGCGTCCCGCTGGGGACGTCGGCCAGCGACTTCAGCCGCGGCGCGGCCGCGACGTAGTCCTCGAGGCTCAGCTTGGACAAGGAAGGGTCGGCGCCCAAAAGCGCTCGGCACCAGGTCGCCATGGCTTCGGTGGTGATGGACATGGTTCGTCTCCGTGTTTGGGATGCCGTTGGTTTACTAGAGGGCATTTCAAAACGGTCATCCTGAGCGAAGCGAAGGATCTCCCCCCCGCGAAAGCCGAGATTCTTCGCTGCGCTCAGAATGACAACAATCAGAGCACCGGTTTTGAAATGTCCTCTAGTGTTCGGTCACAATAATAACCCTGGGTGGCTGGGGCATAGCGCAGCGGTGCCCCAGATGGTCCGCCCCTGAAATACTTCTGTGACAGACCACTAGACCTTAACCAAGCGAACCTTTCAAGTTGATTGCATAAAAAGACTCGAAATCGTCCGAGTTTTCGTGGGTATAATGGTCGCGGAAAACAAACCCAACCCACGAAGCAAGGAGGATTTCGAGTGAAACACAGTATATCGAAACGTCTGCGGAATGCCAAGCGGCGGATCGAACGGCGATTGGACGGGCCGCGCGGGGATCAGGGAAAGCCGATGTTTGCGACGTCGAACCTGCTGCGTATCGAATGGGCCGAGAGAGTCCGCGGCGTGGGCACCGGCGGCATCGGGCTGGTGCACCGGCTTGCCCAGGAAATCGGGCTGGTCGCGGCCATCGACCGGCGGTTGCACCTGCTGAAGATCCACATGCCCTACCACGAATCGGATCACGTCTTGAACCTAGCCTACAATGCCCTGTGCGACGGCACGCGGCTGGAAGACATCGAGTTGCGCCGCAACGACGAGGTTTTCCTCGACGCCCTGGGGACCGAGCGGATTCCCGACCCCACCACCGCCGGCGACTTCTGCCGCCGGTTCGGCGAAGGAGACATCCGCTCGCTCATGCGGGCCGCGGACGACGCCCGGTTGAACGTCTGGGCCAAGCAATCGAAGAAGTTCTTCGATCGCGCCACGATCGACCTCGACGGTACGCTGGTGGTGACCACCGGCGAATGCAAGGCCGGGATGGACATTTCCTACAAGGGCACCTGGGGCTACCATCCGTTGCTGGTCAGCCTGGCGGAGACCGGCGAGGTGCTTCGCCTGGTCAATCGGCCCGGCAACCGGCCCAGCCACGAAGGGGCCGCCGAGGAAGCGGACGAGGCGATCGCCTTGTGCCGTCGCGCGGGCTTTCGCAAGATCGTGCTCCGCAAGAACATCTCGCACGAGAAGGGCCAACGGCGGTTGTTCGACGAAATTCGCTACTTCTTCACCATCACCAACGACTGGGCGATCGACGCGGAGGACGTGGTATTCGAGGCCAACGACCGTTGCGATCAGGAGAACCTGATTGCCCAGTTGGCCGGCGGGGTCCGGGCCTTGTCCGCGCCGGTGGACAATCTTTACAGCAATTGGGCCTACATGGTGGCGACCAGCCTGGCGTGGAACCTGAAGGCGTGGTGGGCGTTGTGGCTGCCGGAGGAAGGCCGCTGGCGCCAGAAGCATCGGGCCGAGAAACGCCAAGTGCTGCGGATGGAGTTCAAAACGTTCTTGAACGCCTTCATCAAGATCCCCTGCCAGATCGTCCGCAGCGGCCGCCAGTTGATCTACCGCGTATTGCATGACAACCCGCACTTGCCGGTGTTCTTCCGG
>CAZWWC010000193.1:0-8249 GCA_964637625.1 uncultured Planctomycetaceae bacterium
GCGTTCTACGGTTCTGGAAAGATGGACGGGGCCAGGCGGATGGTGCCCAAGTCGTTCTTGCCCGGGCCGATCACGATCTTCAGCCGCCCCTTCTTCCACTTGGGCGTTTCAAGATAGCCTACCCGCTCGTGCCACAACTGCAGCTCGATCTCGCCCAGCGGCAGCCGAGCGATGCAAAAGGTGCCGTCGCTGCGGCTGATGTCGCAATAAGGATGGGCCAGGGGCAGAATGAACGCACTCTCCCACGGATGGTAGTTGCAGGCAATGGGCACCGGCTTGCGCTGCGGGCGCTTGAACCGCCAGACGGCCTTGGCCGCCTTATCAGGTGGAGGCGGCAACACGATGTTCGCCGGAGCATCGCCCAGCGGCGAGAACGCCACGTTCTGGGCGACCGGGTCCGAGTTGACGATCGCCAGCACCTGCTTCGTGTACCAAATCTTCAGGCAATGCGGCTTGAAGATGCAGTCGCGATTGTCCAACAGCACGTCCTTCTTGACCGACGCGGCCAACTCGGGGCAAACGTCGATTTTTCGGCTGCGGACGTAGACGTAGACGTTGGCCAGCCCGCCGCCGCGGTCGACCATGAGCGACTCATCGCGGATGTCGAATTTGCCGCAACAGTCGACGTCCTTGTCGACCTTGAGCTTCTTGCGCGGCGGGGCAGTCCCGTCGTAGACGAACCGGCCGACCAGATTGCCCCACTTGTCCCGAGACGTTGTCTCAGGTTTGGGACCCGCACGCAGCAGACCCGGCACGCCGAAAACGGCCGAGGCCGCCCCGGCCGTGCAAGCAGCAAATTGTCGCCGGTTGAGTTTGTCGGTCATGGGCGGCTTGATGGGACGGACAAGTAGGTTCTCTCTGTGGTTTTGTTGAAAACCTTCAAAAGGGGTGGCTGGCGGCTGAGCGCAGCGAAGCCCCAGTTTGTGCTCCTCTGGGGCACCGCTACGCTATGCCCCAGCCACCCCCGCTGCCAAGCTGCGTGTTAAACAGAGCCTCTTTACATGTGATTATATCACCCCTCCGTCAACCCGGTCAAAGGGGACTACTTGTGGTCTGTTTCTTCAATTCTCTTGCGCGTTGACGTTCGGCTCCGCAGATAGTCGTCGTAGCCGATCAACAGTTCGACCACCGCCTCGATCTGCTGCGTGCTGCTGCCGGGCAACAGGTCCTGACCCAGCGGATCGCCCGAGGGCGGAAAGTTGACCGGCATCGGCGTGTAGGGCAGCGTGGCCCTCGGATGGGCCAACCAGCGACGCACATACTCGCCGCGCAATCGGCGGCCGACGTTTTCCAGGTCGGGGGCCATCTTGGTTGCGGTACCACCGGGCCGATAGTCGCCGATCACGTGGCACTTCGCACAAAACATCTTGCGGTCGGTTATCAGTCGCATGGCTTGATCGAAGCGTCGGGTGGCTCCAGAATTCTCACCCGGGGTGCCACGGGCATCTTGCCCGTGCCGATTCGGCAACACCGGCGAAACGCCAGCGGCACCCAAGCGGGTATAGGGCAAGCGCACGCGGGACCGCGCCGCAAAAAAGCGGATCAGCTTGCCCACCTCGTCGGTTGACAGTGTGTATTTGGGCATCCTCAGCATGGCCGCCGGGCGGATCGGCTGCGGATCGACAAGAAAGTCGGCCAGCCAGTCGGGCCGCACCTTCGCGCCCTGGCCGACCAGCGGAGGTGGCAACCGACCCCAGGCTTGCTGGTCGAAAAGATTCACGCCGCTGGCGCGCGCGTCGGCCAACGCCGCCGGATAGAGCAGCCGGGCCGCCGCACCGCCCCACGGGGTATATTGCTTCCTGATTTGGTAGTCGTAAAGGAGTACGTCCGCGCCGCCAACCGTCCAAGGTTGACCGGCAATCGTGGCTGGTTGCCACAGCGAGAACGCGTGCATCGGCAGGGGCTCGCCCTCGGTGTCCTCCTCGTCTCCTTCGAACACGGCCGGCCGACCGTCGGGTGCCAGCCGCGGCATGCCCGCTACTTCGGCGTGGGCGAACCCACGCAGGTCAGTTTGCATCGATGCTTTGAGTTGCTCGCGCGAGAATTGCGGTTGCAGGAAGACGAATTCGTCGCCCGGCCGTGGCGATTCGAACCGGTCCGGGTCGTACTCGAACTGCCAGCGATCCATTTCCAGCACGTGGCACTCGGCGCATGCGTAGCGATCAAGCACCTTTCGCCCTTCGACGATCGCCCGGCCGGCGGCGCCGGGCTGGTAGACGTACTTCGACGCCGGCGGCCCGGCTACCAGGCCAAGGACGAAGGTGGCCACGGCTTCACGCTCGTCGGGACTCAACGTGAACCGGCCCATGCGGAGCCACTCGTTGAAGCCTTTCTCCCGGGCCTGCCCATAGTCGAAGCTCCGCGGCGCGCGGAGTTTCTGCCAAACGAACCCTTCGCGGCGGCGGCCGTGGATCGCGTCGTGGTAAAATCCGACGTCCGGGTCCGTCTCAGCCCGATCGGCCGTGCCATCTTCGGCCAGAAGCTCCTCGATCCGGCCAAACGCCAAGAGTGTCGGGCCCTTGCGTCCCCAGTCGGAAAGCGCAGGGCCGATCGGCCGGGATAGCTCGAAGCCCGGGATGTCGTGACAGCCATAGCATCCTCGCTTGGCGATTGTCCGTCGACCGAGGTAACGCAACTTTTTCTTCCGCGACATCGGGCCGATCAACTCGCGCCGATCGTCGAGCACCGCTTCACCTTCCTCCGGCGAAAGACCCCGACGGAGAATCTCCTCGGCCTGCTCGCGGGAATACCGTTTGCTCAGATGGGCCAGGATCAACTCGTCCAGGTTGGCTTCCGACGGCTCGTGCGACGCCTCTGCCGGCGGACCGGCGGAGCCAAGCAGATAAGCCACCAGGTCAGCCACCGGATCGAACATCTTCGACGGGCCTGACTCGTTCGCACCACGCGCCAGCGCCGTCGGCTCCAACAGCGAATTGGGCATCCGGGTGCGCGGCGCGTGGCGCGCCGGGTCGCGGAGCCAATCGGCCAGCCAGCGGGCCGCCCGGTCCGAAGCGTATTTAGCGCCCAACCGTGACAGGTCGGGGCCTTGCGTGCCGGTGGCCTGCGGATAATCGTCGTGCTTGTGGCATGCCAGGCAGCCTTGGGTCAACAGCAACCGCCGGCCACGCTCGGCCGAAGGCGGTTCGGTCACGTTCCGGGCCACCGCTGCGCTTTGGCCCGGCCACCCAGCTTCTAGTTTCACCGGCTGACTTGCGTCTAAGAGAAACTCGGCCAAGGCTTCCACCTCGACCGCCTCCAGGCGGCTCGCGCGCTCGCGGGCCGGCCCTTCAAGGTGCTCGTCGAGGCCGAAGAGCCGGGGCATGCGCGTTTCGGGTCGAAAGCCGACCGGCTCCCCAATCCAACTCACCAGAAACCGGCGATCCAGCCGAGCGGCCACGTCGCGCAGGCTCGGGCCCACCTTGCGCATCGTGCCCGGCGCCTCAGCTTCCGCCGACAAGTAATCCACCAGGGCCATACCCCGAGGGCTGAGCCTCGAGCGGAGTTCTTCCGCGTCGATCGATTCGACCAGGCGGCGCCGCAAGGCCGGGTCGTCCGGCCGCCCGGCAATCCGTCGGGCGAGCGTCCGCTGCCGCTCGGTCAAGCTCGATTCGGTGGCTGCCAGTTGCAGCGCGGCGGCCCCGCAGTTCGGCTCAAGCCGCATGTCCGGCCCAAGACGCTCGCCTGAGGCCGCCACGCCCTTGATCTCGTGGCAGCCGAAACAGCCGTGCTGCCGAACCAGGTGGTAGCCGGCCAGCAGTTTCGGCGCCGGCGGATCGGGAAATCGCCGGCTCGGCTCCAGATCGGTCACGTCCGCGTGGCACTGGAGGCAGCGGCTCTGGGCAAATCGCCGCGCCAACATGGGATAGTCCCAGTCGTCGTTGCGGAACCAGCCGTGCCGCTTGCGCCAGTCGCTTCGCTGCCGCATGTCATTGGGCGAGTGCGAGGCAAACCGAAACTCGGTCGCGCTGCCCTGACCATCGTGGCAAATCGTGCAGCCAAAATCTGCCATCGGATGAGGGCTATTGGGACCGACGTAGAGATCCAACCGCGGATGCGACATCCAAGGTTGCGGCCACCGCGGCTGGCCCGCCGCGTCGGGACCGCCGACAGCCACGCCCTGGTGACACGTCGTGCAGCGGTCCGCCCGGGCGACCCGGCAGAAGTGATAGTCGACGGTCAACTCCGACAGATTGATCTGCTCGATTTCCAGCGGCCGGCCTGGCGACTCGACCCGATCCCGATAGGTCCGCTGATAATCCTTCCACTCGCGCCGATGATCGGCCGCCAACATCCAGACCGTCACCGCCAACAGCACGAGTGTCGAGACGGCAAAAACCGCGCGCAGACGCTTCACGTTGTGATGGGTACGCTCGGAAGGTCGCATCGGTTAGGGCGGGGATTTAGGGATTTCGGGACGTAGTAGCCGCGGGCGGGAGCCCGCGGAGTAGGGTGCGTGCTTGCACGCACCAATGTGTTCATCTCAAAAATTCAACAAATACTCCGGGATACTCACGATATAACTCAGATGCAGCGTCCAGTGCAGAATCATCTTCACCGGCAACATGATCATCATCAAAAACAGCAACACCATGATCGTATAGCGCCCTTTTCCCATCTGTCGGTAAAACCGGCGAAAGACGGTCTTGGCCAGGACGATCGGCAGCACGACGAAATAAAGCACCACCAGAACCAGCCCGGCAACTTCTCGCCAGAGAATCACGGCCAACTCGCCGAGCACTCCGCTGCCGGCAGCCACCTGGGGCAGATCACGGCCTAGCAGCACCGTCCAGAAGTACTCGGACAACTTGATGTTGTGGAGCGTAACCACCGTATCCGGATCGCGCGCCTCGTAGAGCCCGAAGAAGCCCCAGTTCGGTCCTCGCATGAAGGTGCCGATCAGAATCAGGAGAATCCAGAGTTGCAGAAAACCGAACTGAAACGTCAGGTAGGCGAACCGTCGCTGCCGGATCGTGTAGTAACCGCTGCCCTTGGGGCTGAAGTCAAGGTAGGGAATCGCCATCAGCCCCAGCACGATCAGCACCGGCAACGTGACGCCCGAGAGCCAAGGGTCGAAGTAAACCAGCATCTCCTGCAGCCCGACGAAGTACCAAGGTGCTTTGGACGGGTTGGGCGTGAGCGCCGGGTCGGCCGGCCCTTGAAGCGGTGCCCGCAACAAGAGCGACCAGACGATCAACACGGTCGTCGCAACGACCAGCCCGATCAGTTCGAGGTAAACCACGTCGGGCCAGGCGAGCACCTTGTCGCAAAACTCCTTTTCGCGAGGCGGCAATCCGCCGGCCAGCCGCCGATCGTTCTGGACCGCCTGGGCCGTGCCCAGCCACGTGAAAAAGCCCAACAGAAAAACCATGGCCACAATCGGCACGTTGTCCGGCTTGGCAACGATCCGTGCGAAATGAGGATCGGCCAGTGACGCTCCAAAGAACAGCAGGGCCGCGTTTAGCCCCGTCCAGGCCACTGCCGGCCGGACAAAGAAAGCCCTGCCCAGGTAAACCACCACCAGGAAGATGAAGAAACCGACCATCACCGACGCCGGGCTCATCCAGTTGTCGATCGAGTGTTTCATGGCCTCCGAGAGCATCAGCGGCTGGCCGAGCCATGACCGGCCGGCCAACACGGCAAACCCCACGGCGACGCCCAGCCAGACGCACGTCCAGAAGAACCGCTTGCGACGCGCGCAGTAGACGACTGCTCCCAAGTTCGCCGCGCACGCCAGCGCATAGTACGCGGTCAAGAAGGGAACGATCGTTTCGAGGAATTCTCTGCCGTAAAGGTCCATGTCGGTTCTCCGCGGACTTCCGTCCGCGGCTACTAATCCCCAAATCCCCAGTATCACTCCGGATGACTGAGCCCCCCGTCCTTGCGTATTCGCCAAAAATGCAACCCGATCAAAAAGGCGGCCACAAGCGGCAACGCCACGCAATGGAGCACGTAAAAACGGTTGAGGGTCTCCTGACCCACGGTCTTGGCCCCGAGCAGGGCCACTCGAACGTCCGTGCCGCCGGCAATCGCCTCGACGCCGCCCGGCGGGCCCTCGCCGCCGACCAGCGGAGCCGCGCCGAGCGTGTTCGACGCGACCGTAACCGCCCACATCGACAACTGGTCCCACGGCAGCAGGTAGCCGGTGAACGAAAGCAACAGCGTCAACACCAGCAACACGACGCCGACACACCAGTTCAGCTCGCGCGGCCTCTTGTAGCTGCCGGTCAGAAACACGCGGTACATGTGGAGCAAAACGGTGATCACCATGGCATGGGCGCCCCAGCGGTGCATCTCGCGCAACACGCCCAACGACACGCTGTCGCGCAGGTTGAGCATGTCGCCGTAGGCGCACTCGATCGTCGGCCGGTAGTAGAACATCAGCGCCACGCCGGTGATCGTCTCGAAGACGAACAAGTAGAACGTGATCGTGCCCATGAACCAACTGAAGCCGGGCCGCAGCGCGTTGCGACGCATCGCCACCGGATGGACGTGCAGCACGAAGTTGCTCAGCATGACCAAGATCCGATTACGCCGATCTTTCGGCGCGGGGTGCCGGAAGATGCTTTTCCAAAGCTGCGAGTTGCGGATCTTCTCGCTCAGTGACATGGTTTGGTTCTCAGATGGTCTCTTGGTTCAGACCGAAACGTAGCTGTCCGGATCGTCCCACTGGCCCAACTCTTCCCGAAACGTGCGGCTCTTGTCGACCTCCAATTGGCCGTCGTCGGCAATGCGGATGGCATAGCGCTCCAATGGGCGTGGGGCGGGCCCTTCGCGGTTCATCCCCGCGACGGTAAACCCGCTGCCGTGGCAAGGACATCGGAACTGTTGCTCGCTGTCGAGCCACACCGTGATGCAGCCCAGGTGCGTGCAGACGGTGCTCAGCGCGTAAACCTGTTGCTTGCCCTTATACTCCCCATGGACTACCCAAACACCGTGAGGTTCCCCGTAGCGCGTTTCGACGTGGCCGGGCGGATAGTCCCTGGGCAGGCCGACACGGAAGCAGCCGTCCGCTTCGGTGCTCGTGTTCGGGAACATGAACCGAACGGCGGCCGCCGTCCACAGGCCACCCACCACGCCCAGCGCCGCGGCGCCGATGCCCAACGTCGAGCCGAACACCGTGGTCAGGAAGCCGCGGCGACTTTGGACGGTTTCTGTGTTTTGTGGTTTTCGAGACACGGGATCGACGTTGCCGGAGTTACTTCGGCCACGAGAGACATCTCGCCATGGCCGCGGTGCGAGTCGTCTCATACGGGAAGGGGGAAAGGCAGGATGCAGGCCACCTTCTTCCCTTATAATCGGGCCAAATGCTAGTGTCAAGGTTCCCAAATCCCGATCAATACACGACTTATCGACAAGAAAGGACCTTTTGAAGAGGTCGCTGGCCATCGTCTACAACCTGGCGCCGCTTTGTTCGCCTTCTCCTGAGACGCACCACTTCACGTGCTCCGCGGCCGCCAGTAGAATCGGGGCGTGTGAAAGAGGGCTTTTGGGATTTCGGGATTTCGGGATTTTGAGTTGCAGCCCGAAACGCAAATCCCGAAACCCAAATCCCCAAATCCCTAAATCCCCAACATGAACATCTTGATCATCGGAAGTGGTGGACGCGAACACGCCCTGGCATGGAAAATCGCCCAGAGTCCCCGCGCGGATCGGGTTTTCGTCGCGCCGGGCAACGCCGGCACAGCACTAGACGCCGAGAACGTGCCGATCGGCGGCGAGGACTTTCCCGCCCTGATACGCTTTGCCAAGGAGAACGACGTTGGCCTCTCGGTCGTCGGCCCGGAGGCCCCACTGGCCGCGGGAATCGTGGACGCCTTCGAACAAGAAAGACTTCGCGTGTTCGGGCCCAACCGCGCGGCGGCCGAGCTGGAGGCCAGCAAGGTCTTCTGCAAAGACTTGCTCCGCGCCGCCGACGTGCCCTCGGCCGACTACCATACGTTTGCCGACATAAACCAGGCCCTGCGCCACCTCCAGGATCGCGAAGATACTCCGGTCGTGGTCAAGGCCGACGGGCTGGCCGCCGGCAAGGGCGTGATCGTCTGCCGTGGCCGGGACGAGGCCATCGACGCGGTCAACATGATCGCCCGGGATCGGGCTTTCGGCGACGCGGGCGACCGGCTGGTGATCGAGGAGCGGCTCGACGGCCAGGAGGCCAGCGTGCTGGCGCTGACCGACGGCAAGACGATCGTCACGCTCCAGCCGGCCCAGGACCACAAACCGGCCGGCGACGGCGACACGGGTCCGAACAC
>CAZWWC010000194.1:0-8242 GCA_964637625.1 uncultured Planctomycetaceae bacterium
CGGGGGCGTCTGAGTTAGCTACGGTCATTCTGCCGAGCCCGTAGCTGCTGACGCGCATCTGGCCAGCGTCCAACGTTCCCCCCGTCATCTCATAAAGGCTTTCGGCCGTTGTGTCCGATTGGCTGACGGCGAAAATGCCCGAGACCTGTAGTAGATGGCCGGCTTGGGTCATTTTTCCCGTACCCACAGCCACATTGTTACTCCCTATGTAAAGATCCAAAAGAGGATTGTTGGCGAAGTCGGCATCGAGAAAAGCCACTGGGGAGGTGGTCCCCACATGCGCAACATCACCAGCTACTGGGAAAGTATCCCAATTACCGGAGTCGTTGAATTGCCCATTGGCTGCTGAACCGGTCCACAAAACCGTAGCCGCTTGCACGGGCATCGGGCAGACCATGCCCAGAAGCAAAAGGAGAAGACTCACTGCAATAAATCGGTTCATCATGATAGGTCCTCACACAAAGTTGAAACTAGGTGAAACAAACAACCATCCTCGACAACCGTCCTATCAAACCGTCATTAGGCCGCCTGCGTGCCGCGCATGAATTCGACTCGCCATGCACGACAGATCCATGGGTCGCAGAACCCCCGACGACCGGGGGCCAGTGCCTTGGTGCCAGCTTCTCCGCAGAAGGAACTACATGGCCGCGTCACGATAGCCTGGTTACTCCTCGCGTGTGGAAAAGATGCGATGCCTTTGCCACACGAAATAGGACCATCGCCGCCGCGCGGCGCCTCACTTCGCCCGTTCCGTGGAGGCGTCAAAGGATGGGGCGAGCAGAGCACACCCTCCAGCATTCCATCAAGACCCAGGGGGAACCTGGTCTGTTGACGCCACCTCGGCTTGTCGGTTCTCCTTTCTTAGAACCCACAGAAAGGAATCGTTGCCTCGTTAGATGAACAATGAAAAGTCGTGGAATCTGCTTTCAACAGACTTGATTATAAACCGAAGAACTGGTATAAAATGCGTCGAATTCTTGTCATTTTGCGTCGAACGCGCCCGCGGTCGTAGCTTGGAAGGTAGACTGCGATGACCCGTTCGCGAAATCGAGTGACGCGAAGATCAAGTGCCTCTGAACCAATGTCTCGACTTTCACGGATTCCGCACATTCTGCTTCTGATCGAGACCTCGCGTGCCTACGGTCGGGGACTCGTGGAAGGGATAGCCCGGTACTCCCTGGAAAACGGTCCCTGGTCGCTCCAATTCGAGGATCGGGGCTTGGAACCCTTGCCGCCGCCATGGCTGAAGGAATGGCAAGGGCAAGGCATTATCACCCGGACGATCAACATGAAGCTGGCGAAGATGCTCTGGAACACGGGGCTTCCCCTGGTCGAGTTGCTCGGCGACCGGCGGATCGGCACGGCCGAAGTGACGTGCGACGACGCGGCGATGGGGCGCATGGCCGTCGAGCACTTGCTCAATTGCGGATTGCGTCAATTCGGCTTCTTCACCTACGGCGAGACATGGTGGACCGAGACGCACCAACAGGGGTTCTGCCAGGCGTTGCGGGAGCAGGGCTATGAGTGCCACGTCTATCCACCGCCGGCGACCTCGGAACGGGCCATACCCGTGTGGCACGAGCGTCAACGGCCACGATTGGTCAAGTGGCTTCGTTCCTTGCCCCACCCCATCGGCATCTACACGGCCGGCGACCTGCAAGCGGTGCGTCTGTTGGACGTGTGCCGGGAACTGGACGTGGCGGTGCCGGACGAGATCGCGATTCTCAGCATCAGCAACGATCCGGTGGTCTGCGAGACGGTCCGGCCGACGTTGTCCAGTCTGGACCTCGACTCCCGGCGCATCGGGTATGAAGCGGCGCGTCTGCTGGACCGGAAGATGGCGGGGAAGAAACCCAAAGGCGTCGTTTACACTCCTCCAAGCCACGTGGCGGTCCGCCAATCGACCGACCTGATGATCATTCCCGACGCCGACGTGATTCAGGCAATGCGGTACATTGGCGAATTCGCTTGCAAGGGAATCGACGTACACGAGGTGGCCGAAGCGGTGGGTGTGTCGCGGAGCGTCTTGGAGCGACGGTTTCGCGAGCACCTGCGGCGGGCCCCCAAGACGGAGATCATGCGAGTACGGATCAGACACGCAAAGACACTGCTGGCCCAAACGGACAAACTTAGCGAGCAGGTTGCCCACCTGAGCGGTTTTGCATCCGTGGTCTACTTCACGAAGGCGTTCCGACGCGAGGTGGGCATGACGCCCCGCGCCTATCGCCGGAGTCGCCGAGTCTCGCGCGATTGGGATGGCCATTCGTGAGGGAACGGTCTCCTTTGGGGAATTCCGACTCGTCGAGGGGGGATAAGGGGGAATAAAGGGGTCGCCCATAACCGCCGGCGTGTCAAGGCCCCGTTTTCCTGGAATTCAAAACACCGGAACGGAGAGAGGCTAGCCGGGGTCCAGGGGCGGCAATGAGCGCCCTGGTCGGCGGATGGATCCGCCGAAACGGGCCGGCATGGATGCCCGACTCGCCAATTCCCGTAAATCGCGCATTTAGTAGTCACCCATTCGTGCCGTCCGAGCCGAGGCTCGTCGCACATTGTATTGTTCACCGGTCACCGTGCCCAATCAGAAGGACAGTGCAGACTTGCGTCTCACGAGACCCCTTTGCGGGCCAACGGTGACCGGAAGCGAAAAAGGGGACATTCTACTTTTTCAAAAAGTAGAATGTCCCCTTTTTCTAAACCGACGGGCATTGACCGACCCAACCGATCAACGATGGCGGGGCGTGGCTTCGATCGGCGGCAGCGGATAGACGACATTCGTGCTGCGCGTGCCCGACGGCGAAGAGACCGCAGCCGGCCCGGTCGGCGGGTATTCCGGTCCGCGCGATTCGGCGCTCGGACGTGTCCCTTGGCTCCACTCCGGCAACGGCGAGGTGAACCGCAGCGGGTTGGGTCGTGCAACGGGAGCCGTCGCGTGGGTCGGTTGCTGCAACATGGATCGGTCTTGTTGAGGAAACCTCGGCGCGACGCCACGTTCCGCTCCCCTGGGCGGCGTGAATTGATCCGGCGATCTCTCCCGCACGGGAGATGTCTGCTCGCCGGCGCGTGGACCCTGGCGACGCGCAACTCGGGCAACTCCGGGTCGCATGTCGGGGCCAGTCTTCTGAAGATGTTGGAGCCAGGTTCGGGCTTCTTCGAATCTCGGGTTGCGATCCAGCGCCACGGCGAAGTGCCTTATCGCCGCGTCTGAGTCGCCGCGCTTCTGCAGCAGATAGCCCAGGTTGTAGTAGGCGGTCGCCTCGTCGCACGTGGCACGAAGGTGTCCGAACGCGGCCCTGTTATTGCCCTTCTCGACGAGAACCGCCGCGAGGTTGTTGCGGTAGACGGCTCGTTTGGGCTCCAGACGAACGGCTTCTTCGATCATAAAGACGGCTTCATCGAGAAGGCCATGGGAGGCAAGGCACAGACCAAGATGGTTCAAGGGGCGCGCATTGCCGGGATGGGCCTTGATGGCCCGATGATACAGTCCGATCGCTTCCTTGAGGCGTCCTCGTCGGTCGAGAAACTGCCCATAGCCGAGCATGCCGTCAAGATAATTGGGTGCGGTTCTCAGCGCTTTGCGGTATTGGATCTCTGCCTCACGGAAACGTCCTCTATCTTCGTGGTTACGGGCAACGGCGATATGGAGTTCGGCGCTGGGTTTGGCCGGCGTTGCGAGTCGCGTTGGATCCGCCGGGTCGGCGGTCGTCAATGCTTCGAAAGGTTTCAGGGCCTTCTTGAACCCCGACGACAAGGAGTCGCCCATGGCGGCCAGGCCCGAGCGCGACTTGGGTCCTTCGGCTCCTCTTTTCAGAAGATCTTGGCTTTGCGCGTCAGCGATGGTCGCCATCGAGATCCACGCCGCCGTCAAGACCACCCAGTTGATAGAAGGCCTGAACACCTGATCCCTCCCTCTACTCCAAAACAGTGATAGTCTGGTTCTCGCCAAGGTCGATCCATCCACGGCAACACTGTTGTCCCGTTGCGGAAGTGCGTTGCGAACTCGGGCAGGCCAATCTCGGATCACGAGTGGTCCATCGATTACCACCCGAGCCAGGAAAAATCGCTGGTCGTCCGGCTATCCGAGCGTACCGATAGCAGCTTACTTCTATTTACTGATCGACCGGGTGGCGAGTGCTGCTGCAATCGAACCGGGGGCTTGGAGAGAATTTACGGGCCGTGAGGGCTGTATGGCCTGGGCAAATGGGTGGCCTAGGCAGAATGGCGGCTCCGCTCTCTGCGGGCGCCGCCGGTCTGCAAGCGATCGTCGAGAGCCAGGCGGTTACTGTTCTTCGTCCATGGCCTGTGCCTTGGGTAGCCGTGGGTCAGGCATGGTGGCAATGGTTTTGGTCTCGATCAGATCGACCCACTGGGCCGGCCAGCCGGGAGCCGGAATGTCCGTCTCGAAGACCTGGACCACGCTGCCGTCCCGAACCGTTTGCGCCGCGTATTGCCTGATCGAGGCAACGCGGGCGGCCGTTTCGTTCGCCCGTTCCGCCCGATGGACATAAAGATAGCGATGTTGCGGCAAGCCCTCCAACAGGATCTTGCGGATCTTCAATTGGCCAGCTCGATTCAGCTTGCCGGTCTCTGCGACGAAGTGGAAATCGCCCAGCGTATTCTGACGCCTCCAGCCGTTGGCCACCATCTGAACAAACGGCGCACGGACGGCCAGCCGATCGGCTTTCAAGAACGATTCCGGCCAGCAATTGTTCCTTTTTGTGTCCCGCGCTATTGCATAACAGAAACGGCCGAGGTAACTGTTGGCCCAAAACGTGGCCATCGGAGCCGGCCTGGCCGACGGAGCGCAGACGACCGTTTCGCCGACCACCTGTCGGCTGCATGAGCGGGGCCCGGCCATCGACTCCGCCCCGGGCGCGTCGGTGCTCGCCGAAAGTGTGAACACAACGAAGACAATCGGTAGGGACCGTAGGAACATGGCTGGATTCCCCCATGTGATGGAGTTGTTGAGCGTGGTATATGGCACTTGGCAAATGACGGAGGTAGGTTCGCCGTCGATGGTGTGAGCGGTGCACGAAGCTCTTTGAAGCTAGGTACTTTGCGGGCAAGCCGGGCCGATCTGCCTGAAATCGGTATCGGCACACGGGTCCGCGATTCACGATGAGATGCCGCTGGAACTCATAGGGTCTTCCCAGTTTGCCTATTTTCCTTCCATCATGGGGAACATCTCCTTGATCATCGTGACCGCGGCGGGACCGACCAACACGACGAAGATGCCCGGGAAGATAAATATGACGAGCGGGAAGATGAGCTTGACGGCTGTCTTGGCGGCCTTCTCCTCGGCCAATTGGCGACGTCGGGTCCGCATGGAATCACTCTGGACACGCAAGGCCTGGGCGATGCTCGAGCCGAACTTATCCGCCTGGATGAGCACGGCGGCAAGACTGCGGACGTCGGCCACTCCGGTGCGGACGCCCAGCTCGTGGAGCACTTCGTTCCGAGGGCGTCCCATCTGGAGTTGGAAGTTGGCCAGGCCGAATTCGTAGGCAACGATCGGATAGGTTTTTTTCATTTCCTCGGAGACTTTGCGCATGGCCTGGTCGAGTCCGAGCCCCGCTTCGACGCAGACGACCATGAGGTCGAGCGCGTCGGGAAGACCGAGAAAAATGGCTTGTTGGCGTCTTCGTGCCAAAATCGACAGGACCACCGACGGCAGGAAGAACATGATGGCGACGATAACGCCTGCCTTCATGAGCGCGGCTTTATTGACTTGGTCGGCGCCGGCCAACATCGAGCCGGCGATGAAGAGTCCCGTGAACAGGGCGATGGTTCTCAAGCTGAGGAAAATCATGCTGGCCGATTCCCCACGGAATCCGGCATTGGCCAATCGGAGCTTCAGCTTGTCCACCACCGCCTGATCGTGGGATTGCATGGGCTTGGCCAATCTGGGAGCGGCACTCTCGATGACTTTGGTTACTCTCTCGCCTTTTCGTTTCGGTAGTGCCGACTCTTGATCACGGCGTGCGCCGGGGTTTCGCATCTCGTCGAGGCGTTCCGTGGCGCGCGTGTGGCCACCGGCGACCCAATCGAGGACCCACCAGGTTAGAGCCGCGATGGCACTGAACACGGCGAAGGGAATCAACGTTTCGATATTGATCGGACTGGCGGCAAGCAACACAGCGGACTAAACCTTGATATTGACGATTTTCCGGATAACCAATGCCCCGAGGATCTGCATGATGATCGCATACATGAGCATCTTCTTGCCCATTGGATCGGTAAAGAGCACCATGACGTAATCGGGATTCATCTGGTAGACCACAAGGAACAGGACGACCGGCAGTGCGAGCAGCACGATGCCGGAGAGCCGGCCTTCGCCGGTCAGCGATTGGACCTGACCCCAGATGACGAATCGCTGCCGGACCAGACTGCCGATTTTGTCCAGGATTTCGGCGAGATCGCCACCGGTTTGACGTTGGAGAATGACGGCGGTGCAGAAGAATCTCAGGTCGAGGTTGGGAACGCGCTCACCTAAACCGTTGAGCGACTCTTCCAGTGAAATACCGAGGTTCTGTTCCTCGAAAACGCGGCCAAACTCGACGCCGATCGGCGCACTCATCTCTTGCGAGATCGCGTCGAAACCGGACCCCAGGCTTTGCCCGGCACGCAACGAGCGGGCGAGCATTTCCAGTGCGTCGGGAAGCTGAACGGCAAAGGCCTTCAGTCGCCGACGCCGCCGAATGATCAGCCAGAAAAGCGGCAAGGAGACCATGAACAGAACGATCACCGGTATGAGCAGCGCGTTGATCCCCAGTGCTGCTCCTGCGCCGGCGCCGACAAGAGCCAGCAAGCCCGAGATCATCAGCAATTGCAAGACGGTCATCGACGTGTCGGCCTGCTCGAACAATAGACTGAGGTTGCCGAAACGACTCAGCAGGTTCTCGAAGAAACGGGGACCCTCCTCAAGCGGGTGAGTCAACACGCTGGCCTGAGCCGCCAGTTTGTCCTTGGCCACGGACGGGCCCTGGCCGGTCATGATGTCGAGTCGATCTTCGACCTTGTTGCCGGGCCTCTCGCGCAACAACAGCGCGACTGCGCCCACCAGCGCGGAGACGCCGAGAAAAGCAGCGATGCCAATCAGTAATGGGGACATAGGAACGTCTTGGTCAGTCTTCTGGGATTGGGGATCAGTTAAAAATGGACCGTACTAGGGTGGGCGTTTTTTGCCACCGGGGAAGTCATATCATGTCACTACTCCCAAATCAGTCCTCCATCATCACACGTTCGCGGAAGGCACTGGCGGGCAACCGCACGCCGGCCGACTCGAGACGACTCATGAAGGTGGGACGGATGCCGGTAGCCACGAATTGCCCGTAGGCCCGGCCCGATTCGTCGATACCTGCCTGCTCAAAACGGTAAATGTCTTGCATCACGACGGTGTCCTGCTCCATGCCGACGATTTCCGCGATGCACGTAATCTTGCGAGGGCCGCCTTGCAGGCGGTTCGTCTGGACGATCAGATCGACGGCGCTGGCGATTTGCGAACGCATGGCTTTCAGCGGCAGCTCGAAGCCGGCCATCATGATCATGGTTTCCAGTCGGGCCAGCGCGTCGCGCGGGCTGTTGGCGTGCAGCGTGGTCAGCGAACCCTCGTGGCCCGTGTTCATCGCCTGAAGCATGTCCAGCGTTTCGGGACCGCGACACTCACCGATGATAATGCGTTCGGGTCGCATACGCAGGGCGTTCCGGACCAGGTCCGTGGCTCTTATTTCGCCCTTGCCCTCGATATTGGGAGGTCGCGTTTCCAGGCGTACCACGTGTTCCTGCTGAAGCTGCAATTCCGCGGCATCCTCGATGGTGATGATGCGGTCGGTGTTGGGAATGAAGCTCGAAAGCGTGTTGAGCAGTGTCGTTTTGCCGGAACCCGTCCCGCCGGAGATGAGGATATTCAAGCGTGCCTTGATGGCGCCCTCCAAGAGCATGACCATCTCGGGAGTGAAGGCCCTGAGGTTGAGCAGGTCCTCCAATTTGAGCGGATTGGCGCCGAAACGACGGATGGAAACCGCCGCGCCGTCCAGCGCCAACGGCGGAATGATCGCGTTGAAACGGGAACCGTCCAACATTCGGGCGTCGACCATCGGGCAAGTCTCATCCACGCGTCGGCCGACTTTGGAAATAATCCGGTCGATGATTTGCATGAGATGGTTATTATCGCGGAAGCTGATCTTCGTCTTCTCTATCTTTCCGCGACGTTCGGCATAGATGCTCTTGGGGCCGTTGATCAGAA
>CAZWWC010000195.1:0-8233 GCA_964637625.1 uncultured Planctomycetaceae bacterium
AGCAAGCGGCTGTTAACCGCTTTGTCCAAGGTTCGAGTCCTTGTCGGGGAGCTTTTTGGGAGTGGAGGGACGTAATCAGACAGTTGCGTCCCCTTTGTTTTTCTAGTCCGCATTTCTCACCAAAGAATTCACCACGGAGGACACGGAGTACACGGAGGAAAGACTTGGATTGACATTTTCGCGTCTTGCATCCTGTCGACAAGGTGTCATGGGTGTCGTGCGTGCTTTGCACGCACACGACATCCATTTTTCAGTAGTCTCCGTGCCCTCCGTGTCCTCCGTGGTGAGAAATCCGGGCTAGCCGCTTTGTTTCTTGTGAAAGTCCCATGACCACAGTCTCTGACAACAAAACGCCCCTGAATGCGTGGCATCGTGCCCAGGGAGCACGAATGGTTGATTTTGGCGGATGGGACATGCCCATCCAATATCCCGGCGGCATCCTCAACGAGCATCTGATGACGCGCAAGTTTGCAGGGCTCTTCGACGTCAGCCATATGGGGCGTTTCCGAATCTCTGGAAAAGACACCGTCCCTTTTCTGCAGCACGTCCTTTCCAGTAACGTCGAGGCGATTGAGCCTTGGGAAGCACAGTACACCTTGATTCCCGATGAGCGGGGCGGCGTGATCGACGACGCCTACCTTTACCGCTTCGGCGAGCACGACTACGTGCTGGTGGTCAACGCCTCGAATCGTGAAATCGACTGGGACCATCTTGAACCCCTTGCGAGAACGTTCAACGACGTCGCCCTTGAAGATCACACTGAGAAGATGGCGATGATTGCGTTGCAGGGGCCGCTCTCCGGGCAAGTCTTGGGCGAACTGGTCGAGGGAGGAAGCCTTCCGGAGCCATTCCGCAATCGTCTTTCCGGGGTCGTGCTCGGCGGATCGAAAGTCCTGGTCGGACGAACCGGCTATACGGGTGAACCGGTCGGATTCGAGTTGTTTCTCGATGCCCAGCGGGCCGAGGAAGTCTGGACGGCGCTCTGCGAGGCGGGTAGAAATCGGGGCGTGGTTCCGGTCGGCCTGGGCGCGCGGGACACCTTGCGACTCGAAGCGGGGTTGCCGCTTCATGGACACGAATTCGGACTCGATCCGCAAAGCCAGACCATTCCCGCTTTCGCCTGCCCCATTGCCGGCATCGCGATCAGTTTCTCCGGGCGAAAAGGCGACTACGTCGGCCGAAGTGCGCTGGCCCGACAGTTCAAGCAAGTCCAGAAGCTCCGCGCGGGGCTCGGCGAGGCCTCGGAGATCCTGCCCCGTCGGATCAGGCCGCTGGCCCTGCTCGATCGAGGTGTCGCCCGACGCGGGAGCGAGGTCTTCCTCGACGGCAGCAGCGTCGGCGTCATCACCAGCGGAACCGTGGCGCCCTACTGGAAGTTCACCGGCACGGGCGCGGTCATGAAGATCACCGAGGAAACGGAGAACCGGAGCATCGCCCTTGCCTATCTGGACGCGACGATACGACCGGAACAAGAAGTGGAAGTCTCGATTCGCGGGCGCCGCGTGAGGGGCAAAACGGTGCGATGGCACGGTCGGTCCGAAGCGCCTCCCTATTTTCACGCCATACCGGCCGACTGGCAGAAGCCCCAGCCACGGCCCGTCGTCGCCAAAGGCCTCCAAAAGGCCGAGCAACTGCTGCAAAAGAGCGTGGAGAACCACCAGTGGCGTCAGCACCGCTGTGTCAACCTGATTCCGTCGGAGATGACGCCCTCGCCGCTGGTCCGGATGCTCCAGGTTTCCGACCCCGTCGGCCGCTATGCCGAACACAAGGAATTGCTGGCCGCCTTCGAGCAGGACGTGTTCTACTATCAGGGAACGGAATTCATCGCCTGGGTCGAGGAGCGCCTAGCGGCCGAAATGGCCGAGTTCCTGGGATGTCCGCTGGTCGAAGCCCGGCTGGTCAGTGGTCAAATGGCCAACGCGACGGTTTTCGGCGCGATGGTCGATTACCGGAACCGGACCGACCGCCGCCGCGAGCCGCAGCGCATCGGCCTGGTGATGAACAACCATATCGCCAAGGGCGGTCACCTGAGCGCGCAGCCCATGGGCGCCTTGCGGGATTACGTGGCCAAGGATCCGGTGAGCGAGCGGTACGCCGTCGTCGCTTTTCCCGTCCGCGAGGATAACCCCTATCGGATCGATCTGGACGCCGTGGCCCGGCTCCTGGAGCGCCTCGACCCGGAACTTTTGATCCTGGGCAAGAGCATGATCTTGCACCCGGAGCCCGTGGCCGAAATCCGAAAACTGCTGAAAGGCAAGATGCCTCGGCCCGTGATCATGTACGACATGGCCCACGTCTTGGGGCTGGTCGGGCCGCATTTCCAGCAGCCTTTCAGCGAGGGCGCGGACATCGTCACCGGCTCGACGCACAAGACCTTTTTCGGCACGCAACGGGGAATCATCGGCGGCAACATCGCCGAGGACGCTCCGCAGTTCGACCTCTGGAAAGCCATCCGCCGCCGGGCGTTTCCCGGGATGGTCAGCAACCATCACCTCGGCACGCTCCTGGGGCTGCTCATGGCCGCCATCGAGATGAACACCTTCAAAGACGAGTACCAGCGGCAGGTCATCGCCAACGCCAAGACCTTCGCCCGCGCCTTAAGCGACCAGGGGCTCCACGTCGAGGGGGATCCGGCCGTCGACTTCACCGAAACGCATCAGGTCATCGTGAACGTCACCTACGCCCATGGCTGCGAAATCGCCCAGAAGCTGGAAGACAACAACATCATCGTCAACTATCAGGCGATCCCCGGCGACCAAGGCTTCACGTGCTCTTCCGCGCTGCGCATGGGCGTGGCGGAAATGACCCGATTCGGAATGGAAGAGGCCGATTTCCAGGCCTTCGCCCCCTTGATGGCCGAAGCGATCCGTAGCGACAAGCCCGTCGCCGACAAAGTGACCGCTTTCCGCCAAGGCTTCCGGACGATGCGCTACTGCTTCGACGGCCAGCTGCCGGACCCGTTGCGGGCGAAGGTGCTCAAGATGCTCTCCTGAATCCGGCATGGTCGAGTGAGGTTTCGATGACCGTACGCTGTTTCCGGTCTGTTTGCACAACGGCGACCCTATTGTGGGTCTTGCTAGTGCTCTGTCATATTAGTTTTTCCGGGTGGGTGCCACTGGCGTCTCGCCAGTGCTGCGGCAACGGCACGGGCAAGATGCCCGTGGCACCTCTGAAATATTCTCGTGACAGAACACTAGGAGCATGGGCCACGGTCTCCCCGGGCGCGCCGGCCGACGATCTGCGACTGCAGCACGCGCGCCGGCTGCTCGATCCGATTCCAGAAGCGAAGCGGCCGCTTCTTAAGACCGACGCGTCGCTCGGTCACCCCGAAGCCTTCTCGATTCAAACGCGGGGATCCCGCCCGGAAATCGTCGGCGGCAGTCCGGCCGGGGTCCTCTACGGGGTGCAGCAGTGGCTTGCTTCGCCGCAGACGCTTTCGGCCGGAGTGGAAAAGCCCGATTTTGAACTTCGCGGCACCGTGCTCTTTCTCATGAAGGACGGCAGCTACGATTACCAGCTTGAGCCCGGGGAGTTCCCCTGGTTCTACGATCGCCCACTTCTGACGAAGTACCTCGACTACCTGTTTGCCAACCGCTTCAACACGATATTCCTTTGGAGCGGTCATCTCTTTCCGAGCATCGTGTCGATGCCCGAGTACCCCGACGCGACGGATCTCAGCCCGGAGCAGCTCGCCCGCAACCAGGAGCAATTCCGTTGGTTCACGCGCGAGTGTGCCCGGCGGAATATCAGCGTGCTGTTGCATTTTTATCAGATCCATCTGCCCAAGCCGCTGGCCAAGGCCCGGGGCATCCCCGTGCGCTATCGGAAGCCGAACGAGTTTGCCGCCCGATTCGTGCGCTACAGCCTCCAGCGGTTTTTGACCGAGTTCGATTCGGTCGGGCTCTACGTCTGCCCGGGCGAAGCGCTGCGGTCGAAGTACCAGCCGGAGTGGATTCGCGACGTGATCATCGCCGCCGCCCGGCGGAGCGGAAAGAATCCGCCAGTCGTCGTCCGCGACTGGACCCTCGACGCGAAGCGCTTCAAACAGATCTGCGTCGGGCAGTATGACAACCTGTATACAGAACTGAAGCACAACGTCGAGATGATCGTCAGCCCCGTTCCCAACCCGCGCCATGCGAAGTGGAAAAACGTCGCCAAGAAGCACATCGTCAACTTGCATGAGATCGCCGACGTCAAACCGTTTCGCTGGGGAAGTCCCCTGTACATTCGGGAAATGGTAGGCGAGTGGAAGAAGATCGGGCTGGACGGGGCCGAGGTCTACGGCATGGTGAGTTGGCGCTGGCCTTACGCCTTGGACAAGCTCGAACCGGAACAGTCCGATTTCTGGCCTGAGGGGCCGAAACTGCTCACCTTCGAGCGCGACGCCATCTGGCTCGAAGCGGTGGGCCGCTACCTCTGGAAGGTCAATCGGCCCGAGAATGCGGAGAGGGCCTACTGGACGACGCGGTTGGGCGAGCAATTCGGGAGCAAGCGCGCCGGAGAATCGCTGCTTGAGTGGTACAACGTCACCGGTCCCGTGCTGCCGGGCCTCCAGAACCTTACCCACGTGCGGAACATGAACTACTATCCCACCGCGATCGGGAAGGAACAGAAGGTCGACGCGATTCTGGACACAAAGAAATGCGATGCGGACTACCCGGCCCGGCCGGTGGATTCCTATTTCTTCGATCGCTACAAGAAGAAGTACAATCTGCCCGAGCTGACCAATCGCATCCCGATGCCGGTCGCGACGTATGCCGAGAAGCTCGCGGCCGGGCAGGCGGTCACCAACGCGATGACTCCCGATCGGGTCGCCGCGCTGCTGGTGGAAATGGCCGAGGAGGGCCTTCATCTGGCGGAGCCGGCCCGCGCGGCCGCCACGAAGAATCAAGAGGAAGCGGCCCGATTCGTCACCGACAGCCGGGCCCTGGTCCTCGTGGCGAAGGCGTGGCGTGAAAAAGTGCTCGCGGCCGTCGCCAAACGCGCTTTCCAGAAGACCGGCCAGGAAAAGTACGCACAGGAGCTGCGCGAACATCTTCGGCAATCGGTCGCGATCTACGAGAAGCTGGTCGCGCTGACCGACACCACGTACGTCAACGCCACGGACATGCGTCTGCAACTCAACTGGCACAAGGGCCTGGAGGCGTTTCGCGCCGATCGGCAGGCCCAAGAGCAGTTCCTCCACTCCCAGCGCGCCCGGAAAGCGCCCTCAGCGTCGGAAGGGACACAAGAAGAGTGACATCGCAAAGTAGCCGCGCGGCAGGGTACGAGCGCGGCACGCTTAGCTCACCAGAGATGCCGCTCGGCGAAGGGGTAACCGAGCGATTAAGACCGTCTGCGGCTCAGGTCGTGCAGTCGCTGCTTGTCACCGCCAATCAGGGCCTCCTTCTTGCCTCGCGACCACTTCTTGATCTACATCTCGCGTTGGCGAGCCTGTTTGAAAGTGTCGAACGGCTCGTGGTAGACGAGTGTGACTGGACGGCGACATGCGGTGAACCGCGGACCACGGCCGGCGTTGTGGGCCTCGACGCGAGCGGTAACATCGGTTGTCGAGCCGACGTAGTAGCTGCCATCGATGCAGCGCAGGATGTAGACAAAGAATCCCTGGTCGGCCGCGTTCATGCGAACCCTGTTTGTGTCGGAAGCAGAGTGCCCTTCGACTCGCTGACGCTCGCTCTGGACATTCGACTCGCTCGTCCCCAGCCAATGCAGGCTCTCACCCTTTCGCAAGACGGCTTGTCCTTCGGCTCGCTAAAGCTCGCTCAGGACAATGGCTTGCCATGAGCGAGCGTGGGCGCAAGCCCACGCGAGTCGAATGGAGGCGGCGGGAATCGAACCCGCGTCCCGCGACATTTCCATGCAAGCTTCTACGTGCGTAGTCGGATCATTTGAGTCTTCGCCCACGCGATCCCCAACCGACGGGGTGCCGCGCGGGCTAGTCGGCAGCTTGTTTAATCCCGGGCGTGGCCGGCAGCGACCCGGGACGATCCGGAATTAGATGACCAGCCTTTGGGCCTCTCCGGCAAAAGCCCTCGGCCGGGGTTGCCTTTCTTTAGGCAGCCATTGCTAAGCTAGGCTTGGCAATTGAAAATTATGGTCAGCTTTTAACGTGGCCCGCTGACCAACCACGGCACGCCACTTACACTTCAAACTGCCCGGTCGAATCCAGTTCGCCCCCGGAAGCAACAGACCGGTCCTTCTCGGTATAGTACGCAAGCATGGATGTCCCAGTCATGAGGGGAAGCGTCATTGGAGGTAATCCTGCTCTCATGCTTATGGACTGGACATATTCTCTCCAATAAGGCCAGACATTGTGAACGCCGTTCATCCTTCCAAATGCCGCGACAATTTCATCGGTGATTGGAACTCCGCTGTCGATGCTGTATTCTAGACAAAACTCGGCACTAATCTCCAGAAAATCGCTGGCAGAGACAGTCAGAAACGAACGAACGACAAGCGATCTTTCGTCAGAATTCAGAATGGACTTTGCGTCGAAGCTGTGATGCAGTTTTGCCGGCTCTGCAACAGTATTCGACTTCGACGAAATCGTCGATTCCACTAGTCGAATTTGCTTTATGTGAGCAAACGGCGCAATCGTAATCGACAGATCAAACAAAGACGGTTGCTTTGGTGGGACTTCACGACTAGGAGCAGTTTCCATGATATCATGCAGCTAGGTCTAGTGGTAGTTCAGCTAGGACATTGTCAAACCTAAGCGGCGTTGCTGTAATTGTTGGCCAGACGCTATACGGGCTCGCTGTCCATGGCCACGGACTGAGTTCTCCGTCAGGAATCGTAACTGGACTGATACTATTGGCTGCTCGTTTAGCTTCTTCTCGCTCAAAGAACATTCGCATCAAAACATCTGAGGAAGCAGACTGGATATAAGCACCGCTCAGCCAACGCGAAACGGTCGCTTCCGCAACTCGAATTTGCTCAGCAAATGCTCGCTGGGTCAATCCAAGAAACGCTAGACGGTCATGAATCTCCTTTGGCGACAAAAGGGACAATGCTTCTCGCAATGCCTGAGAAATCTGATCATCTGTCTGAGAATCAAAAAAAACCTCTTGGCAGCTCCCGCATTGCAGCACCTTGAGGCAAGGAATGTGGATATGATGAAGGCGTCCGTCATGCTTTACATCCGTTTCGTAAGCAATGGTCGACGGTAGGACCTCAATCTTTCCGCAATCAGAGCACGGCCGTGGGAAAAGACGATCGCTGTGACTCATGGTGTGTCTCGCTGTTAAGTGCAAGAATAGTGAACGTTTACTACCGTCACAGTCGGCCCCATCTTGGTATCATGCATAGTCGTCTCAACATAGATTCGCTTGTCGTCCACAGTGATAATAAAATCGTAGTGATACTGATAGTGTTTCCATCCTTCCCTTGTCTCGCTGACCTGTTTAATCTCCCCACCACCTCTTACGTGCTCCAGCAATAGCTCGTTAATTGCTTTGGTTGTGACGCCTTCTAGCTCTTTGCGAATCCACTCCGCTGGAACCTGCTTCCAGGTGACGCCTCCACTAGTTGCATACTGAAAAGCATTGCGAAATTTCTGGAGGATTTCGTGGTCCCTCAGGGGTGGCATAGAATCACCCCCAGGCATACAAATATCGCTCCAAGTTCCCTCCAGGCATTGTGCAGTCTACCGCGGTATTTGATATATGTCAAGTCGTCCATTTGTACAAACGCGCTTGAAGATTCGTTTACAAGATAAAGTATAACGCATACACCGGTTCTTCCAAACATACAGTATTGGCATACCTCCGACGTGGGGAATCTCTGAGCGACCACGCGCGTGGGGCGTTGGTTTGGCTTGCCCCACAAAGCGGGGTGGATGGGGTGGACGTTTACGTAATGAGAAATGCGTGACGCAGATACCATTTGCAGAACTCGCTTCGCTCTCCTTCAACGTTTATGGGCACTCCCAAAATGCGTCGTCAGGCAACTGCTGCTGCGAGCCGTAGTATCACCTGGTGGCCATACACTCGTAGGACACCACTCCCGGCCGGTGGTGGTTGCCAGCCTTAGCCCTGCCCTCTAAGATGATCTGCCTCGGGCGGCGGTGCCACTTGAGACAACGCTTGCCAGAACAACCGATTTTTGCAGGCTTAACATACCGCCATGGCTGCTTCTTCACGTGTCGATACTCCGCATGCGGCCGGCTCCGGTGACATTCTCGACCGGCTGCCGCCGCAGAATCTCGACGCCGAGAAGGGCGTGCTGGGCAGCC
>CAZWWC010000196.1:0-8219 GCA_964637625.1 uncultured Planctomycetaceae bacterium
ACATCAGCCACGGAATCCACCATCCCGTTTATGGGGTGAAGATGAAAGAGAAGGCGGACCGGCTGGGTCACGAGTGCCACCTCGAGATCAAGGGCGTCTCGAAGCCGAAGAAGTACAAGAATCTGAATGAGTTCTTAATGGCGAAACTCTTGGCTCCGTAGTGGCGGGCAGCAGGCAGCGGGTAGTCGGCAGAGAGCAGATTTAGAAATCACGCTTCGCTTGGCTTTTGACTGGGCTGAAGAGCATGCCTACGTCCTGGCGGGCCGGAATGGGCATGGCACGTGCGGCACAACCTCCTTAGCCACACCCTCATGAAAGCATAATGGCTTGCCTAGTCAACGGATTCGACTCCGAGCAGCAATTTCAAGCCCTCAGAGAGCCGATCGTGGGTGTCCCCAAGTTCATGATATTTCTGGCAGTAAGTGATGTAACTGCCACGAGGATTCTGGACATAGCTCCTCATTTCCAAGTAGTTTGTCCAGAGATCGACGAAACGTTGGCGTGTAGATTCAGGTAGATTCTCGTCTGTACTGATAAGGGTAAGCTCCTTCTGGATATCGTCGATGAAGACTTGATCGAAAAGAGACAGCTTGTCTTGAATGTCTTCTCGTACTTGACTTAAACCAGTATCGGCACGGCGACCCGCAACGATGGCGTTGTTCATGGCTTCAGTGTACATGCCCATGCCCGTCTTATAGAAAGCCCCCGTGAGACCGACATACTGGAAGACTACTCTGGCTCGGTGTTGCGAACGTAGTACTGCGATTTTCTGTTCGCTGGACTTAGCCATTGCAGCCAGAGCGGAGTGCAAGTTTTCTATCGGTATTGAAAACCCGAGGCCTTCCTTCATGGCGGCCTTCAGCGTAACTACTGCGATTACACGGCCGTCCATATCGAGCACAGGACCGCCAGAGTTCCCTGGATTGATAGCAATGCCAAGCTGATAGTAATCCTTTCCTTTGATCGACGCCTTTGTGCTCATGACACCGCGACTGATAGCATTTTCCAGTACGAGTTCGTCGCTTATTCCAGGATTCCCGATAACCAGGACCTCTTCACCACGACGAAATGTGTAATTGGGAGCGATGTCGAGTGGAGGCAAGTCTGTGTCAACGGACAGGAAAGCCAGATCTCGTTGTGGGTCAATATAGAGCAACTGCACGTCGCACGGCCCACGCTTGGCAGATGATGCCGATGGAAAATGAACTTGTAAGTGTCGCAACAGTTCGCCGGCGACAACGTGCTTGTTCGTGACCAGAACCTTTGGCTTCACGATGAAGCCACTACCACTTGCGAAACGTCCCTTAATCAGTGCGATGGATGGTTCAACGCGAGTGATGGTTTCTTCGATCGTTGTATTGGCAATCGACTCATCCTTGTCGGAGGCGAAAAACACGGCATAGCACAGCAAACAAACAAGGAACATGCCAGTCGCGCCGATGATACCCCACAAGTATAGTGGCATGCTTGCAGGTGTGCTGCCTTGAGCGTCCCCTTTCTGAACGGTGTCTGATGTTGCCCGTTGAGTGGAGTTGGCTAGCTGTGGACGCGCTGGTTTAGACGCTACATCTGCGGGAAACAAGCCCTTGAACTTAGACGCCGGAATCCAACGGGTGTCGTCTTGGTGACGAATCTTTGAGTTGCGAGTGACGCGGCCCTGCTGCGCAAGCGCCATCAATTGTTGAGCTGAGAACGGCCCATATTCTCTCCCGGCGGAGTTGACATACCATTGAGCGGGCATCGTTGGATGCTCCTGGTCCAGTCGTCAGACGACGCGTTTGCCGAACTCGCTGGTTGACCGTTGACTCTGTGGATCGTCACAACAACGGAAATGCTACGGATCGCAGCACGATAGGACACATGCCCCTTGGCCGGATTCAAAGCCAATAGAAGCTATCTCACCTATACGAATCTTGGCGGTTGGATGCTCCAATGTCAACAGGCGCGTCGGGGCCGCTTCCCCAGATCAGGTGGGCTTTTCTGGTTTCCGGCAGGCCGAGACTCGGCACTGCTGGGCAAGCCAGCAGTGGCACCCCCGAGGTGGTTTTCCAGCAGAACCTCAGAATTCCAACTCCATCAGGTCTTCGCCGATTTCAGTGTCGGGAAAGATGGCTCGCGCGGTCTCCAGGCCGATGGGATCGTTTTCGACCGAGCGGGGGTTGATGTGGATGAGCACCAGCCGACCGACGCCGGCCTTTTCTGCTACCCGGGCGACCTGGCTCGTTGAGCTGTGGCCCGTCTGCTGGGCCCAAGCCGCACCCTCGTCGCCGTAGTAGCACTCGTGCAACAGTAGATCCACGCCGGCGATTCTTCTGACGTAGTCCGCCTCGGGCTCGGCCGTCGTGTCGGTGACGTAGGCCATCGACCGGTCGGGCCAATCGAGCCGAAAACCGAGCACACGGCCCTGGTGCGCCAGTGGGAAATGGGTCAACCGCCCGCCGTCGGCCAGCGCGACCTCGCCTCCGAGCGGACACGACTCGTAGGGCGGCTTCTTAGGAAACAGCGCGGGCGAAAACAGGTGCTCGTCCAAGGCCGCCAGATGTTCGGCCAAGGCGTGGACCCTGATCCGGTCCAGCGGACAGTCGCGCACGACGTCGAACAAATAGGTCAGGCCGACGACGTGGTCGAGATGGGCATGGGTTAAGAAGATGTCCACCTCGGGGGTCTGCAGGTAGCGGCCTGCCCGATACATGGCCGTGCCCGCATCAAGCATCACGCCGCAGGTGGGCAGGACCATGCAGGGCGTGTGGCGGCGGTCGTTCGGGTGATAGCCGGTCGTGCCGAGAAGAATGATTTTCATTGTGCCTGACTCAAATGGGATGTGGAACCACAGATACACACAGATGAACACAGATGAGATAAGGTGTGCTGCGCACGGACTGTTGACATCGAGGTGAGTACCAAGAGACTATCCCAGAATTCCTTTTGGCCTTTGTCTGTCATCCTGAGCGAAGCGAAGGATCTCTCTGACACTGAAAGACTTGAGATGCTTCGCTTCGAGATCCTTCGCTTCGCTCAGGATGACAACCATGAACTGCGTCTTGAGATGGTCTCTAATTCCTGCAATGGGGCATCCCGGCGCGCCGGGACCCTAGCCACCCCTGAATCCGTCTCATTCATCTGTGTTTATCTGTGTTCATCTGTGGTTCCCACGAATCTACCGTTTCGGTTTGAACAGCCGGTCGAGCTGGCGGTTCAGTTCGTTTTCCAGGGCGTTTTGTGCCGCCTTGCCGATCAGTCTGCGGTTGTACTCATCCAACTTGCGACGGTCGATTTGCGGCCGGCTGAGCGTGCCGCGGATAGGCACCTGAAGCTTCTCGTTGCGAAATGCGTCGTCGAGTAGCCGGTGGCCGACGAGCCACTTGGGCGGAATGGGCATCTCGGCCACCAATGACAGACTTTGGTCCAGGCCGACCGAGCCGCGGGTGCGGACGGTCAGCTCGGGAAAGATCAACTCGAGCCCCTTGTGATGGACCCGACCGTCGGCCATGTGAAACTCGATGACCGACTCGCGCTGGAGCTTGGCGGGCACGGCCCGATTGAGCAGAATCGCCAGCTCCCGGACCAGCGTGCCCGGGCCCACTTCGATCGAATGGACGGTCAGCCGGCCGGCCAGCCGGCTTTGCGCCGGATCGTCGAGCCGGATGCGGCACTGATCCAGGGCGATGGAAAATCGACCCTCGGCCGTGGCCACGCCGGCCAAGACCGGCGCGATGTATTGCAGCCCTCGGGCACACATCTCGGGATTGATCCGTACGTTCTGCACGATCGGGCCGGGCTCGACCGTCAATTCGGCCGGCGCCGGCGCCAGGCGAACGCGAGGGCGGGCGCGCAGGCGGCCTTCGCTGAGGTGCAGATCGAGCGGGTCGCATTGCAGGAGCCCCCGGGCCAGACGCATTTTCAACTCGCCCGGCCCAACACGAAATCCGTAAACGTTGGCGCCCGACCAATCGACCGCGGCGGTGGCCTCGGCGCTGGCCGGGTCGAGTGGACCGCCGAGCGCCAACGGCCGATTGCCCCCTCCGGCGACGACCAGGCCGTCACCCACGTAAGGCCGCAACAGAGGCATAAGCCGTTGCCAGTCGTACCCGAGCTGGCCGGCCAGATCGAGCGTCGTGTCCCGGCCCAACCGATCGACGTTGCCCGACCCACGCACACCCACCGCACTGGTTGCCACGAGGATTTCATCGAGTTTCAATTGCCGCGACGGGCGCTCGTAGCTGCCCCGGACGATCAGTCGTGCTTCGGGTTCCTGGAACTGCTTGCCCGTGGCGCTTTGAAGCAAGAGATTAGTAACGGTCGCGTCGAGCCGCCCGCTGATCACCTCGGCTGCCTGGGTCAGTTGGCCCTTGCCTTGCAACTGGCCGTGCGCCTGCCAAGTGGGCCTCGCACCGGGTGAAGTAATCCAACTTTGCAGCCGCGCCAGGTTGCCGCCATAGGCCACGTTGCCCGACAGTTCGATAGGCCCGTCGCCGGGCATTGCGGCGATGACGTTGCCGGCCTCGATCGCCAGGGTGCCGGACTCGAGCTTCGCCTGGCCCAGCACGAGGCGCCGCGCGGCATGGTCATAACGGCCGGCCAGGGCAAGCCGGGCCGTCGGCTCGACGACGTTCAGCCCTCCACCGACAAGACGCAGCCCTTCAAGCGACAACCCGGCTTCGCGCAGCTCGACGTCCGTGCCGGAGCCGACTATCTTGGCCGTCAAGCGAAACCGCCCGGCCGCGTCCCAGCCTTCGAGCAGATTCCACGCCTTGGCCCGGGCGGCGCAGCGCTCCAAGTTGCCCTGCGCGTCGACGGCCAGCGGCCAGGGCCCACTGGGTTTCCACTCGGTGACCGGCTCGGTGAGATGCACCATGAGGTGTTCCGTGCCGGCCTTGACGTCGAGCTTGGCCGAATCGATCCGGCCCCCGGCGCCGAAATCGGTCGTGCCGGTGGCCGAAAGCGCGGCCACGAGGTTGTCCTCCTGCCAGGGCTGCCGGCCGGGCCAGGCCAACCGGAAGTCGCGAATGCGGAGATCGGCATCGGCGCGGAAGCGGTTTTGCTGGTCACAGACACAGTCGAGGTTGGCCGAGCCGCTGCCGGCGACTTGCAGCCCACCCAGATCGACAAACCCGTCGAGTTGCCGGGCCAGGCGGTCGAGATCGAATTGGACAAACGCGGTCAGGTTCTGGCGGCTTCCGGCGGCTTCGAGCGTGAGAAAGGACGACCGGCAATGCAACCGATCGACGACCGGCCCCGCGGCGGTCTGCCGAGCGTCCAGCGAGACGACGATCGGCTGTTGCCACACAAGCGGCTGCCCACGATGCACGGCCGCCAGGTTGCTCATTTCGAGGTGTCCCCGGCAGACCATACCCTGCGGGCCGCCGCGGTTGGCCCAATCGAGCTTCAACTGGCCCGCGGTGATTTGGGTCTGCCGGTTGACGTGCAGCGTGCCGGGCAGCATGGCCGCGGCGCGAGGCAAATCGACGTTGGCTTGGATTTCGAACGTCTGTTTCAACAGGGAGTCGAGCACTTGCCCCGGATCGGCGCCGGCCAGTTCGAGGCTACCGGCCAACGAGACTCGACCGACGTCCGACTCGACATGGGCCCGCTCGAGGAGAATCTTGCCCTGGGCGAAGGCCAGTTGGCCCTCGGCCGCCAGCGCGGCCAGCCGGATCCGATCGCCGCCCAGTTGAGGGCAGGCCAGGACGAAATCGTTGACGTTGAGATGAGCCGCCAGTCGCACGAGCGAGCCGTCGGCTCCGCTGGATTGGCCACCCCAGCGGCAGTCGACCGTCGTGGCCTTCGTCGTGTCGAGCCGGCCTGCCAGTCGGGTTCCGGGCGAGAATCTCTCCAAGAGCGAGTTAAGGTGCGCCAGTTCCAGCCCGGTTGCCCGAAACTCCAGCCGATAGTCCTCGTCCTTCTCCAGCTTGACGGCAAACTCGCCGGGGCGGGCCTTCTGGGGCACGATGCCGGAGGCCGTCAAGACGATCGGCCCGTCTTCTCTGTCCGACGTGCTCAGCGACAGATTGAATTTCTCAATGCGCGAGCTTTGCCCCGTGGTGTGGTCTTGAACGTGGATCGTCGCGTCGATGACTTCCAACTTGACGGCGACCGGCTTGCCGCTCCGTCCGGTGAGATAGTTGGCGATCAACTCCTCGATGTTGCTGCCGTCGGGACCGAGCACGACGTGGATCGTCGGTTTTTCCAACGTGAAGGTTCCGAGGCGTCTGGGATTCAACGCCAGGTTCCACAGCGACGTGTCGCCGGCGGCCTTGGGCAAGTCGACGACCAAGTTGCCTTGCTCGTCGTGGATTTGCAGCCCGGAGGCGCGAACCGGCGAGAACCAGCCGAGCGAGGCGGATTGCAGCGTGGCGCGGCCGTTCAAGTCGCCGGTTGCCAGGGACACAACCCAGTTCAACAGCGGGCTGTGCGCCACCACCATGGGAAGCGACCAGACGAGCACCGTCAGAAGAACCACCGTGAGGACAAGCCACCGGCGGCGACGTGCTGGCCGGGCGGCGCGCTGCCGCTGCTTACCTTGAAACTCATCGTCCGGCGAGTGCCGGTCGGTCGCCGAGGACCATTGCCGACGCCTCTTGCTTTGGGAGAGAGAAGAGGAGAACATGGGGCACCTCCGTGAGCTGAGTGGGTGAGGTATTCTAACGGCAGAATGGGGGAAGAGACCAGATCGATTGCCCCCAGCGATCGAGGCCGGCCCAACTCAGAAAATGGGTTGTCTACGGGAATTGGGCCTGTCGCCTAGCACCCAGACGGATGGCCACCGCCAACACCACTCGATAAGATGTCATTGTTGTTCACTGGGAACTGTCCTGTTCTGTAGAAAACTTCCCATGAGGGTGCCTGGGCCATAGCGAAGCGGTGGCCCAGTGGGTGAAAGACCGGGCTTTCGCTGCGCTCATTCCCGGGCACCCAACTCGGGATGGAACCTTTTCTACAGAGCAGGACTGCCCCTCTTTGGTCTGCCAGGTGTTGACCATGACGCAGTTTCCGGAATTCTTCCGCCTCGGTCAGCATTTCGATCCGGCGCGGCTGGCCGACGTACCGGCCGAGGTCGAGGGCCAACTGGCCCGACTCGGGCTCGGCTTGAAGATCCAGCCCGGCCAGACGGTGGCCGTCACGGTAGGTAGCCGGGGCATTGCCAATCTGGCCGAGATCCTTGGCGCCGCGGTTACCCATCTTCGCCGGCTCGGCGCCGAAGTGTTTCTGGTTCCGGCGATGGGCAGCCACGGGGGTGCCACGGCCGAAGGTCAGCGCCGGCTGATCGAGTCCTATGGCGCGAGCGAGGCGACGGTCGGTTGTCCCATCCGCAGCGGCCAACAGACGGTGGTCGTCTGCCGGACGCCGGAAGGCATCCCCATCCACTTCGACCGAAATGCGTTTGAGGCCGATCACGTTTTAATCTGCAACCGCGTCAAGCCCCACACGATGTTCGTCGGACCGATCGAAAGCGGCCTGATGAAAATGATGCTCATCGGGCTGGGCAATCGCGAGGGGGCGAACATCTACCATCGGGCGATCCAACAATACAGCTTCGCCCAGATCATCCGCAGCGCGGCCGGCGAAGTGCTCCGGCGCTGCCGCATCGTGGCCGGGCTGGCGATCGTTGAAAACGGCTATGAGCAAACGGCCCGGATCGAAGCGATTCGGCCCGAGGATTTCGAGCCGCGGGAGAGAGAGCTGCTGGGGCTGGCCCGACGCTTGATGGCCCGGCTGCCGTTTGAAGAGGTCGACGTTCTGCTGGTCGATCGGATCGGCAAGGATATCAGCGGCACGGGCATGGACAGCAACGTCGTGGGCCGGAAGTTCAACGACCACGCGGCCACCGACGATGAGACGCCGCGAGTGCGGCGGATCGCCGTGCGCTCTCTGAGCCGGGCCACCGGCGGCAACGCCCTGGGGATCGGCATGGCCGAGTTTTGCCGCTCGCGGATGATTCGCCAGGCCGACTGGCAGGCCACGCGGCTGAACGTGCTGACCTCGGGCCACATCGCCGCCGCGATGCCGGCGCTGGATTACGAGACCGACCGCGAGATGCTCGAGGCCGCACTGGGCACGATCGGGCTGGTCGAGCCGCCCGAGGCCCGAGTGCTTTGGATCGCCGACACGCTGCACCTTTCCGAGATGGAATGCTCGGCGGCCTATCTGGAAGAGGCCCGGCGGCGCGACGAGCTGGAAGTGCTCAGCGGACTGCGACCCTTGCCGCTGGACGAGCAGGG
>CAZWWC010000197.1:0-8165 GCA_964637625.1 uncultured Planctomycetaceae bacterium
CATCGTGGCCAACGAGATCAATCGTGCCGAGACGCGAACCCAATGGTGCAGGTGCTGTTCATCCCGGATGGTTGACGCCTTCTTCAAGGCCAGCACGGACACTTCCTGGAAGACGTCCTCCGCCACGTCGAAATCCCGAACGAGGGACCAGATGTAGCCGAGGATTCTTGCTCGATGTACAAACAGGAGCCGAACGATCTGATCCTGCTCCAGACTCATATCGATGCTCACCGTGATGGGGGGATTGCTCCCAAACCTTGTCTCGTTTCTTCCAGCCAACTCTTCGCTACACCAAAGATATATATGTCGCCGATGAGCATTTGTTTTACGATCATTCTTCCGGTTTTTCCGAAAAACGTGTTCTTGTGAGAGGATTGCTCACATGGCCCATTCTAGGGGCAGAGCCGCCTTCGTCTTCTCATAGCACTGTCCCACAGGCATCCTGCCCGTCCGACAGCGGCGAAAAACCAGTAACGTTCTCGGGAAGTTGCCACGGAGAACCGCGAAGACACCCTAGGCGAAAGCCGTTTGAGTGGTAGGCCGTACGGGCCATAGAAGTACACTGCCCTTTCTGCAGAAGCAGTCTCTCTCGCAACGTGAGACTCCCCAGGGGTGGACGGTCTGCGCACCCACAATCCAGAGTCGGACTTAGGCGGGGGCAAAAGCGATGGCCAACGACAAGCCCAAGTCGGGTCTTCACCCGTGTAGTCTGCGTAAATGGCGTAGTCGGTCACCGACGTGAGCCGGTTGCGGTGGTCCCAAGTTGTGTAGACGGTGATATCGGTGTCGTACGCGTCCAGTTCGTCCTGGGTGCCCTGTGACGGGTTGTCCGACGAACCGAAGGGTCCGATTGCCTTCCTCGTCGTACTCGTAGCGATACGTGCCGGCTTCCAACAGCCGGTTGTGATCACCTCAAAAACGAAGACTCCCGACCTGCTCTGTAGAAAACCCCGTTTTGCACAGGGGGTGGCTGGCGGCTGAGCGAAGCGAAGCCCCAGTTTTTGGCCATCTGGGGCACCGCTGCGCTATGCCCCAGCCACCCTTTTCAAAGGTCTTCTACAGAGCACTCCCGACCGCTCTATCGATTCATCGATTCAAGCGATCGATTCGCCGAAGCGTGCATTTGGCTCTTGTCGGACCACAAAAAAAGCCTTGACGCAACTCGTTGCTGCGTCAAGGCTTAAATTAAGTCAGGGCGACTGGACGCCAATTGAACTTCTTCTACGAGGCGCGGCGGCTATGGAGTCCCGTATCCGATGCCTTATCATCATATTCGTCCAAGGCACCGCACCGTCGTTACAATCCCCCCAAACGAGCCCGCATTAGAGCGGATCGTTGATGGGTGGTCAAGCCTGCCGGTTGGCTCCCAAATCGTAGCGGCGGCCCCGGCAGACCCGACGGTGAATTTTGGCTGGGGTATTGTGGCTCCGCAGTCAGCTGTTCGAAGTCATCCGTCTGTTGGTCGCAATGACCCCGGACGAACGGACTGCTCTGGTTGGACTTCTGAAGGCGTTGGGGTAACGCCGGCGCATTTCTGCTGTTGCGTACCTTTCTGCAAGCCAACTCGCCACGACACGGCGATTCGTAACCGCCAGGGTGCTATACTTCTGGATGGCGATTCTTCAATCTTCCGTGGCCAAGTCACCCGGCCGGACGCAGGGAGGGTAGAATCTGACACCTTTCGATACGGGTCTACCGGTCATTGGCAAGTGCAAATATCAATGCAGTTCTGCTAAAGCCTGAAGGGGCAGCCACCGAAGGCAAGAAACGGGGGGCTGCGTCTGTGTTTTGGACCACTTCCATGGTCCGGCTGTCCAATGACAATGCGACGACTCATCCACATTCCGATAATCCACTCCAGCACCGAGTTGGGTTCGTTGGCCGAATCGGTCCAGGCCCATTATGCCCAGGTTCTCGGCGAAACTGCCTGGGGTCGACAGAAGCAGGCCGTGGAGGAGCTTTGGAAACACATCAGGGAGAAAGTCCTGGCACGGCATCTTGATTATCGGCGTGTGCGGATATATCAGGATGGTCTGCCGATTTGCGGATTTGAAGAGAAGATTGTTCGAGAAATCGCCCGGGCCGGAAGTCCGAACCACCAGTTGGTCGTGGAACTCATCGAGCAGGGCGCCATGTTGGAGGGAAGCGAGGATCCGCAATTGCTGATGGAAGAATACGAGATGCAGAAGCGGAAACTGGGAAAACACTCCGCCGCGGATCAAGCCGGACAAGAGCAAATGCGGACCGACGACCCGCTCGCGGCCCGCGACCGGTTCATTGCAGTACGGATCGAGGAAACACTGCAAGAGGGCGAAACGGGCCTGCTGTTTCTCGGTGCGTTGCACCGGTTCGACGAGTTGCAGTCGACCGACATCCAGGTGATCACTCTCGATTAGCAGCGGACCATTGCAAGAGTCCGGTTAGCAGTCAGACGAAGCTGTAGGGGGGCCAGGGACCTAGCAACTCGCACAGTTCGCCTTGTTTTGCGTCGTGCAGGACCTTCAGACGCTCTCGAAACAGTCCTACGCGGTCTCGCTCGACGAGAAAGGCCAGTCGGATGACGTCTGGCAGAGACGACGCCAGATTGCGCCACTGGCGGTACAGCCCGTCGAGCCCTCGCACGTAGCGATCGGTCGTGCGGCCAGCTTGCCCGCTGAGCCGGTCCTCACGCTGATAAATGGCTCGGCGACCAGCAAGGTAGTCTGTCGGCAAGGAGACTCTGGCCGGAGGGCCGACCTCCGGGAGCTGGCATATTGAGGGTGTTATTCGCAGGCCCATTTCATAGGCGCCCTCGACGCGGTCCAGGCACTCAAGCAGTTCTTGACGCTGCTGGTGAAGCAAACGACAGATTCCCTCTTCGTCGGTCATTGAAGTACCGAATCGTATCGGCAACACGGAAATCCAGCGATGGATGGCATCCAACGCCAGGACGTGCTCCAGGGGCTTAGGGGGAGCATCTGATGCATCGATTGCCGCGCACGCCAGTTCCTCCGCGAGAATCCAACGCACGGCAACTTGCCCGAGCAGGGTCTGCCCGGCCACAGTCGGTATATCCTGACTTCGGGCGATTCCCACCGGGTATAGCGGTACTGTCGACGTTTGCGTTTTCACTTTCATGTGCCTCCCGACGCGCTCATGGTCAATTCAGGACAGAAATGGTAAGGTGGCCAGGGGCCGGTCACTTCCAGCAACAGCCCCTTATCTTGTATCGCGCCGCGCGTTTGCTCGACTGCGGCCAGCCAGGGTTCCACTTCCGCCGAAGGAAGAAGATAGGCGGCGTTGAAAACCATCCTTTCACGGCGGCCGGTCAGGGTGCCGGGCAGAGGACGGACTCGACGGAAACGGTCGGCTCCGGCTGCCAATCGGTCCTCCACGGCCATGATTTCCCGTTGCAGTTCGGTTTGCATCTCACGGTGGCGTCGAAGTTCGGCGCCTCTTCGTTTGAGGTACTCCGCTCCGGCCGTGGAAGCATCATTCGGAGGAAGCGGACCGGTGCGATCGGCGGTCCGGTCGGTCGCCTGCTCCTCGACGTAGAGCTTCACGGCCCATTCTTGCCGATCGCCCAAGGCTTGCAGGAAGTCGGCGACGGCCGCCTGGCAGTGAGTCACGGCCGCCAGCAACGACTCTTTCGACTGGAAGATGGTTCCCAGTCGCAGCGGCAGCACGGGCGAACTCTCGGCGGCTTGGCGGATGATGTCGTTATGCCGAACGGCCACCTCATTCAACCAACGAATGTTTTCGGCCGTTTCGCCCTGGAGTTTCTCCACGTCGAACTGGTCCAATCCGATACGGCTGGCTACTGCGGCGATCGGCCCGGTGGGAATCAATTCGACCTCGAAGCGAGGATCGACTCCAGGACCGATCCCTTCCACTCGACAGTCCGCCTGGGAAAACGCATACTGGTAGTAGTGTTCGTCACTCATGTTTGGATTTCCGGAAGGGGACAGTCCCGTTTTTCGGTCAAACTGGTATCGACTGGCCGAGCGTGTTGGCCGAAAAACAGGACAGTCCCCAGGCAGTTTAGTGTTCGTCACTCATGTTCAACACGTGCCGATCGGGGAGCAATTTCCCTGATCGCCTTCTGAAAGTCTTCGCGACTGATTTCCAAGCCCTTGGTGTCCGGCCCGTCGGGCGAGGCTTCGATCCGCACGGCGATTGCCTCCATCATCGTGCGATGGCACACGCCCTCGATCTCGGCGCCCGTGAAGCCGTCGGTCTCCTCAGCCAGCCATGAAAGCGTCACCTTGCGAGCGACCGGCCGATCGCGCAAGTGGACCTCGAAGATCTTCTCGCGAGCAGCCCGGTCGGGCAAAGGCAGGTCCACTTGCATGTCGAATCGGCCCGGGCGTAACAGGGCCGGATCGAGCAGGTCGATGCGATTGGTCGCTGCCAGCACCAGGACTCCCTTGAGTTCCTCAATGCCGTCCAGTTCGGTCAGCAGTTGGCTGAGAACTCGTCCGCCCACGCCGGAATCTTCACGGCCGCCGCTGGCCCGGGTCGACGCCAGGGCATCGATTTCGTCGAAAAAGATGATGCACGGCGCCGCCTGGCGTCCCTTATGGAAGACCTCGCGCACGCCGCGTTCCGACTCGCCCACGTACATCGACATCAATTCGGGCCCCTTGACGGCGATGAAGTTCACTTCGGTCTCGGCCGCCAGGGCTTTCGCAATCAGCGTTTTCCCGCAACCGGGCGGACCCGAAAGGAGCATTCCCTTGGGCGGTTTGAGGCGGAAGGAATCGAACAGGGCCGCGTATTTCATGGGCCACTCGATCGCTTCGCGCAGCCGGTGCTTGACGTCTTCCAGGCCGCCGACGTCGTCCCAGCTTACGTCGGGGACCTCGACAAAGACCTCACGGATGGCCGACGGCTCGACTTCGTGAAGCGCGTCCTGGAAATCACTCGAATTGACCTCCAGTTGAGCCAGGACTTCGTAGGGGATATGCTGTTGGGAGAAATCGACCTGGGGCAGTATTCGTCGCAGGGCGTTCATGCCCGCCTCGCGGCAGACGGCCTCCAGATCGGCACCGACAAAACCGTGTGTGATGGCCGCCAGTCGTGCCAGATCGACGCCCTCGGCCAACGGCATTCCACGGCTGTGGATTTCGAGGATTTCTTCGCGGCCGTGCTGATCGGGGATCGGGATGGAGATTTCGCGGTCGAAACGCCCGGGCCGGCGCAGGGCGGGATCTAACAAGTTAGGTAGGTTGGTAGCCGCCAGGACGATGACGTGTTGCCGTCCTGAGAGCCCGTCCATCAGGGCCAACAGTTGTGCCACGACCCGCTTCTCGACGTCGCCCACCGCGCGCTCGCGTCGCGGGGCAATAGCGTCGATCTCGTCGAGGAAGATGATACTCGGTCCCCGGCGGGTGGCCTCGTCGAAGATCTTCCGCAGGTGAGCTTCGCTCTCGCCATAGAACTTGTGAATGATCTCCGGGCCGTTGACGGCGTAGAAGTTGGCTTCGGTTTCGTGGGCCACTGCCCGGGCAATGAGCGTCTTGCCGCAGCCTGGAGGACCAAGCAGCAAGACGCCCTTGGGCGCTTCGATGCCCAGGCGGTCGAACAGTTCGGGATATTTCAGCGGAAGCTCGACGATTTCGCGGACTCGCTCCAACTGACGTTTCAGACCTCCGATGTCTTCGTAGGAGAGCGCGGGTGCCGAGGTAACCGGCTGGCCGTCGGTCTTGCGCGGTCTGCCGATCTTCAGAACCGTGTCGGAAGCGATCACGACTGGCCCTTCTGGTGCCGTGCTTTTCACGAGAAAATCGGCGTAGCGGTTGCCGAACAGCGTGGCCCGGATGCGGTTGCCGGCGACCAGCGGCAAACCGTCCAAGCGGCTGCCGATGTACTCCAGGTCACGGTTAGACGGACTGTATCCCTGAGGATCGAGAACGACCTCGACGGCCGGTTTGACTTCAGCCGGGCGGACCACGGCGGACTCGCCGAGCCCTGCGCCGGCGTTCTCGCGGGCGATCCCGTCGATTTGCAGGCGTCCCTTGCCGCGATGCTCCTTGAACGTGGGGAGGAGCTTGCAGACGGTCGTCTTCTGTCCCACCACTTCGACCATGTCGCCGACGTCCAGCCCAAGCCGAGTCATGTCGGCCGGATCGATCCGTGCGAGTCCTCGTCCCACGTCCTTGCCCGTCGACTCGCTGACCTTAAGTGTGATTTCCTGCGTGGTGGAGGACGATTCAATCATTTTCAATGGGCCTTTCGTGAAGGAGAGAACGCTGACGCTCGTTCGGCAGTTGTCATGCCGGACGTTTCATGGAGGCAGGAGGCTGGCAGCCTGCTGAAAGACGGATCATTGGTTCGGAAGGTGTGTCACTGCTTGGCACAAGCAGTGTTTGTCCGGGTCTCGCGCGCCACTGCTTTCCCAGCGCGCCGGGATGGCACATGGCCTTTTTCAACCGGCTGTCAAATGGCGGCAGCCGGAACTTGCATGAACGCTTACCCAATGCCCATGCAAGTCCGGGCGTGCCGCGGACCCCTAACGTTCAAAACGTACCTTGAGGATGCCGTTATTGCATTCCCAGGTCATCCTTTCCTCCGAGAAGCCTTCGGGCAAGACAATTTCCTTTTCGTATTTCGTGTCGCCGCGCTTGGCAGATAGATTCAGCCGGTCGCCAGCCAGTTCCAGCTTGACACTTTCCTTGCTCACCCCTGGCAGTTCGGCGAGAACCAGCACATGGTCCTCTTCCTCATGGACATCGACCAGTGGCTCGCGGACGTCTTCACCGGGCGGCTCTTCGGCGGACCGACGGCGAACGTTGCCGAAGGGTTCGACCTTCAACTCTTGCTCTCCACGTTCGCCCAGGGCGGTCTTGACATTGATTCCGTACACACCGCGGAGCTTTCCGCTGGCGTCCTGGAATTCACCCGACTGGGAAAGTTTCTCTCCGGCTTCGGCCAACTCGCCAAGTTTCTCGATCAGTCCGCCAAAACCCCCGAGAACTCCGCTCAGATTAAATGGAATCTTCGTGGGCCTGCCGGACGAATCCGAATCATCAGGGCATCTCTTCTTTTCATCGTCTTGGATTTTCGCCATGAGTTTCACCTTTCTGTTCTACAATCCGTCCCAGCACGGGCGCCGGCGGCATGCAGTGGGCCGTGTCTTTCACGTTCGTGCGGAGAGGCTCGTCCTCACCGGCACGACGGGTCAGAGTGTTGCCGACCGTGTCGGCATGGAGTTGAACCGTCCGGCAGATCTCTGACAGCGTGGCTGCCACTGCCGCCAACCGAGACGGTTCGTCATTTCGCGCCTCGGTCAGGCAGTCTCTCAGGTCTCGACACAAGCGTACGATACCCCGGAAACCTGTCAACCGACCGGCTTCTTCTTGCGCGCGCAATGCTTCCAATACACAATCGATGTTGCTCACGTCGCCTTGCTCAACGGCCCGAAGGTCAACGATCATGCGATCCATTCGCTGGCGTGTTTCGCGGGCGTAGCCATGTCGAGACTTCGCTAGATCGGGTAGGTTGGATTGGACTGCCACCGTTGTATCCATCCTATCCATCATGCCCATGTGGATGTGTGTTGATCGCTATTGCCTCGCCATTTGCGACCTCTCGTGTCATCGACGTTCTTGAAGTCAATCTGTGACGTAGTCCTATATCAACCGGATATCCGTCTCGCTCCATAGGCATAGCCTTGGCATTCCGGGCGCGAGTCGTAGGCATCTCCGCTTGAATCGTTCGCCAACCGCAACCCTTCACTTGAACATGAACGCATCACCTATCAACCTTGTAGGTGTTCTCGCCACTGTCAACATGAGATTTGCGCGATACAAAAAAATGGAGCGACTTTGTTGACACGCGTTCGTTGCGGGCTAGGTTTTTGGCGCAGTGACATACGTGTGGTCTTGGTCTAGTCGTCAATCAGCTGGGCCGAAACGTCAGCGCAACCGCACTAAGATTTCGGCGGCTCGCGTCGGCTGCGGAAAGTCCAAGATACATTGGAGAATCTCAGTAAGATGCGACGAACAAAGCTATTATCCGCGACGGAGTCACCTTGCAGAGTCTCTACTCGGAGTCTATTCCTTGGGTGACGTCAGCCTGGGGCAATCGACTCGCCTTCCTTTCTTAAGGAGTGTTTCCGATGGCTAACGTGCAGAAGTCCACTGACTCGTCCAGCCTGGCCGAAGTCGTCGATCGTATCCTCGACA
>CAZWWC010000198.1:0-8118 GCA_964637625.1 uncultured Planctomycetaceae bacterium
CAGAAGTCCACTGACTCGTCCAGCCTGGCCGAAGTCGTCGATCGTATCCTCGACAAGGGTATCGTCATCGACGTGTGGGCCAAGGTCTCGCTGGTCGGCATCGAGCTTCTCTCGGTCGAAGCTCGCGTGGTGATCGCCAGCGTCGAGACGTACTTGAAGTACGCCGAGGCGATTGGCCTGACGGCCTCGGCCGCCGCGCCCGCCTAAGTGGCACTGTTAGAACGAAGCTAGTATGGAAGGTTCCCTCGCCCGGAGGAAGGCTGCCTGCTCGGTGTCCGGCGGTCACGCCGACACGGCCGGACGCATGCAGGCCAGCCTCCTTCCGAGGCGAATTGATACACGGATGACGTAAAGCCCCAGGCAATCAATCGATTCAACCCGAACTGGCAGATCCCCAAGACAAGGCAGGATGCCCCTATCCGCCAGGCGGAAACGCAAAGAGTTTTCTCGATCCTCCCATAATTCAATCACTATCAAGAACGAAAGGGCCTATACAATGGCAACCTTTACCGAAGAATTCACGAAAATGCGACAAGACTTCGACGAGGCACAGGAAAACCGTCACCAACTCTTCGAGGAAACCCGCCAGCAGGTCCAGCAAATGGCCCACGGCGTCCAGGAACAACTAGCGGGGTTTCGGCAGGAGCTAGGGCAAATGCGAGAAGAAATCACGGAGGAGGCAAATCGCATCCGAACCGAGTTGAAGGATTTCAGCACCGACCTGAAGACGGGCGGACAGATCTTCCGCAAGGAGTCGATGCCTCGCTGAGCGGACGTAGACCCGTGTAGGGTGGGCACCGCCCACCAACGCAGAATATGTTGCGGTGGGCAGTGCCCACCCTACTTGCTCCGGCACGACCGTCGGAAGCCTGGCGGTGCGTGTCGGGATCTTCGAGAAGAAACCTCCAAGGGAGAGGAAGCCATCTGATGACGAGACAAGGAAGCGCCCACAGCCGGCGGGTGATCCAGGACAAGGTCGTGCATGCTCCGGACGGGATACGGCCCGAGGCCAGCGAAACGTTTGTCGTCACGCCTCACATCGAGGAATTGGTGGAGCGCGCACTGACTTACCTCGACGCCGGCTACCCGATCAACTTCTCCGGCCCGGCCGGCACGGGCAAGACCACGTTGGCGCTGCACGTGGCCTCGAAGCTGGGGCAGCCGGTCACGCTGATCCACGGCGACGACGAGTTCGGCAGTTCCGATCTCGTGGGCAAGGACACCGGATACCGCAGGAATCGACTGCTGGACAACTACGTTCACTCGGTCGTCAAGGAAGAGGAGACGATGCGAACGCTCTGGATCGACAACCGGCTGACCACCGCCTGCCGCTACGGCCATACGCTCGTCTACGACGAATTCACGCGCAGTCGGCCCGAGGCGAACAACGCGTTGTTAAGCGTGCTGGGCGAGGGACTGCTGAGCCTGCCGAAGCTCCGCTACGCCGGCGAGGGTTATCTGCGAGTGGACCCGGCGTTTCGGGCCATCTTCACCTCGAATCCCGAGGAGTATGCCGGTATTCACACGAGCCAGGATGCCCTGATGGACCGACTGATCCAGATCCGTGTCGACTACTACGACCGCGACACCGAGGTGGCAATTGCTACTGCCCGTAGCGGCGTTTCCGAAGCCGACGCTGCCCGCGTGGTCGACACGGTGCGACGCTATCGCGCGCGGGAAATGCAAAAACACCGGCCGAGCATTCGTGCGTCGATCATGATTGCTCGCGTGGTTGCCCGCGCGGGCGGGTCCTTCGATCCGCTCGATCGGATCTTCCAGCGCACCTGCCGCGACGTGCTCGGCGAGCGTGCCCGCGACGCGGGCATCCGTGAGGTGCCTTCCGCGGTGGAAATGGCGGAGAGCAATCTGGAGGAGGCCTGCCGGTTGGTTGGCACCGCGATGCCCGATTCGCAGTGACAATCCCAACACACAATAAGATGATTGAGGAGCGCCAGACATGAAGTCAAAACCCCACCGAGGGCTGCAAGACATTCGCACGATGAGCGAACGAATCAGCCAGACGGACAATCCCCAGCGTAAATACTTGACGCTGGCGATGCTCGAACTGGAGAAGGCTCGCCGCAACAAGGAAAAGCAGAGCGCCAGCCAGCGAGTTGCGAGCATCGATCAACGCGTGGCCGATATCGAGGAGGAACAAGCCGGCCTGCTCGCCGCCGCCGAAGCCGAGTTAGAGGAGTCTTCATCGGCCGACGGTTCGGACGCCACCAGGGATTCCGAAGCCGAGCAAGGCTTCAACATCACGTACTGAGGGAAAAGGGGACAGGTACATTTTGTGCGAAGCACCCTCCGGGCTTTTCAGGCAAAATGTACCTGTCCCCTTTTCCCGGTCTGCGAAAGACGGAAGAGCACGCCATGGCTACGCTCCCGCATAGCCATGGTGTGCGGTGGAATCATAATAGGAGTCTGAAATGAGCACGAGCGGAAACGAAACCGGCCAGCCGGCCCTTGTCGACGCGCAGGCCACGGTTCGCCACTTCCTCGAAGCGGCCCTGCCCGAGGTCCAGAGAGTCGACGTCACCAGAGTCACTCGGGGCCAGCCTGGCGAGACGGCCTGGGAAGCGGAGGCCGACGTCTGGCAACCCAACCCGACCCTGAAGAGTCTGGGGATTGAAACGCAACGGCCGGTGCTCGATCACCAGCATTACCTGCTCCGACTCGACGCCTTGCTCAACGTGCTGGCCTACGAATTGGAGTCCGCCGGCAAGTAGAAATAGGTAACTTTGAAGGGAGCGAATCCATGAAACTGAACTGTGTCTCATGTGGTCACATTGTTGATCTGCGCGACGGCTACGACGACTACGATGGGCAGGTCAAGTGCTTCGCCTGTGGGGCTCTGTTGGCCGTCCGAACGCAAGAGGGCCAGGTCAAATGGGTGGAGCGAGTAGCTACCCAACACCACGAGGAAGACTCCACGCTGCAAGGCACGACGTAACACGAAAGCGGCGCTCTGCTCCAACAACGGGGGTGCCACGGGCATCCTGCCCGTGCCGGCAGAGTACACTGGCAAGATGCCAGTGGCACCCGACCGGCCAGCAAAGCGGGCGCGAAGAGCCCATTTTTCAGGAGGACATGGCGTGGCAATCGGCACTAGCGCTACCGAAACCGGACTCTACCTTTATGGAATCACCTTGCACCAGGGCGACGTGCCCGTCGAGGTGCCCGGCATTGAGAATGCCGAGGTGGAACAAATCGTCGAGGGTTCCCTAGCGGCAATCGTGACCCGCGTGGCCGTCCGGAAAATCCGTCCCCAGCGATCCAATCTGGCTGCACATCATCACGTCCTTCGTGATCTGATTGACCAGCGCCCGGTCCTGCCCGTCACATTCGGCACGATCGCCAGCGGCGAAAGCCAACTCCGCGAGGTCCTCCGCCAGAATCACGACGCGCTGGTCGACCAGCTCCGCCGGCTGGCGGGCAAGATTGAGATGGGTCTGGCCGTCTATTGGGAAACGGCAAACATCTTCGAGTTCTTCGTGGCCACCCATCAAGAACTACGGGAAATGCGCGATCGGCTGTTTCGGCCGGGCAGAACCCCGACCTTCGACGAGAAGATGGAAATGGGCAAGCAATTCGACTCCTTGCTCCAGGAGAGTCGCCGGCGGCACACGGATCAACTCATCGAAGCCCTCTCGCCGTTTTGTGTCGATATTCGTTCCCTCGACCCCGGCGAAGAGAAGATGATCATGAAGCTGGCATGCCTGGTCGAAAAGGACCGTCGGCAGCAATGGGAAGACGGGATCGAGGCCGTGGCTCGTCATTTCGACAACCATTACTGCTTCCGATACACGGGCCCCTGGGCACCGCACAACTTCGCCGACGTCGACCTGGAGTTGGGATAGGGAAAAAGGGGACAGGCACCTTTTGTGCGAAGCACCCGAAGGACCTTTCAGGCAAAAGGTGCCTGTCCCCTTTTTCCCGGCCGGAGAAACGAAATACGCCCTGCAAAACTGCTGGAGGCAACTTGCCCATGTTAATCATCGACGACATTCTGCTTGCTCCGTTTAAGGGATTCGTGGCCGTCTGCCGGCACGTGGAGGAGGCAGCCCGGCAGGACTTGGAAAATCAGAAAAGCGAGATCATCGTCGCCTTGGCCGAACTGCACCAGCAACTCGAATCGGGCCGGATCGACGAAGCAGAATTCGACAGACAGGAAGCCAAGCTCCTGGAGCGGCTCGAAAACATCGAAAACACACTGAACCCCGATGACCAGCCCAAGGAGCCCTAGTGCTTGGCTCCAACGGTTGCCATACCACATGACGAGCCGGTGAAGGGAATCGCCATGGAAACGTACACCGACCTTGCGGAAACCGAGGACAATACCCTGCTCGAACTGCTGGATCGTCTCCTCAATACGGGAGTCGTTCTCTGCGGTGATCTGGCCATTTCGGTGGCCGATATCGAGTTGATCTATCTCCGGCTGCAACTGACGCTCTCCTCGGTTGAAACGGCCCGGAAGGTGGGCTGGTACGTTCCCATGGTGGGTTCTCGTACCAGGCAACCGGAGCAGCAATATGCTTGAGAGGCCAGCCAAAAGCAAAGCCCGCGCATGACAACCTATGCCCAACTGTTTCCCGAATCGTCCCACGCCTTGCCGGCTGGCCACTCCACCTCGGCGACGACCGCCTTGCCGTCGAAGATCAAGCTCGACCCGGACAACGTCCGCAACGGTCTGGCACAGCTTGTGCTCACCCTGGTCGAGTTGCTACGGGAACTGCTGGAGCGCCAGGCGCTCCGCCGGATCGACGGCGGTTCGCTCACGGACGAAGAAACCGAGCGTGTCGGAGAGACGTTCTTCCGACTTTCTCAGGAAATCGACAAACTCAAAGAGTATTTCGGCTTCACCGATGAAGACCTCAACCTGAACCTCGGACCACTTGGCAAATTGCGATAGTCCAAGAAGAGTGATACGCCCATGGCCCAAGCACAACTCATAACCCGAGCGACCCACGGCGACAGTCTCGCCGACATCCTGGAGCGCGTGCTCAACACGGGCATAGTCATCGCCGGCGACATTCGGGTCAAGCTCTGCGACGTGGAACTCCTGACCATCCAGCTTCGCCTGCTGATCTGCTCCGTGGAGAAGGCGAAAGAGTTGGGCGTCGGCTGGTGGTGGCAGGAGCCTTCGCCATCGGAAGGAACAAATCACTCCAACAAGAGCGTTACCAAGACGCCACCTCCTGCACAAGGTTCCCTTCCCGAGTCAGAATCAGACATACGAATCCCGCCGGAGCAGTACCGGAAGTTCCAAGAATTCCAGCGGTTCCAGGCAGCCATGCAAGCCATCGAAGCAGGACCCTGTCGACCTATTGCCTCAAATCAGCATCACACGCCATGACATAGCGCCCTCCCCACGATTTCTTCAGCGTCCCTCGCAGTCTTCTCTTGCCGCGATTACCTGGATGCCAGGCCCACGGGCTTTATGCGCCGATTCCCCTTTCGATCGTCTTCTGGTACAATTCGGAGCAGGAGGCAGTTTAGGGATTAGTCCAGCCCTATGGAAGAGCCATGCTCCGGAACATACACCAGTTGCGAGATGCGCCACCGTTTGGGGTAACGGCCGTGGAGGGTCTGCTGCGGCGGCCCAGGATTGGCGGATTCCTGGTGGGACGATTTTACGCCGCTACTGCCGGGGTATTTTCGGCTTCATAGGTATCGGGAGAAAGATAGTTCAGCGTCTGGTGGAATCGCACCGGGTTGTAGAACGTCTCGATGTACGTGAACACGCTCAGCTTGGCTTCCTCCAAGTTAGCAAAATGCTGGTGATTCGTCCACTCGTGCTTCAACGACCAGAAGAACCGTTCCATCACCACGTTGTCGTAGCAGCAGCCACGACGACTCATCGAACATTCGATGCCCAACGCTTGCAATGTTTTTTGGTAGGCGTCACGGGTGTACTGGCCACCGCGATCCGAATGGTGCAGCAGTCGCCGATCGACCAGCCGACCACTTTCCGGCTGAAAAGATCGACGACCACGGCCAGGTAGACCCAGCCGGTCGCGGTGGCCAAGTAGGTGATGTCGGTCACCCGCTTGCGATTCGGCGCGCGCCGTGAAGTTGCGGTCGAGTTTGTTTTCGGCCGGCTGGTTCGTCGGATCGGTCTGGGTGGTCGTTGGCGTAAATCGATTGCAAACGCCGGCGACAAGAGTGCTTGGCTTGCGACCGACTCTTGGAACTCGTCAATTTCTTCATCATAAACTCCTGTGCAGGGAGATTATTATCCCGCCCGCCAGGAATCCGTCAATCCTGGGCCGCCGCAGTGAGCTTCGACAGCGTTGGTTACGAAAGCGAAGACGTTGCGGCACTGCTGGTGGCAGGCCTCGTAGAGAGCCGCGAGGGACGTGCTACGCCATCCACTTTCAGCTAGATGGGCCTCGCTCGTGTAGCCCATAACGAGTACCATTTCTGTCTATATGCAAATAACTGAGGGTGTCCGGGAATTCATAGCATATCCAGGATCCAGTGGATTTGGCCGTTCTCGTTGCCACGGCGGTAGTTGTAGCGGACGAGGGTTGGGTAGGCGAACAGGGCGGCCAGCAGTTGCGTTTGGTTGTTTCCGAGCCCACGATGCCATACGCGATCATTCAACTCGAACAGGGACTTGAACCATTCGTTGAAGGGTTCCACGGTCTGGCCTCGCCGGCGATAGGTCGCTCTTCCCCGCTTGCTTTGCAGGTGTCGCTTCCGCAGAAGACGCCGCCGATGAGACTCATCGCGAGGCTTCGTCGCTTTGTTTCGGGTCTCGGGCTTCGAGTTGCGACGGTTCTCCGGGCAGAGAAAGCGTCGGCCGGTGCGTTTTCCTTCGTCGGTCCACTCCATGCGTTCGCCCAGGTGGTTGCTGTCGTAACCGCTGTCGGCCGAGACGGACGGCAACGTCGTCGAGCGTTTCATCTACGACGCTTATGGTAAAGTAACCGCGCTGGACCCCGATTTCAGCGACCCTTACACCGGCGACGACTACCAGTGGGAATTCCTGTACACGGGAAGACGCCTGAGAAGAAAAAGGTGACAGCGACCAAATCCAGAACAAATAGGCAAATTACGCAGTCGTCGATCATGCCTGCAGCGACCTGGGCCGCAAGGCGAAGATCTACCAGGAGCACAACGGCCCGGTGAACGACTCCACCGAGCAGGGCACCGATTCGCTCGATACCCACTTCACCTACGACGACTCGACCACCGGCAACGTCTTCAACGACGGCGGCCGGCTCCTGTTTATGTTCTATCCGAGCGGCTGGTACGTCTACCCCTTGCCCGACGTCCAAGCGATCGTGACGGGGAGGGGGCGGTCTAATTGCTGAGGGCTGACGGCTCGGGACCGCAGCCCCAGCGCGCACGTTTTTTGGCGGCAAGATAGATCAGCGGGGTGGGGGGTCAAATGTCTGGGGTGACCGATTGTAGACCGGTATGCCAGCCCCATGCACGCGCGCACCGATTTTGACATGGGGGGCAACCCAGAGGTGGCATGCCGGCAATATCAGTCGGTTCCACCGCAACGCTCCCTTAAATCGGGTGTCGTTGATTGTGCCAAAATGGAAGTGCTAAGATGGGCGAGTCGCCAACGGTTGCCGGGGCGCTTCTCCAGTCACCTGGGGGACCACGTAGACATGGCCGGCTTCTCATCCTGATCTGCTGATTGGGTAGCATCGGCGGTAGCACCAAGGGTAGCACCGGGCTAGTGCCGTGTCAGGCTTAGAAATTGGGGTTGCTTGAAATCGGACAATAGTCGAATCTTCCCCCAACCCAAGGAGGATTCGATGAACAAAAAGTATATCGTGCGGCTTTCGAAGGGGGAACGGGAAGAACTGTTGGACGTCGTCAAAAAGCTCAAGGGATCGTCCCAGAAGGTTCGGCGAGCCCAGATTCTGCTGAAGGCCGATGTCCGTGGGCCGAACTGGACCGACGCGAGGATCGCCGAGGCCTTTTCTTGTCGCGTGCAAACCGTGGAGAACTTGCGCAAGCGATTGGTGACCGAGGGATTCAGAATCGCGCTGGATGGCAAGCCGCGTGATACTCCGCCCAGGCAGAAATGTCTTGATGGCAAGCAGGTGTTGACGGCGGTTCAAAAGTGCGGCGCGGGGCGGCCGAATTTTGCAGCGC
>CAZWWC010000199.1:0-6431 GCA_964637625.1 uncultured Planctomycetaceae bacterium
TCGATGTGGAAGTGACCCGGCCCGAGACATCTCGTTGACAGAAAAAGTCGGCATCATGGTAGCCACACCTGCTTCCTCATCACATTGGGTTCGTGTTGTGGGCTTTCAGCAGATTGGCCTGCTGAGAATTCTCGTCATGGCGATTGCCGCCGGAACATTGACCATCCTCACCGCCACCACCGGCCGATCGGAAACGACAAGTGTCGCGGGCGACTATCAACTGCTGGACGACCAGGTGATCAAGATTCGTCAACAAGGCGATCGGCTGACCTGCTCCATCGCCGACCAAGCACCAACGGCAATGCAAGTGCTCCATCAGCGGACCTACCGCGTCGGCGATCTGGATACCACGCTTGTGTTCCATCCCAAGGGGCCGCGCGAGGTTGCTTCGTTGGAGATCACGCGTTTCGGTCAGCGCGTCGTGGCGCCCCGGTTGACCAGCAACAAGCCGCTTGCTTTGCGACCCGTGCCATCCGAGCCTACCGTGAAGATGCTCGATGATCTGGTACCCCGGCTGATGATCCTACACCACGTGCCCGGCGTCTCCATCGTGGGCATTGATCACCATCGGCTGGCGTGGCACCGGCAATACGGCCTCTGCCGGGCCGACCGGAACCGGAAGGTGGACAAAGACACCCTTTTCGAAGCCTGCTCTATGACCAAGCCGGTGTTCGCCTATGCGGTGCTGCGACTGATCGAGCAAGGTCGGCTCGACCTGGACAAACCCCTGCTCGAGTATCTTGGCAAGCCTTACTTGCCCGACGAACCCCGTCATCGGGCCATTACGGCACGGATGGTCCTTTGCCACACCAGCGGTCTTCCCAATGTACGAAAGAAGGGCGAACTGTTGCACGTTCTCTTCAAGCCGGGCAGCCGGTTCGAGTATTCGGGCGAAGGATTCAAATACCTCCAACACGTCGTCGAACACGTGACCGGCATGTCCGCCGACCGATGGATGCGCAAAACGCTGTTCGACCCGGTCGGGATGAAAACCAGCAGTCTCGCCTGGAACGATCGCGTTGCGAACCTGGTTGCCGCGGGCCACGACAACCGGGGCCACGTCAAGACGGCCGGCCCACGGTTTCGCCGCGCCAACGCCGCGGCCTCGCTCTTCTGCTCGCCTTCAGAGTATGCCCTGTTCCTCCTGGAAATCATGCGCAAGGATCGTTCGGCCGATCACTCGCTGGGCAAAAGCATGATCGAGCAAATGCTCACCCGGGCGTCCAAGGCCGACCCACGCCGGCCTGTGAAGCGGCTCTCACCGTCGACCTCCCGCGACGTTCACTATGGGCTCGGTTGGCAGATCAACGCCACGCGGCTGGGTGATCGCTTCTATCACGGGGGCGCCAATGGAACCGGCTTCCGCTGCTACAGCGAGTTCGATCCGCGCCGCGGTAGCGGCATTGTCATCATGACCAACGGCCTCGGCGGCAAGCGGCTCTGGAAAGCGGTGGTCGCCCGCATGGCTCCCTGAAAACACGTGGGCCGACCAGCGCGCCCTCGCGTTGCGGCGACCTATCGTCGTCGGTTTCCACGATCACAAGAGGCTGCCGCCTCCGGTGGCCGGCTCCCGAGCTTCACCAACCGATAACGGCGAATGCCTCCGTCGGCGTCTTCCGCGACACACTGAACCAGATGCTCGACGGTCGGGTCCGCATCGGCCAGTCGGGTCAGCGTGGCGTCGAAAAACGCACCGCGCCCATCGCCACGGTCGACCAGCAGCAAGTGCGTGAAACCGGCTTGCCGAAGGACGTGGCTGAGATCCGACGGCTCGACCACTTTCTTTTCATAGTGGCAAGCGCGGCGAAAGACCTTCTCCTGCGTCGTCGGCGCGTCGAAATAGAATTGCCGGCAATCCTGGCTCAGAATCCGGTCGCCGGGACCGAGCATCATGTTGGCCAACGTCGCCACGTCGAAGGTCGGCTCGTGCCGCGCCAGATAGTCTTCGCGCCGCTGGGCGCCGACGGCTACCGCCAGCGCGTGCTTGCTCCGATCCAGTGAGTTCACGGCGAAAACCGTCAGGATGACCGCCTGCACGACGACGGCGCATTGAAGCACCCTGCGTGGAAAACGCCGCATCTCCATCCACACCCAAACCAGCATCACGCTCAACAACGACACAATGGGAAACAGGAAACGCACGTTCTGCCTCAGACAATACCACGCCAGGCCGTAGACCGCCGCCACAAGCAACAGCACGCCCAGGCCACGCAATCGCCGCGCAACGCAGAGTCCCGGCAGCACTGCCAGGAACAGCACTCCCAATTGATGTCCCCGTCCGCCGAACCGCTGCGGGTGCATGGTCACGTGCCACGCCGCGCCGGCCAATCCAACCGGCCCATGCCCCAGGGGTGATTTGCTCTCGGGCAACGTCGACAATTGTTCGGCGCCCAGCGTGCCGCCGCCGCAGAGTTCACTGAGAAATGGGTAAACGGGGTTGCCTCGGTGCCATGCCGCGCGGACATACCACAATCCGCCCACACTGACGGCAACGACCGCCACGACCGCCGCGCCGTAGAGCAGCGATCGCCGTCGGGCTGCCGGGCGGCAGAACATCCAGAGCCAACCGGCCGCCATGGCTGCGCCGAACGCCAGCGCGAGGTACTTGGTTGCCAGCGCCCCGCCGGCGGCCAGGCCGGCCAATACGAGCCAGCCGGGACCTTCGTCGTCGACGGCCGCCCGCCACCAGGCCGCCAGGCAGAGCGTGGCAAACAGGGCCAGCGCCACGTCGTTCAAGGGGGCCGTCATCTGGTTGTTCACCCCGGGCGTCAAGACGGCCACCGCGCCGGCCAACGTCGCCCAACGCCGCCCCAGGATCGGTCGGGCCAGCACCACCGTGGCCAGGGCCAGCAAGATCCCCACGGCCCAATGCACCAGTTGGGCCGCCACGCCGCCGCAGAGGGCCAGCGCCCAGAGATACCACATTTCGACCAGAAGCGGAAACGTCGAGTTGTCGTGATACGGCAAATAAACGAGACCGCCGGCATCGAGAAACCGCTTGGGCAGATCGAGATGATAGCACAACGCGTCGCCGGCGGTCGGCGGCGCCAAGGCCCCGACAAGCGAGCCCGAGGCGGCCACCACGGCCAGCGCCACGACACCGCGCCGCAGCCACGCCGGTGGCGCCGAGCGCGGCGAAACGTCGGCGTCGTGGGTCTCCGCGGTCGACGGCACTGAATCTCTTGCCCGGTTGGCCGCGCTGAGAAAAGCACGCACCACCTCGCCCAGGCCCCAGAGCGCGGCGGCCAGACTCGCAACTACCACCAGCGGTCGATTCAAACCGCCGACCAACCCCAGCACGGCCAGGCTGGAGCCCCAGACCACCAGTCCCACGGCCAGACTCCACACCGTGGCCGCCAGCGCGTCTCCTTCGGCCACGCGGAGGCCACGAACGATCGGACGCCCAAGGCCGTAGGCGGCCAGGACCAACGTCCCCAACGTCAGAAGCGAGATGAGCTGCGCAAGCACAACCATAATACCTACCACCAACCCAGCATCGAGGCCGCCCACAGAGCCGTCGTGACGACGATCCAGCCGACCAACGTCCAGGCCTTCCACGGCGCCACGGCCGGGCCGCGATCCTCACGCGGCTCGGCAAACATGGTGTTCGCCAGATACTCACGGGCTTCGCACAATCGGCGACGCTGCTCGGGCGCGGCCGTGTTCGATTCGCGCAACGGTGCAATCATGTCCCCACGCTCCTTGACTCTACGCTGTCTTTACAGACTGTCGGGGAATTCCGTGTGTGCCGCTGCTTGCCCTCGGGCAAGCAGTGCTCGTTCGATCATCATTCCGCACTGCTTTCCCGGCGCGCCGGGATGGCACACGCAATTCCCGGATGAACTCCTCTCTTTCTCCAGCGAATCTCGACCGAGGTTCGCCTCCTGCACGGCCCGTCTGCCAACGGCTTTCAATGTCTCCAACACCGCCCGGGCGACCCTCTCGGGCCGAAGCTCGCCCATGCAAGGATGACCGTCGCGAGGACATCGCTCGCGGTGGCAGGGCGAGCAGGGCACCGGATGGCGCAACACCGTGACGTCTCGGCCGTGTGGTTGCCACTGCTCGGGCCGATTCGTTCCACTGAACAGGACCACGACGGGCCGGCCGACGGCCGTGGCCAGGTGGACCGGCCCCGAATCGGCGCCCACGACCACCTCGGCTCGCTCCAACAACGCGGCCAGCTCAACCATGTTGCACCGACCGGTCCAATCGTACACGCCGGGCCAGACCTTCCGGGTGAGAATCGACCGGGCGATCGTGCGGTCTTGTCGGCTCCCGACCAACACGACCGCAAGCCCATGCTCGACGATCAACCGGCCGACAAGCGCGCGCCAGTGTTCCGTCGGCCACTGTTTGGCCGTGGTGCCGGACGAAATGTGCACGGCAATAAACCGATTCTGCAGTCCTTGCTGAGCCAGTCGCTCTTGGACGCTCCGCCGGGCGGCCTCGGTCGGACGGAACACGGGCCAGAACTGCCGGGCCGACTCGACCGGGATTCCCAACTCCGCCAACAAAGCACCGCGTGACTGCGTTTCCGGTCGGTCGGGCACGAACTCGGGGCTGTCGGTCAGTAGGAATCCGCCTCCACCGGCGGCCCAGCCCAGACGCCGCCGCGCCCCGCACAGCCAGAGGATCAACGCCAAGGGAAACTCGCCCCGCACGTCAATTCCCAAGTCGACTCGACGTCGGCGGAGTCGCCATCCCCACCAAAAGACGGCCAACGGCCAGCCGAAACGTCCGACACGTGAAAACCGGTTGAGCCGCGAAACGTGTAACCGATCGACCGTGTCGGTGGCCGCCAGCAGATCACGATTCCACCGGCCGACGAGGACTTCGATCGACGCACGCGGCCAGCGCCGACGCAGCACGGAAATCATCCCGGTGCTCAACACCGCGTCGCCCATGTGGTCCAACTGGATGATGAGGATCGTGCGTGGATCAGCACCTGGGGACTGTCCCGATTTTTGCGCAGCAAAAATGGGACTGTCCCCTTTCGTTAAGTCCCCTTCCGCTAAAGCTCCTTTCATCAAAGCACTGCTGGGCAAGCCAGCAGTGGCACCCGATCGTGTCAAACGCTTCACCCAGCGTCCTGCGCGGCGCCCCATGCCGAAGATCAACGTGCCCACGCAATCGATCACGGCAAACAGTATTCGCCATCGTAGCCGGACGTAGCGATAGCGTCGGGGCGGCCGCCGCCGCAGTCGCACGGCCGCCGTCGTGGAGGTTTCATCGTGCTTTGCTTGCATCCTCGAAACCATTACAAACCGTCTTCTGCTTTCACGTGGCCTGCACAAGTCAAGGTCCTTGGCTGCCGCCACGCTGGGTGCCCGGGAATGAGCGCAGCGAAGGCCCAGTTTTTTCGCGTTCTGGGCCACCGCTGCGCTATGGCCCAGGCACCCTTCGCCATGATTCTCCCTTTGTCATGATTTTCCATGACTCTGCTCGATTGCCACTTGGTAGGCGTCCCGAGTTGCCTTGGCCGTTGCGTTCCATGAGAAGTTCTCTCGCACGTGAGCGGCCAACTCTCGGCTCCGACCACGTGCCAGCGCCCGAAGCACCGCGCGGCGAATGCCCCGGTAGTCGCGCGGACGAACGTACTGGGCGTATGGGCCGAAATACTCTCGCGCGGAGCCGCCTTCGGGCAGCACCAGCGGGGCGCCCGACATGCCGGCCTCCAGCGCCGCCAGCCCGGGTGTTTCAAACCAACTGGCCAGTGCCAGACATCCACACGCGCCGTAGGCGGCCCGGAGCATCGGATCATCATGCTCAAGCCGGTCCAAAAATCGGACTTCGCCGCCGGCCTCGCGCCGACAAGCTTCTTCGTAGGATTCGTGGCCCGGCACCACGTTGCCAAGAAGGACCAACGGCACGCCGCTGCCGCGCATCGCGCGAATCAACCCAAGCTGGTTTTTGCGGGGCTCGATCCGGCCGCAGCAGAGCACGAAGCGCTGCACGGCGAAACGCTCGATGAAAGCCTGCGGATCGGGCCGCGCAAAGCGCGGATCGGCTCCGTTGGAAACCACGTGGATTCGCCCAGGCGCAACGCCGAAGTAGCGGATCAGTTGACGGGCTTCGGCCGTTGAGTTCGGCAACAGCAAGTCGACCGCGTGATACAGTCGACGCCGCCAGGAGGGCAACCGGGGACAGACGGCGCGAACGGCAAAGCGCGTCACGGCCGCAAGGCGAGCCGGTAGACTGCGCGGGCCGCGCCAGTAATCGGCCCAATCGAACCAGGCGATCGTCGAGAGCACTACGGGCACACCACGGCGTCGGGCCGCTTCGACAACCGGCAGATGCTCTGGTCGACTCCCAAACAGATGGACGCAATCGGCCCGGTGCAGCCGGCCCTGCCAGGGCCGCCACGGCCGTGCGTCCACGCCCAACCCTCGGAGCGCGTCGACGGTGGAGGCCATCTGGATTTCACCACCGCC
>CAZWWC010000199.1:6531-8095 GCA_964637625.1 uncultured Planctomycetaceae bacterium
TGCCCCAGAGGGTCACCAACTGGGGCTTCGCTGTCCCGGTGCGCCGGGACCAGCCACCCCTCGTGCGACAAAGGGTCTTCTCCACAGCAGCTCTTAGGTCGTTCTACGGGCATGTCCATTTCCGAAAGGTCCGTTTGACTCGATTTCGCCATCCGGTTCTGCCGATTTCGTCCAGCGGCGTGATCCGTTCCCAGTCGATCGCACGGCGCAGGTGCGCCTTGAGCCCCTGTGGACGATCGACGCGCACCGGGCGGACGCCCGGCCGCGCCCGGCGGCTCTCGTAGGCCAGGGCCGCCGGCGTGAATCGTACGGCCGGAGTGTCCAAAGGCATCAAGGCCACGTGCTCGCCGCGCCAGAATTCCAAAGCGAAATCCCAATTCGCCGGGCGCTGCTTTGCGGTGACGACGAACCGTCCCTCGTGTTCGCTCATCGTCAATCGCACTTGGCGGCGGGCTTGCCACCAGGCCGCCCAGTTGCTCTGTGTCGTCTTCCAGACCGCCGCGAGCGAATCGACCGTTTCAAGCACGCGTCGCAACACCTCGGGATAGCGTCCGAGCCGGCCCGTCGGATGGCCGTAGAGAAAAATCGGCTCGCCTTGGGCGTAGCGATCGTGAATCAGCTCGTCGTAATAGTCGCCAGCTTCGGCCAGCGCGGCCGATCCACTGCCTCGACGCTCGGCCGCCTCGAGAAAGAGTCCCAGACAGACCGGGTGGACGGGAATCTGCAACGGGCCGCCCGGTGAGAAACGCAAAGGAAGCTCGTCGTAGGCCAGGCCGAACTCACCGCTGTGTGAAATCCTGAGTTCGGCCAGCGCCGTGTGCAGCTCGGGAGAGAACCGGCCGTGGGGCGCGGCGAACCCTCGCGGCTCGATGCCTGCTCGCCGGATCACCTCAATTCCACGGCCGATATTTCGCAGGTTCTCCTCGACGGTGCGATAGGTATGGTGCCGGTAGCCGTGCGAGCCGACGTCCAGACCACCCAGCCGCGTCCAGGCCTCGCCGACCGACTCGTAGGCTGCGCCGCTGACGAAGTGGGAAGTGCATCCTTCATGACCGTCGATCGCCCGCATCACCGCTTCGAAGTCGGCCGGCTCATACTCATCGTAGTCCATCCGGAAGTTCGTCGCGCTGCGATAGGGAAACGGATAGGCGGAGATACAGAGCCAAACGCCGCCGGCCTCTTCAACCGCGGCGCGAAGCCGACTGAGAACCTGCCGGCGGACCGCGCGGCGATCGACCCGGGCGATCTCCTCGGTGAGTGTTGTTGCACCGAGGCGCCACTCGAACCGCGCGGACTTCCAATCGGCCAGCTCGGCCAGTGGATCCTTCGATGAGATAGCGCACAGGGGGTCGACGTCGATCCACGTCTGGCCGCGCTCGGGCGACTGGCGACGGCGGCGTCGGGAATCGAACAGCACGAACCGCCCGGCCCGCGGTTGCTCCCGACGATCGCTAAACGGCACGCCTTCCTGTACGAGCAACTCGCGCAACTGGACCGGGACGTCGTCCAGCACCAGGGGCAGTAACGGTAATGGTTGTTGAAGTCCGCGCATGTCGTCCTTGAC
>CAZWWC010000200.1:0-8082 GCA_964637625.1 uncultured Planctomycetaceae bacterium
CGAGGAGTTCGACCAACGTGAATCCCGCCCGACAGGTTTGTCTCTTGCACAACATCCGATACGTCCTAGAGCGAATTTCACATAAGTGCAGCGGTTTCTCCGGATACGGCCAGTGCTTCAAGCGGTAAGAGCAATTGAATGCCGGACAAATTGCCTTGAAAAAACCCATCGAGCGAGTTCATGGTGCCGGCAAGCTTGCCCGGTGCGATTGCCGTGAAAACGATCGATTTCTCGGGCTGTGCACTATCAACCTTGAATGGGGAATCGAAAGCATACGTCCCGCCGCCATTGAGGTCGGCCGTGATATTCCAATCCGCGATAGCCCAATCCCGTGACGAAGCGAAAAAGTGATAGGAGACCTAATTTCCCGCAAGCTAAGTATAACCGTGCGAAACTGAATGGTCAATGGGGGTAGATGGGGGAAGGCGGCCATGGCCGCCTTCGATACGCCCGGCAGGCCCATCCCAAAACACACCACCTCGGCATTCCCCAAAACCCAGAGTACCCGATTATACCTCTGTACCTCGAATGTTGGCGTTCATATCAGCGGTACCGCCTGCGACGTTTTCTGGCCGTTCCCCAGGGCAGTCAACATACCTCTGCCTGAGGGATACCAACAGGATCTCCCGGTTCTCGCGCTTGGAATGTCCACGCATGCACAGGTTCTTCGACTCCGCCGCGTTGCGCAGCCGCTCGCCTATAACGCGACTGCCCATGTTGCCTTCCCCATGACACCACAAGGTCGGCACGCGGGAGGATGATTTCGGAGCTCCATGGCTGGCCTGCGTTTCCTCTCGCCGATGCTACACCCACGACGTTACCGTCGTCAGCCTACGGTTCGAGGCCAGCAGGCAGATTCCTATGCCCAGCCCAACCGCTCCTGTGCCGAATACAGTGATGTTCATCTGCGGTTCCTCTTTGTCGTCTTCGGCCACCGCAACTTGAATGGCTGCGAGGTGGCCTTGGGATAGATACTCCGATCAACGACCTCGGGGTAGGGACAGAGTTGGTAAAACGGAGAACGGTAATCCTGGATCATCATCTCGACCCTGGCATGAAAGAACCGTACGGCCTCGGGGATCCAGACGACATCGGCCGTGAGGCCCTGAAAGATGTACATCTCTCTGGCCGTCCGGTAGAGTCTCATCTTCATCTTGAATTTCTGCGCTGCGGTCACGTCCGGCTGGGCCATGCGGACGACGTGCATGAGGAAGGTCACGCCGTTGCTGACATACTCCAAGTGTTTGGAATGTTTAGCTCCTTCGTTGATGAGAGCTTCTCGAAAAAGTCGTTCTGCCTTCTCGATTTCCTCGAGGCTGTGGGTCGTCCAGAACCGTTCCAGCAAGCCGATCGCCTGCTCGACTTGTTGCTGGTTTTCGGGATTCTTACAGAGCAGCCCGGCAAGCTCGGTGACGAGTTGTTCTTCGGTGAGCGACGGGTCGGACGCGACGCGGAAGAAGACGTAGTCGCACAGGAACCGGCACGGTGGGGCCAGCCGATAACCTTCCACACCGCCGACGCCCAGTTCATCCCGGGCATAGCGCGATTCCTGGATTGCACGGCGAATGAACGGGTGGGGAAACAAATTGAGCGACACCTCGCGATTCATGTACCAGAAGAAATCGATCACCGGCTTAAAACCGTTCTCCTTGCCGATCAGCAGACCCTCGCGCATGGGTGGGTTTCCCGCGGCGTGAATCAGGTGCGGGTGCGTCTGGATGAGCGTCAATAGCGAGGCGTCGAGCCAGGCCACGTCCTTCGGAAGCAAGGGAAGGACGTCATCCTGCAAGGTCTTGAACTTCGGGTATTTCTGGACGGTAGCCTTCGGGATCATGCACTTGGTCCAGAAGTCCGTGATCCAGTTCCAATACACGAAATGGTTCGTGTTGCCCGTCTCCCGCATCAACTCCCGGAAACTGCGGGTCGCATCGGCGAAGTAGCCGGCTGGGTTCTCGGCCGTGGCACCGTCCATCGACAAGCCGCCTCCGTCGCTATAGATGATCTCGAGGCCGTCCAAACCGCGGAAGAACTCGAGCGAGTACTTCTGGTTCTTGAGGATCAGCTCTTTCCCTTTGTTCCAGGCCAGCCCGTTACCGTACCACCAGTTGCCGGGTTCTTGGACGGCCCGCTTGTCCAGATTGTCCCAAAAGACCTGCTCGGCCACCTGGTTGGCGCTGATGAACCAGTTGAATTTCAGCCCAACCTCGTGACAGTAGTCCATTACCTCCTTCCAGACCTCGTATCGCCACTTCTCCCGTTCGCTGTGGGGATAGTCGGGGTGGTACGTCCGCATCGACGCCATGCAAAGCGTGGTCATGTTGCACAGCCGCATGAGGTCGACGTACTCTTTCCACTCCTCGAGCGACCACCGGTCCGGGCTCAGCGCCGCGAATCCGTAGGAGGCGCCGAAACGATAGGGAGCTACCTGAATGGTTCGCACGGAAAAGGACGGCTTCTCTTCGATTTCCCACTTTCGCGAAGACGGGTCCTTGCGGTGTTCGATCATAAGCGACCGCAAAAAGGTGTAGACACCGTTGGCAACTCCTTCGGCGTTATTGCCGCGAATGGCGATCCGGTTCTGGTCCAAGGAACGGATCGTGTATCCTTGGGTGCCGATTCTGGGATTCGGCGTGGCATTGAGTTCGATCCGGACGGAGCGTGCCCCGCCGGAGTCCTCCTCCACGGGAATCCCCGTGTAACGTGCCAGCCGGTCGGCCGCGTGACGGACTGGAGACGGTGCGTTTTCGTAAACAGATATGGTCATCGATGCCCCGAGACTCGTCGCGGCAACGCTCAACCAGATAACAAAAATGAGGATGGCAATTCTGTTTCCTGTTCTCATTGGTTTCTCCTTCAAAGCAGTGCTGTACGGCAGCCCCTGTCATCATAACACCAGATCCCGGTGGCGAGAAGAACCTGCCGCCGCTGCGGACAGATGGGCCTTGCTTCCGGTGCATCGCACATCAGCCGGAATCCGCTTCGGCGAACCCCATGTCGACACACAGACCCAAGTACATATAATCCCTGTCGTACACGTGCGGCAACTTCGTGTTCGTGGTCCACAACCGTTGGCTGCCACGACCAGCCGGATCGTGGGATTCCGATGACAGCGGCCAATTCGCCCGCAGCCCCTTCCGCAACGATTGGCCTGGAGTAGCCGTTCAAGGCCCGGCCGCGCCGGGCAACCCTCCGAAACGGCATGCCCCTAGCTTAGCTGAAATGCACGGCATTGCAACGGTTTTCTTGTCCTTTCCAGAAATCCGAGTTCTTTCGGAATCGGGCCAGGAATCCCTCGCTGGTGACGAGATTTGGCGCGAATTGGACCCCGGAGCAAAAGGGAATTTGCCAATCGGGCAGCAGCCAACTCGACCTGTGCGGGCAGCAGAGAACGGGGGCAGCAGAGCCGGCAAGCCGTGCCGCGAAACACTCGGTCAACAACTCCAAGACGTTGCGGTTCTGTTGCCGACAAGTGGCCACGACACTCAGCATCCGCTCGACGAATCGGCTACCCGCTTCGCTGTCGGTTTCCGCCCGAGCGTTACAGGATCATAGCCCCAATTGTGTCCCCGTCTGCGCAAATCCTGCAAATGGTTGACACGCCCGGACCGGCTCGATAGGCTTGATGGGTAGTCCATGGGTAATCATCAGGTTTTTGCTCGGAGTCCATGCTCATGCTTCACCGAATCATTCTTTTGTCTTTCGGCTTGCTGACCGGGGTCTTGGGGTACTGCACGTTGCTCGACGCAGCGCCGACTGCTCGGGAAGAACTGCCCAACGTCATCATCGTCTTCACCGACGACCAAGGCTATCAGGACCTGAGCTGTTTCGGCTCGCCCGACATCAAGACGCCAAACATCGATCGGATGGCCGAGCAGGGGAGGCGATTCACCGATTTCTACGTGGCCGCGCCGGTCTGTTCGGCGTCGCGGGCCGCGCTGTTGACCGGCTGCTATCCCCAACGGGTCGGTATCCAGGGCGTCCTCTTCCCCGAGGCCCGAATTGGCATCAATCCGAAGGAATTGACCATTGCCGAGGTGCTCAAGCGGCGCGGTTACGCGACGGCGATCGTTGGCAAGTGGCACCTGGGAAGCCGCCCAAGATTTCTGCCCACCCGACACGGTTTCGACGAATACTTCGGGCTGCCCTATTCGAACGACATGTGGCCCCGCAACAGGTACCGCAAGAAACCCTATGATCCGCTTCCGCTCATCAAGGGCGAGAAGGCGATCGAGCACGATCCGGACCAGTCGCAGTTGACCACGCGTTACACGGAGTACGCGGTTGACTTCATCGAGCGGAACAAGGATCGGCCGTTCTTCCTCTATCTGGCGCACAGCATGCCGCACGTGCCGCTGCACGTCTCCGACAAGTACAAAGGCTCGTCGCCCCGGGGCCTCTATGGCGACGTGATCCAGGAAATCGACTGGTCCGTCGGGGTGATCCTCGACATGCTCAGGCGGCTGAAGCTCGACAAGAAGACGCTCGTCGTGTTCACGTCCGACAACGGGCCGTGGCTGACCTACGGCCGCCAGCACGCCGGCTCGGCCGATCCGCTGCGCGAGGGCAAGGGGACGTCGTTCGAGGGCGGGTTCCGCGAGCCTTGCATCATGTGGTGGCCGGGCACGATTCCCGCCGGCACGACCTGCAATGAGATGGCCCTCTCCATGGATCTCTTGCCCACCCTCGCCAAGTTGACCGGTGTCGAGTTGCCGAAGGATCGGATCATCGACGGCAAGGACATATGGCCGCTTATGTCGGGCGAAAAGGATGCAACGACCCCGCACGAGGCCTTTGCCTTCTATTTCGGTGGAACCTTGCAGGCAATCCGCAGCGGCCGGTGGAAGCTCCATTTCCCCCACGGTTATATGACCATCATCGTCCCCGGCAAGGACAACCGGCGGGGAACCGAGGAGGTGAGATGGATCGGGCTGTCGCTGTTCGATCTGAACGGCGACGTCGGCGAAACCACCAATGTCGCCGATCAACATCCCGACGTGGTCGAGCGGATCGAGAAGTTGGCCGAACGCTTCCGCGACGACCTGGGCGACCAAGCAAGGCAGCGCAAGGGCAAGAACATCCGGCCGCCCGGTTATGTCAAGAAAGTAACTTGGCCCAACGGCTGAGCAAGAAAAAGGGGACTGGCTCCATCGCCCCGATGAGAGTATCCTCACCAGTGCAGTCTCCGGTGCGTCGTGCCTGTCCGCTTCTTCCTCACGCCGAGGAGACACGGATGAAGCTCGCCTGTTGGAACGTCAACTCGGTTCGGGCACGACAGCAACGGCTGGTGGCCTGGCTCGAAAAAACCAAGCCCGACGTCCTCTTTCTGCAAGAACTCAAGGTCACGGACGAGGCGTTTCCCTACGAAACACTCGAAGCGTTGGGCTACCACGCGGCCGTCCACGCCCAGAAGACGTACAACGGCGTGGCCGTGCTCAGCCGCACCAAGCCGAAACAGATCACGCGCAGCCTCGGCGGCGGCCAGATGAAGGTGGTCGCCTTTATCGAACCACCTCAGGGCGAGGTGATCGAGAAGATTCTGCGTCACTGTGGGCTGTGGCAGGCGTCGGCGGCACGGGCACCGACGACCGAACAAGGTTGGGTCTACGACCCGGACGGCGATTCGGACTGCCAGACCGAGTCTTCCGACGAGCCCTGGGAACTAACCTACGTGGACATCGACACGTTCGAGACGACCTTCTAACCTTCACCGACGCCTGTCGGCACGTGAACCGTCCGCGCGAGAGGCGGAATCCGCTCTGATTTGTGGCCTGATTGGCCGCCAAGCTCGCTTCAGAAACACCCCGCAGGCCGCCAACTCCCACCTCTTGAGCAAGCAGTTCGCCCTGGTTAGACTTTACTTTGTGGGAAGGAAATCAAATTTCCTATCAGTTAAGGAGTCTACTGTGTCCAAAGCGCGGAAAAAAATCGACCGTGTTCTCGCCGCCTTGAACCATGAAGAAGGCGACCGTGTGCCCATCGGGGAGTTCTTCTGGACCAACTTCATCCGACGCTGCAAAAGCGAACTGGCGGTAGGGGACGATTTCGACCCCTATCGTTACTGGGATCTCGACCTGATCGTGATCAATCCCAACATGGACCCGCATATCACGGGCATCGAAGTGCTCGAAGATACGCCGGAGTGGAAGTTGGTGAAAACCGGCTTTGGCGCAACGGTCGAGCGGAAGAGCACTTATCCCATGCCGCACTTTGTCTCGTTCGAGACCACGACGTTCGACGAAATGGAGTCGCTCGAGTTCGACGACCCGAAAGACCCGAGGCGGTACTACGAAGCGATCGACGATCAGATAAACGGTGTCGCCGACGAGTTGAACCTCGGCCTGCCGTCGTTCGTCGACCGTGTCGAGGCCTACGCCGACGATTTCTGCGTGTTTGGAAGCGTCTGCGAGATCCAAGAACAAATCTGGCGAATAATCGGCCCGGAGAACGTCTACTACAAGATGGCCGAAGATCCCGACCGCCTGGGGAAGTTTGCCGAGCGTGTCGGCGATTTTCTGATGGGCATTGTCGAGGCCCAGATTGAAGCGGCCGCTGGAAAGCTCACCGGGCTGTACGTGTGGGGCGACGTCGCTTCCACCCAGGGCATGCTCTTCTCACCCAAGTTGTGGCGTGACGTGCACAAACCTCAACTCAAGCGGATTTGTGACCGGATTCACGAGGCAGGGCTTAAAGTCATTTATCACGGTTGTGGCAACGCAATGCCCGTCTATGAGGATCTGATCGAAATCGGTATCGACGGCCTCAACCCGCTGGAAGCCAAGGCAGGACTCGACGTGGTCGAACTGAAAGAGCACTTCGGCCGGCGGTTGGCATTTGTCGGCAACATCAACGTCCAGGTCCTCGGAACCAACGACCGAAATCGTGTCCTCGCCGAAATCGTTCGAAAACTTGGCGCCGCCCGCGGAGGTGGGTTCATTCTCCAATCCGACCATTCCATCCCGGACAGTGTGGATCCTAGTACGTACGACTACGTGATCCAATTGGCACGTGAATATGGCAATTATCCACTCGATTTGGACAGGTCATTGAACCGGTAACAGTCAACGATCGAGTAAACTGCCCCACCAAGCTTGCACATTGACGTCTCTCGCCCCTACAGATGGAGCATCTTGCCTGCTGATTAGGAGGGGTCTCTGACGGCGAATTGTCCGCTTAGGCGGAAGCGTGTCGCAGTGACGAACTTGAAAAAGCGGCCGAAGAACGTGGTCAGGTTCTACAACGGTCGGGGCACGGCGGAGCAGTGGATCAAGGAAGGCAAGAACGCGGTCAAATGGACGAAGCTCTCCTGCCGGACGTTCAAGGACAACCAGACCCGTTTGCAGTTGTTCGCGTTGGCTTACAACCTAGCCAACTTCCTGCGGCGGTTGGCGCTGCCCAAGAGTATTCGGCAGTGGTCGTTGACGACGCTTCGGGAGAAGTTGGTAAAGATCGGGGCGAAGGTGACGCGGCACTCGAAATATATGTTCTTTCAACTGGCGGAGGTTGCCGTGCCGCGACAACTGTTCGCAGCAATTCTGGAGCGGATTAGACGACTGGCGATGCAACCCGCGGTGTGTCGATCCGGTTAAGAAGCCCCGTTGGGCAAAATACAAAGCGGTTCTTGGCGAGAGCGACGGGCAGTGCATGGCCAGCGGGCAGAAAACCACGCCAAAACCGCCTCTACAGAGGGGCCGTCGAGTATCAGGATCGCCCGAGGAATTCACTTCTGGACGGGGAATCGATGCGCCGACTGGAATTCCACGCAGCGATTGGCTAGTATGGGGGGAAGGTGCCGCTCGGAACATATCCGAGCGGAGCCTATATGAGAAATCCCGGCTTATGGGAATCGGACCGCGGGGAACCAACCAGGAACGCGCCGGCCTCCCCAGGCCGACTCACCCCTCGATACCACACTATCTTTACGGTCTCCGCCGTCGCAGCGCCGCCAGGCCGAGAACCGCAACAAACATTGCCAGCACCGACGGCTCGGGCACTGTTGTTGCGCTGCTCTCGGTGGAACCGCTCCAGTGGGCCGCCATGATCGAGGCGTCCTTTGGTCCGACGACTCCGTCGCCGTCGAAATCA
>CAZWWC010000201.1:0-8077 GCA_964637625.1 uncultured Planctomycetaceae bacterium
ATCCTGAGCAAAGCGAAGGATCTGCAAAGCGAAGCATCTGCGAAGCGAAGCATCTGCGAAGCGAAGCATCTCAAGTCTTTCAGTGCCAAAGAGATCCTTCGCTTCGCTCAGGATGACGGACAAAGGCCAAAAGGAATCTTGAGATGGTCTCTAAATACGTCCACACAAAAGGGAAAGTGGGTGCCATGCCCATCCCGGCGCGCCGGGATCGTGGGCATGTTGGAAACGCGGAAAAACACGGCATCCCGGCGTGCCGGGACGCTTTGCGTGGCCATGGCACCCATTCCTGTCACTTTCAGTATTGTATGAACCTATATAGCAGGTGAGGAACCGTACCGATAGGGGTGGAACATCGATCGCTGACGCTTGTCAGACGCCGCCGCTGTGTGGTATTCTACAGCCGGAAGGGCCGAGATCGCCATGCCTATCGAATTCCGCTGCAAGAAATGTCAGACCCTGTTGCGGACGCCGGACGATACGGTGGGCCGAGAAGCGATTTGTCCGCAATGCGGGTCGAGGATGAACGTGCCGTATGTTTCGTGTCCCACTCCGCGCAGTCCTTACGTGGCGCCGGAGGATTATGAGCCGGCACCCTTGCCGCCGCCGCCTTCTCCAGGCGACAACGCGGCCATCGCCTCGCTGATCCTGGGCATTGTGTCGCTTTTCTTCTCTTGTTGCTGTTTGATCGGCTTGCCGGCGTCGATCGTGGGATTGGTGTTGGGAATCATGGGCCTCCAATCGCGGCAACGCCCGATGGCTATCGCGGGCATCGTCTTGTGCAGCATCGGTCTGCTGGCAAGCCTCGGCTTCGTGGGGATCCATTTGGCTACCAAGGGCGGCAGATTTCAGCAGCCGATCTTTCGGTGATGCCGGCAGCCGTTTTCAGATGCTCTACTCCCGGCCGCCCGGTTTTTGCTCACGCCGCAGAAACCCCCCTTGTCGGCGGAGACGCTTCTCGAATATGCTACGCTCACGTAGAGGGTAACCGTAGGCCGGGTCGTGGCCCGGCATTCGAAAGAGAAATAGGGAATATCGCCGGATCCCGATCCGGCCTGCCTTGTCTCGTTTCGTCGAAACTCAATCTGGAGCATGGTCCGACGAATAGTAGATGAGGCCTTCGATCACCCGATGCATAGAGGGGGGCGGAGGGCCCGCATCCCGGAATCGGCGTCGGCCGTGCGTGCATGAGCAGTCCGTGAGGGAACCATGTCTGTCGAATTCCGTTGTGTCCGGTGCGGCAAACTGTTGCGCACACCGGAGGCCACCAGCGGCCAACAGGCCAAGTGTCCCCTGTGTGGAACCGTGATGACGGTTCCCAGCGCGTCCGAAGCGCCGTCCGAAGGCCCGGCAGGCGAACACGAAGGAGGAGACCCGTTCGGCGCCGCCGGCGCGTCGGCGAGCATCCGGCCCACGCGTATTCAATTCGGGGACGTGATCGGCCAGACGTGGGACGTCTTCGTCGACCGGTGGGGCATGTCCGTGGTGGTCTTCCTCGTGTACTTCGCGGCGAACGTTTGCGTCGGACTGGTGCTGGCGGGAATCAGCTTGGCGGTGGTATTGGGTGCAGGATTATCGTGGGAAGAGGGCATCCCGACCTTCGTTTTCGCCGGTCTTATCCTGTGGCTCTTCCTGATGTGGACCAAGACGGGCATGACGCTTTTCTTCATTAGGGTCGCTCGCGGGCTGGAGGCCGGCCTCGGCGATCTGTTTGCCGGGGGACCCTATCTGCTGCGCGTGATCGCCGGGTCGATCCTGTACGAGCTTGGCATGTCGGCGATCATAAGTGTTTGCGTCTTGCCGTTCGCGTTGGCCGGTTTGGCCGTGGGCGTGGAGGTTGCGATCGCCGGCTTGATTCTCGGGTCGATCATTGCTATTGTGCCGGCGGTGATCTTTGCGCTGACGTTCAAGCCATTCATGTTCTTGATCATCGATCAAAACATAGGCATCCTCGAATCGTTTTCGACGTCGTACCGCATAACGCCGGGCAACAGGGTGATGATGCTCTTGATCTTTCTGGTCGTCGGCTTCGTGGGATGGGTAATCAACTCGGCGACCTGCAACCTGGGTGCGATTGTCGTGACGCCCTTTATAGTATTGCTCTATGCGGTGATGTGCCTGATCATGATCGGACATCCAACGGCCGCCGGGCGCAACGCGCAGCCGGCTTCCACACCGCCGCCGTCGGGGGGCGATTGACATCATCAGGATTGTAGGTCAGGCTGTGCCTGACAATAGCGAGCCATCCCATGGCGTGTCAGGCACAGCCTGACCTACTTGTGAGGACCGCATGCCCGTCGAGTTCCGTTGCATCGAGTGTGGCAAGCTTTTGCGGACGGCCGAGGAGACGGTCGGCCGACCGGCCGAGTGTCCGGCGTGCGGTGCGGTGATGACCGTGCCGGGCGCGGCCGAGCGATTGTCCCAAGGGCGGGATTGGGCCGGCGGAGAAGACCCGTTCGCCGGCGCGGCGACGTTCGCCGGCGACGACGGTCCGGTCAACCCTTACGAAGCGCCGGCCGAGTATGCGGTTTCGCCTTATTCCTACTCGAAGGCGCCGCCGGCCGAACGGGTTCGGCTTCCGGCGATGTTCTTGATCATCGCAAGCAGCCTGGGACTTTTTCTGCAGATTCTCGGCTTGGCCTTTTACGCCGTACTGATGATTGCCGCATTGCAGGAGGGAGGAGACGCAAACGAGGTTTTTTTTGGGTTGGGCCTTCATGTTGGTTCGGGTGTGGTGAGCTTGGTTTTGCGCACGGTGGTGCTCCTTGGTGCCATCAAGATGAAGAGACTGCAGAGTTACGGTCTGGCCCTGACCGCGGCGATCATCGCCGTGATCCCCTGCTTCTCGCCGTGCTGTCTTCTGGAGCTTCCTTTCGGCATTTGGGCGCTGGTCGTGCTGGCCGACGAAGACGTGAAGGCCGCGTTTCACTAGTCGTCTGTCACAGTGCTTTTGTCGGGTGCCACTGCCGGAGCGACGACGCCTTCGGTGGAGCTGCTGGCCGTGGCGTAGAGTCTCTTGGGAATGCGGCCACTCGTGTAGGCATGGTAGCCGGCCTCGGCCGCCAAGCGCATCGCGTGGGCCATGCGCACCGGATCGGCGGCGCCGGCGATGCCCGTGTTCAGAAGTACCCCGTCGGCGCCCAGTTCCATGGCCACGGTTACATCGCTGGCCGTTCCGACCCCCGCGTCGACGATCACCGGATAGTCGGGATCGTCCTCCTTGAGATACTCTAGAGTAATCCGCAGGGCATTGGGGTTGAGCACGCCCTGGCCCGAGCCGATCGGGCTGCCGGCCGGCATCACGCTCGTGGCGCCCGCGGCCTTGAGCCGCCGGGCCACGACCGGATCGTCGCTCGTATAGACGAGCACCTGGAAGCCCTCGGCGACGAGCTTTTCGGTCGCTTCGATCGAGCCGACCGGGTCGGGCAACAGCGTGCGCTTGTCGCCGAGCACTTCGAGCTTGACCCAATCGGCGCCGGGGTTGTTCATCTGCGAGAGGATTTCGCGGCCCATCCGCGCCACCCGCACGGCGTCGTCCGCGCTAAAACAGCCGGCCGTATTGGGCAGGATCGTGTAGCGGTCGGTATCGATGAAGTCGAGCAGGTTCTTGCCCTCGGCGTCGATCAATCGCTCGCGGCGAACGGCCACGGTGATACACTCGGTGCCGGAGACGTCCAGCGCCTGCTGCATCAATTCGTAGCTGGTGTACTTCCCGGTGCCAACGATCAGGCGGCTGGCAAAGGTGTGCGAACCGAGCTTCAAGGGGGCGGGACTCAGGAAATCGATGCTCATCGGGTTATCCTCCTCCGACCAAGGTGACGATTTCCACTCGGTCGCCCTCGGCCAAATTGTGATCGGCGTGCCGCCGGCGCGGAATCAACTCGATATTCACCTCGACGGCGACCGGCCGCCGGGCCAGCCCCAACTCGTCGAGCAGCGCGGCGATCGACGTCCGCGGGGCAACCTCGCGAGATTGATCGTTGACGATGATTTGCACGACGACGCTCCTGGCTTGTTAGGGATGATCACGAAGAAGTCGTTCGTGCATCATGACACTTAACACTCAGGGTGCCACGGGCATCTTGCCCGTGCCATCATTCCGAGAAGCACTGGCGCCCGCGCCAGTGGCACCCGGCGCGCCGGGACACACCGGGATGGCCATGGCACCCCAGTTGCTCAGCGGGCACTATCGCGGGCGGACGGCCGCAGTGCGAAATTGCGCAACGTCCAGACGCAGTATCTCGCCCATGGCCGTCTGTCCGGAGGCGTGACTCTGAGCATCCCACGGAATCGCATAGGCAGCCACCCGACCGCTGGTGATCTCGGCCACGTAACAGACCCCGACGCTGGGACGCAGTCGGGAACCGCCTCGCCGCAGGTCGTTCAGGCCGGTCACCATCAAATAGCGAGGGTTCTTCGCCGGGTCAATCCCCAAGTCGTTGATGATGTTGCGTTGATAGAACGCATTGAATCGAGGGGGGATATGCTTCGATAGCACCGCCGCCTTGAGATCGCCGGTCAAGAAGTCGAGGAAATAAATCGCCTCGACCCCGTCGTCGACCATGCCCGTGGCAACCGCGAACTTCTCATATCGGTCGGTTGCCGTGGCGTGCAGCGGTGCGTGGGGACAGAAGCCGGCCAGCACAACGCCAAGCAACAGGCCCACGGCCAGCCAAAGTGCCGGTCGGCGTTTCCAGTCAATAGCCATACGATGGCCTCCTCTGTTGGACCAAGAGCCACAAAATCCACCCTCGATCGATGGGTGGCTACTGCCTCATTTGACGCTCGGCAGATCGTCTTTCCCCACCTGCTGCGGCACAAGAAACACGATCTGCCCGGGTAACCTCGACAGTCCATCATACTAACTAATTTCACCGGAGTATGCCAGCCGTTTTCCCAAATATCCCCAAACACTCCATTTTGTCTAGCCGTAGAATGGTGGCTCGTAGGTCTTCCGTTTTGTGGTGCGACAACTGGTCCCGGGACGGTAGCCAGTGGCGAACATCGCGTGGAAGAAAGCGATTCATGGTGGACGATCCGCCGTCGGCCGAAGCCTAAGGTGGTCGCCGACGCTCCATCCCGGCGCGCCGGGATGGCGACGGAGCGAGGCCGAGCCTACCCTACAATTCTGGTTGCGCCTCGATGCACGCGTGTTGTCCGTGGTGATCTGCTTGGCAACGATTTCCATGTGATCGGGGGTCCTGGACGATAAGCCGACAGGCGACGCGTATCGTTGCGCGCCGGCGGACCGAACAAATTTCGCACAGCCGGTGCCGGGTACTTGCAAACCAAATCGAATCGGTCTATAAGAGGTTTTAATAAAATCTTTCCTAGTTTCAGTAGTTCCAAGTTCTATTGAGCCCCAGCGTTGTCATTCTGAGTGCAGCGAAGAATCTCCTTGGCTATCGAGATCCTTCGCTGCGCTCAGGATGACCTGCCGTGGTGTCAGCCAGCTAAATTTTGGAACTACTGAGTCTTGCTTCTCCGGGAGGCGATCGGTGCAGAGACTGAACGTGGCTTTGATCGGGCAAGGTTTCATGGGCCGCACGCACTCGAACGCGTGGGGCCAGATCAGCAAGTTCTTCGACGTGCCGATCAAGCCCGTAATGCACACCGTCTTCGGACAGGAAGCGGAGAATCCCCAGGCGTTCGCCGACAACTGGGGTTGGCACTGCGCTTCGACGAATTGGCAAAGTGTGGTCGACTCGCCGGAGATCGACCTGGTCGACGTCGTGACCCCCAATTTTTTCCACGCGCCGCCGGTGCTGGCGGCGTTGGCTGCCGGCAAGCCGTGCTCGTGCGAGAAGCCGCTGGCCGGCACGCTCGACGAGGCCCGGCGGATGGCCCAAGCGGCCAAGGTGGCCGGCGTGAAGACGTTTGTCTGGTTCAACTATCGGCGCTGTCCGGCCGTGGCCTTGGCGCACCGATTGGTCCGAGAAGGCAAACTTGGGCGGCTCCGGCACGTTCGGGCAAGCTACCTGCAGGATTGGGCCGACGAGTCGGTCCCCTTGGCGTGGCGATTCGAGAAGCAATGGGCCGGCTCGGGGGCCCACGGCGATCTGAACGCCCACCTGGTCGACATGACGCGATTTGTCACCGGGGAGCAAATCACCGAGGTGTCCGGGGCCGTCGCCGAGACGTTCATCAAGCGACGCAGGTTGATGACGGGCGTCGTGGCCGGCGGGATCACCGAGGGGCTGCAGAGCGCCGAACAGGAAGGCGACGTGACCGTAGACGACGCGGTCCTTTTCCTGGCCCGGTTTTCCGGCGGTGCGGTGGCCAGCTTCGAGGCCGCGCGCCAAGCCACCGGCAATCAGAACGCCAACCGTTTCGAGATCAACGGTACCCAGGGTTCGCTGAGGTTCGACTTCGAGCGGATGAACGAGTTGGAATACTACGACGCGACGCGGCCCAGGGCCGTGCAAGGCTGGACCACGATCATGTGCACCCACGGTGCCGACCATCCCTACGTGGGCAACTGGTGGCCCGACGCGCACTTGATCGGCTACGAGCACGGGTTCGTCAACGAGGCGTACGACATATGCCGGGTACTGGCCGGAGGGGAGCCGATCGTGCCGATTCCCGACTTTGAAGACGCATACCAGACGCAGCGGGTCTTGGAGGCGGCCATGATCTCGGCCACCGAGCACCGCCCGGTCGGCTTGGACGAGGTCAAATAGACGGGGACTGATTTTCGCCGGGGACTGTCCCGATTTTCGCGCAGCGAAAATGGGACTGCCCCCCTTGGGAACACGAAACAACGAAAACACGGCAAGCACGCCAAGTGCTTGCCACCGAACGTCACGTGACGCAGGGCGTCGTGGGCATACGGAGGTTGCCCATGGCGCCCGCCTTTTTTTCTTGGCAAGGCCGGATGGCATGCTCACGCAAAGCATCAGGGTGCCCGGGAATGAGCGTAGCGAAGGCCCGGTTTTTCACGGTCTGGGCCACCGCTGCGCTATGGCCCAGGCACCCAAATTGCCGTTCAGAAGCCGTTTTTAATCGCGGCTGCCCGCGTAGCGCATGATGTAGTAGAGCAGGATCATGATCGCCTGGAGCGTGCCGGCCACGTAAGTCCAGGCGGCCGCATTGAGGACCTTGTTGACGTAGGTCATTTCCTGCTGCGGGACGATACCCAATCCGACAAGTTGTGCCTTGGCTCGACGGCTGGCGTTGAACTCCACCGGCAGGTTGACGACCTGAAAGAAGACGACGCAAGCAAACAGGAGGATCCCGAACAAGAACAGAAAGTGTAGTGCCTCAACGAACATCCCGATCAGGATCAAGAAGATACTCGCGTTGCTGCCGAAGCTCGCGGCCGGCACGGCTGCATTGCGGATAACCAAGGGCACATAGGCCTTGGCGTCTTGCAGAGCGTGGCCCGCCTCGTGCGCGGCGATCCCCACGGCGGCTAGCGACCGGCTCTGGTAGACCTCGGGACTTAAGCGGAGGATCTTGTGCCTTGGGTCATAGTGATCGCTCAGGCGGCCGGGAATCTGCTCGATGTCGACGCTTTGCAGCCCGGCCGAGTCGAGAATGTGCCGCGCGGCGGCCGCACCACTCAACGGGGCCGCCATCTTTTGCGCCGCAGCATACGTGGCCTTGATGCGCATCTGGGCCCAGAGCCCCAGGATCAACGCCGGGGCAATGAACAGTAAGTACGTTGAATCCCACCACATCATCATCGCAATTCTCCTATCGAAATAGGCCTGCTCTTATCTGATTCGCCCGAAGTCCATCGATATTCCGTTGTCGAGGAGACAAATGTCTCCTAAAAACCGGTCCGCCACGTCCGACTTCACGATTCTATTCATTACTACGCGGTAAGGAAACGTGGGTGGCTGGGTCTGGAGCGAAGCGAAGACCCAGTTTTTGGTTCTCTGGGGCACCGCTTCGCTATGCCCCAGCCACCCCGGGTTTGCCGTGAACCATTACTGCTACCAGAAAGGGCGCCGGCGTGCAACACATTCCGGTGGGGTGTGGGCTAGTGGACCGACCAGGCTCGGCTGACACGTTGGGTGCCACTGCAACAAATTGCATGAACTGATATTGAAATAAAACGGGCGGTCGTCCAGAGTTG
>CAZWWC010000202.1:0-1607 GCA_964637625.1 uncultured Planctomycetaceae bacterium
AGATCGTCCAGAAATGCGGTTTCACGTCCGCGCCCTCAAACAGCGCGGCGCTCCGGTCCGTGTCGAAATAGACGACTTCATCCTTGGGCATGGGATGATCCTTTCGATCGATGGGCGGCCCCAAAGGGCTGGGATTGCCGTACAGAAAACCCTAGCTTACACGAGGGTGGCTGGGGCATAGCGCAGCGGTGCCCCAGTTTGTGGCCGTCTGGGGCACCGCTGCGCTATGCCCCAGTCACCCCGTTCAAAGGCTCCCTACCTAGCGGATTCGGTCTTTTTCGCCTTCTTCAGTGGCTCGGCGCCATAGACTCTCCGGAGTACCGCCTTGATCTTCTCGGGCGAGTCACGACTGTCAAACGCCGGCAACAGCGGGTCGCCCGTGCGCTTCATCCACCCGCGCAGTTCCGCTCGCATCTTCTCGGCCTGCTCATGATACTCAGGCCGGCCGATCAGGTTTTCCAGGCAGTCGGGATCGTTCTTCAAATCGTACAACTCTTCGGGCACACGATAACGGTACATTCGCACGCGCCGGGCGATCGCCGGGTCGTTCTTGGCCGCTCGGTTCATCGCCTTCATGGTCAGGCCTTCGTTGTTGTTGCGATACCGATACTCACCGTCGCTCCACGGGTTGAAGATATAACCGAACCGCTCATTCTGAACGCATCGCATGGGCACCGCCGCGCCGTCGGCCTTGCGGTCAAGCTGAGTGAAGACCGTCCGGCGCCCCGGCTGCCGCCCTCCGCGAAGCAGCGGCAAGAAGGAGGTCCCGTCCAGTCCGTCCGGCACCGGCAGGCCCAGTGCGTCCAACATGGTGGGGAAGAAATCGATCCCCGAGATGAAATGCTCGCCCTCGACGCTGCCCGGCGCGACCACGCCCGGCCAACGTACGATCCAGGGGGTCCGCGTACTGGCCAGGTACGTGTTGCACTTGGCAAACGGGATCGCGATACCGTTGTCGGAAAGGAATACGACGATCGTCCGGTCGTCGAAGCCCGACTCCTTCAGCGCCTCCAGCACCCGGCCGAACGTGTCGTCGCACCGCCGAGCCGAGTTGACGTAACGGCTCAATTCCTTTCGCACGCCCGGCAGATCGGGTACGAAGCCCGGCACGGGCACCTCCCTGGGCCGGTAGGTCCGCGACGGCTCGACCGCGCCTCGAATCGGTCGGCCGGCGACGTGGAAAGGCCGGTGCGGGTCGTGCGAGTTCACCATGAAGTAGAACGGCTTCCCCTCCTTGCGGCATCGCTCGAAGAACTCCTTGCAGTACCGATAGTACAGCTCGGGGTCGCGCCCGGCGCCGAGTTGCTTGCGCGTGCGTCGAAAGTCCCAGCGGTAGTCGGCCTTAGGCGTGGAATGCTTGACCTTGCCGAGCACGCCGGTCAGGTAACCTTGCTCGCGGAGTGTCTCCATGATCGTGGGGATGTCCCGATCGGTGTGCATGAAGCCCATGATGCCGCTGTTATGGCCGTAGCGTCCGGTTGCCAGCACACCGCGGCTGGGCTGGCAGATCGACACGTTGACGTGGGCCCGGGTGAGGCGCATTCCCTCGGAGGCCAGCCGGTCGAGGTTGGGCGTCAAGTCGGCGATCTTGCCCCCGAACGAGCCGA
>CAZWWC010000202.1:1707-8006 GCA_964637625.1 uncultured Planctomycetaceae bacterium
TGTAGACCCCGACGTGGCCAGGCCGCATCACCGGCTCACGAATAATCCCGGAAACCGCCTTCCGGTCGAACTCACCCCAGCCCGAGTTGAAGTACTCTTCGGTGCCCGTGCCATGGTAGGCGGGAGGCCAGCCCTCTGCATCGGCCCAGATGAGCCAGTCGCCTTCTCCCCACCAGACCTTCAGCGGCCAGTCCACGTGTAGAAACACGCCGACGTACTTGCCTCGCTTGTTCTTGAGGTCGAGCACCGAGTGAACCGGCCAGTGCCGGGCGCCGACCCGTGGCAATTGCTTCAGGTTAGCCCAGCCTTTCTCAACCTCGGTTTCCCGGAGCGAGGCATGAAAGCGTCCGGGCCTGACGGAATCCGGGTCGGACTGCCCGACGTCCATCTGGAGCTTCAGAGTCACTTCACCGGCCGAGCCGTTTTCGAGACGCAACACGGCTCCTTTCTCAAAGGGCATGGGAAACCGGCAATAGGCATAGTCCTCGTCGACGCCCAGCAGAACCGAATGGAATCGGTCGGCATAGCCGGTTGCCACGTTGCCGAAGAAATAGCCGATCGGCACGTCCACCGCCGGCGTCTTGTCGCCGTCCCAATAGAGCTGCATTTTCACATTCTTGAGAGCTGTGGGCCCTCCGGGCGTCGCGCGCAGTCGCAGTTGCCGGATCGTGCCGCTGCCGGAGAGAATCTCCTTGGCGGACACACCCGGCTTCAACACGATTTGCTTCGCGACCGTCCACCGGTCGGGTGCTTTCGGCCCAGCGGATTCCGACTGCAACCACTTCCGGCATACTCGCTCCAGAATCGCTTGCTGCCTCTCGGATAGCGGCCACGTGAGTGTCTTGACCGTGGTGTCCTTCGCGTATTGCGTATAGGTTACCTGCCAGTAGTTACCCCAGTTCTTCTTCGCCCGGTTGTAGAGTTCGATGCGGCAGTGCTTCGAGAACGGTATGGGAAAGAGAAGGCCCGGATACGTCTTGTGAAACACCAACGGGTAAGGAAACGGCCCGTTCTTGTCGTTGAAGAACTGATTGACCCGCATGTCAAACACGGGCGCGGGGTCATGGTCGAGATAGACGCGTATCCGAGTACCTTCGACGGCCTTGCCGAGTCGGCCGGTGAAAACACGATGCACGCAGCCCGGCCCGTCGACGTCGAGCAGGATATTGCGATCTCCCTCGATCCTTTTGAAGTCGTGGCCGTCTCGGTTGGCTCCCGAGCGGTCCCAGGTGCTCGCCATTTTCGTTCGACCGGCGATCGGTTCCGGCAAGTGATCGACGGACATCATCCGGTCGAGAAACGTGGTCAACCCAAGCGCCGGTTCTCGAGCGGGTGAGGCCGATGAGCCAAGCAGGATCAGCAGGACAGCCGAGTGCAGCAGGATTGCAGCGCGACTACTCGAAGAGTGCCATGGCCGTTTGCTCTCGGTCGGTTGGCGAGAGTCGCTAGGGTCCGGGCCAACACGCATCTGGAGGGGTCCTCGGGAAGGTGGGTCATCGAAGTCTGCGAACAGGAGTGATCTACCCCTTGATGGACGTTTCCTTGCTGCAAGTATCACCATGTCACACGGGCGTGTCAAGCGAAAGGCCGCTCTGCCACGAACCTCCTGCTCGGTGGGTGACGGTGGAAGGCGAAGGAGGTTTCAGTATGTTGCGCCGTGACGCTCTACGAATCGTCGGGAATGGTCTTTTCGACCACCGCCGCGCCGCAGGCGTCGCCGAAGCAATTCACCGCGGTTCGGAAGCGATCGAGGAACCAATCGACGCTCAGGATCAGCCCGAGTTGCTCCGTGGGAATGCCGGCGGCGGTCAGCACGATCAGCATGGTGAACAACCCGGCCTGCGGGATCCCCGCCGCGCCAATCGCGGCCAGCGTCGCGGTCAGAGCGATAATCGCCTGTTTGGCCAGCGTCATATCCATGCCGAGTGCCTGGGCAATGAAGATGGCGGCGACGGCCTCGTACAGCGCGGTGCCGTCCATGTTGATCGTCGCCCCGAGCGGCAAGACGAACTCGGTCGACCGCCGGGAGACACCCGCGTTCTTCTCGGCACACTCCATAGTCACCGGCAACGTGGCCGTGGAGCTTGCCGTGCTGAACGCCGTCAGGATGGCCTGCAGCATCTGGAGAATGAAACGATACGGATTGCGTCGCGTGAGGACGTAGAGGATAGCCGGGAGGATGATCAGCGCGTGGATGGCCAGGCCCACGAGAACGGTCATGGAGTACCAACCCGTCTTCTGCAGGATGTCCATGAACTTACCTTCGGCCTGTGCCCGGCCGAACTGCGACGCAATGAGGCAGAAGATGCCGATCGGCGCAACGTACATCAGCAGCATGACCAGCGCCATCAGCGCCGTGTTGGCCTGTTCAACGAGCGATTTGAGCGTGTCGACCTGTGGCAACGTCGTCAACACGCCGGCAAAGATGATGCTGAAAACGATCAGCGGTAGCAGATTCATCTCCAGCGCCGAGCGGAACAAGTTGTCGGTGAACAACGACAAGGTGAGTCTCCGAAGAATCGCTCCGACGCCCTTGTCCTCTTCTTTCTCGCCGAGCAGTTTCGCTACGTGCTCGCGAGGCACATCGACCTCCTGGGTCAAATAGTCGCCGATCTGCTGCTTCGTAACCGAGATATCTTGTTCCTGCTCGGACAGATCGGCGCCGACTCCCGGGCGGATCGCGTTGACCAAGACGAGGCCGAGAATGACGGCAACGACGGTGGTGGCCAGATAGTAGCCGATGGTCGCGGCGGCCGGGCGGCCCAACTTCCGAATGTCACCCAACCCGAGAATGCCGCAGGTCACCGAGCACATGACCAGCGGGACAACCAGCATCTTCAACAAGTTGAGGAAGATCGTGCCGCCGATCTCGGTCTTGGCGGCCGCATGAGGCGCCAGGAGCGCAAACGCGACCGCAAGCACGATCGCGGCACAGATGGCCAAGGTGAGGCGGTGGCCGTGTTTTTTCACTTCCGGCATCGCTTTGCTCCAGGCAATCTCGGGTGCAATCGAGGTGTTCGCGCTACGGGGCCGGCTCGTAGAGGACGATCAGCAACACGTCGGAAGCCGCGAAATGGCCCCCGCCCAGCGCGCCCGACGTCGAGGTGCCCGAGTCGCTCTGCGGCGCGATGTTGCCGGTGATGCTGATGATCTTCGCCCCGCTCTGGCGGATCCACCGGTTGACTTCTTGCTCCAGCGAAGAGACGTCGTTCTCAATCCCTTTGAAGATCTTGACCTGTTGCATGGCTGTCACACCGATGTCAGATGAAGGAACGAGCCTTGGCTTAGGGCCTGTTTTGAAAAGGGTGCCACTGGCTGCTTGTCAGCCAGTGCTGGCCACCAAATGGGCTCAAATACAAGGGCGGACGAGCCGCCCATGGCACCCGTGGATGGGCTACAGCCATTTTCAAAACACGTTCTTAGGGCGTGCTACCTGGACGTGCGTCGCACTCGGAGCCGAGCGATATGCGGGCGTACCGCGGCGCCGTGGTCTCTCGCGACGAGCGCAACGCGTATTCTACCTCTAGTGTAGACTACTGGCCGGTGCTCGGATAGATGGGGATAGGGCTGGCCGGCAGACGGCGAAGTTCCTTCCACGGGGCGGCCTGGTCAGTCGGTTCCACCTTGGGGAGTCGCTCAATGGAGGAGGCGAGTGCGCCCGGCGTCGACACAGTGGCCGATCGCCCTTGGTCCGGCCAGACGATCGGCACCAAGGGCCGCTCGGTTCGCCAGTCGTGGAGACCGACGTCGGCAATCGGTGGTTTGGCGGCGAACTTCAAACTTGGCACCATCCGGGCGGGCCACGTCGTCGGCCCGGCGGGCAGTAAGACGGCTCCCGTCGCAGCCGGCCTTGCGGCGCCATGGTTCGGCCCGGTCGCATTTGCCGCGGAGATGTTCAGAGTTGCGTTGCTCGGCGCCCTGGCCGGCAGACCGAATACGATCGGCGCCGGCGTCTGGTGGAGCGGTCTTTCCGACGACGCATTTTCAGAGGAAGAACTCTCGGCCGGCGGTTCGTCGGGATTCTGTCCGTGGTCCATTCCCGCATAGTCCGGGCCGTCGGTGGTTGGTTCCAATGGTCCCGAGGTTCCCGTCTCAAGGCCGCCCGGTTGCCGGCGGACGTCTGCCAAGGGCTCTGAAACCAAGTGCGTCGGGTCGCTGCCCGGAAAGGGATAGGCGGATTGAACGTCGTTGCCTTCCGAGTCGGGCGCCTCGGGCGTGGGCGACTGTGGTACACGAATCGGTGCACGCATGTCTGACGAAGAATCATTCGTCGCCGGCGGCGCGAAGCTGCTAAGGTCGACCGCTTCGGCCGGACACGAAACCGACGGCATCGGCGCCGGCGCAAGCTCCTTGGGCAAGGGCTTCACGTGGTGCGTGCTCACCATCTCCCAGACGACCGGGAATCGGGCCGTGTTGATCCCGATCGATATGCCGACCGTAACAATGACCATGATGGCAACCGCGATTCTAGGCATGGCTCGGTCTCCCCGGCTTTCTGCCGGGCATGATTGCCCGGAGCGCTTCCATTCCAAGGTTGGTGACGGCTGTCGTCGGCATAGGCGGGAACGACCCGTGACTGCTCTTGGGGGCAGTCCGCAGGTGGGGCCCTTCGTTGTATTATACGCGTTGAACGAAGCGGCGGGTCGCGCTGAAATCATACATCACGCGCCGGCGCGGAGCAAGCATTTTGCCCATCATTCCAGGACGAAAAGTGGGCCGTCCGTGTGAGCACGTCGGTTGGGCAAACTTTGGCGAAAACCGAAAGCGGACAGCGATCGACGAACGTGCCGAACAGGAAAACAGAGAATGGACTGTGGCCCACTCACGAAATAGGTAGCCCGACAACCCAGCTTACCTGACAGGCAGACCACTTGTAATCATTGCGACCCTTTCGGACGCGCAAGTGAGGGCATGCCGTCTGACCACCGAGCCGTGCTGCGTCAGGGAGCGGCTCGTCAACCCGATCACCACTGAGAGACTATCTCAAAACGCAGTTCATGGTTGTCATCCTGAGCAAAGCGAAGGATCTCGAAGCGAAGGATCTCAAGTCTTTCAGTGCCAAAGAGATCCTTCGTTTTGCTCAGGATGACAGACAAAGGCCAGAAGAACTCCTGAGATAGTCTCTAAGCACGTCCACGTCAGGACACGCAATGGAGAAGCTTACGTGGGCAACTCGAGATCCGGTGGGCCCCGTTGCTTGACGGCCTCGTCGATCTGGTCCAACTGCCCCGGACTCAACCGCCAACCGGCGGCGCCGGCCGTCTCGCGGATCTGCTCCGGCCGCTTCGCGCCGCAGAGCACCGCGGTGATGCCCGGCCGATGGAGCGTCCAGTTAACGACCAATTGCGCGACCGTGTGGCCCTGCGTCTCGGCGATGCGACGCAACCGGTCGATCAGGTCGTGGTTCTTCTGCCACTCCTCACCCTGGAACATGCGATACTTCCGCCGGCTGTCGCGCTGGGGCAGCACGTCATCGCGCCGCAATCGCCCGGCCAAGAGCCCTTTGTAAAGGATCCAGTAGGGCAAGACCGCAATGCCGTGCTCCGCGCACCAGGGCAGGGCGTCCGCTTCGACGTCGCGCTGCAGCATGTTGTAGAGCGGCTGATAGGCGACGATCGGGCACTCGGCGACAAATTCCTTGGTCTGTTGGAGCGTCAGGTTGGAGACGCCCACCGCCCAGGTCTTGCCCTCAGCCATCAATCGCTTCATCTCGCCGGCCGACTCGGCCAGCGGCACCTTCGGATCGAAGACGTGCAGGTAATAGAGATCCACGTGGTCCGTTTCCAGACGTCGCAGGCTTTCCTCGCACTCGCGTCGCAGCGTGGCCGGCCGGGCGTCGAACACGCGCCGGCCCCGCGCATCCCAGTGGATTCCACCCTTGGTGGCGATGACCATCTCGTCACGCCGGCGCCCCAAGGCCTTGGCGATCAATCGTTCACTCTCGCCGGTGGCCCCATACATGTAGGCCGTGTCCAGGTGATTAATGCCCAGCTCGAAACAGGCGCGGATCGTGGCGATGCTGTCCTCATCGGTCACGCCCAGGCTGGTCATGCCGGCCATCGGCCAGCAGCCCAGGGCGACGGCCGAGATCTGGATGCCCGTGTCTCCAAGCGGTCGGAGTTCCATGTTTGGCGTCATCTTTCCATCAATACAATTGGCACTGCGTGAGATGGCCCATTATAGAAGCCGAGCGGGATGTTGGGAAGAAGCTGGGTTGAGAACGTATTTTGAAAGGGGTGCCACTGCTGGCTTGCCCAGCAGTGCCCGTTTCAGACCTGCTTCTCCGCGTCTCCGCGCCT
>CAZWWC010000203.1:0-2306 GCA_964637625.1 uncultured Planctomycetaceae bacterium
GTGTCGCGGCGGCTGAAGACGTTGCCCGGGATGATGAGCAACTTGTGCTCGGTGATGGCTCGCTCGACGAACCGGCTGCCCGTGGCCCAAGGCGCCTTGGGAAACGCATAGAACGCGCCGCGGGGCGCGGCCAACTCGTAGCAGTCAGCCAGGCCTTCGACCAGCAGGTCGCGTTTGCGGCGATAGGCCGCGATCTGCTCGGTGTTGTCCAGGTCCATGGCCAGCGCGCCGGCCCATTGGAGCGGATGGGGCGCGCAGACGAAGCTGTACTGCTGGAGCTTGATCATCTCCTCGATGATCGCGCCGGGGCCATGGGCAAAGCCCAATCGCCAGCCGGGCATCCCGTAGCTCTTGCTGAACCCGTCGATCACCAGGGCCCGTGGATTGAACTCGGCCGGCGAGACAAACGGCCCGTCGTAGCAGAAGTCGCGGTAGATCTCGTCGCTTGCGAGCACCACGTCGCGCCGGTCGGCCAGCTCGGCCAACGCTTGGATACTCTGCCGGTCGGCCACGGCGCCGGTCGGGTTGGCCGGGCTGTTCAACAGAATCATCTTGGTCCGACCGGTAATCGCCCCGGCGACGCGGTCCACGTCGATCCGGAAGTCGGGATACGTGTCCACGTGGACCACCTTGGCGCCGACAACCCGGGCCAAGGCGTCGTACATGACGAAATAGGGATCGAAGATGATCACTTCGTCGCCCGGGTCGACCAGGGCCATCAGGGCCAGCAACAGCCCGCCGCTGGTGCCGCTGGTGACGAAAAGCTGCCGATCCTCGTGGGCGTAGGTCTCGTCGACCCGCTTCTGGAGCTTTTCGCGGAGCACCGGGGCGCCCTGGGTGAGCGAGTAGCCGTTTCGGCCAGACTGGATTGCCTCGATTGCCGCCCGGCGGGCAGGCTCCGGCACGTCGAAGTCGGGTTGGCCGATCGACAAGTTGATCGGGTCGGTCAGCTTGGCGCCCAGGTCGAACACCTTCCGAATGCCCGAGGAGTCGAAACACTTGGTTCTCTCGGCAAGCCAATGGTCGGACATGGCAGCGGGCAGTAGGCAGCGGGCAGTAGGCAGATTGTCAGTTCAGTCCGACATTCTACTGCGGCCCTACCGCCTCGTCGAGGACCTGGGAGAAAGGCCGGTCGCTCTGGCTGAGGATGACCAGAAGTAGGCTCAGAGTGACTAGGGCATCCGCGGAGACGTGGCCCAAGCGGCGATACCAGAGGCGACCACTGGGCCCTCCGCCGAGCAGGGCGTCTTCATGCTCGACGGCACGATGCATCTCGGCACGACGATGGTCAGTCCGCACGACCCGATAGGCAAGCTGCGCCAGTGCGTCTTCGGTTTGCGTGCTCGTCTCGTTTTCCAGGATGATCGTCGGCTCGCTTCTGTTGTCCGGGTCCTTCTCTTCTTGCTGAGATGTGATCAAGTGCCGGGCGATCAGGCGCAGCAAGTGCTCCTCGGGCACGGGCGTGCCCGACTCATCGACCACGCCGCAGGTCTCGCCGTTGCCGTCGATCGCCACGCCGAAATGGGCCTCGTGGTGGCCAATTCGCTCGGCCAGCGGCCCCGAGCCGGACGTGTGATGAAAAAAATGACACTCCAGCGACCGGCTCAGCCGCCGGACATAGTCGAGCGGCGGCCGGCAATCGGTGTTCAACACGACCCGCAAGGGGCGTAGCGCGTGGTAGTATTCGGCCAGGGAGTCCAGATAATCGGCCTCCAGCGCGACGCGGCGCAGGGAGCCGAACTGCCGGGTGGGGCGGTCGAGGTTGCGACCATATATGGTTTCAAGCTGCTGGAGGCCCATGCCCCGCGACAGCGGCCGACCGGCTTGCCAGAACCGCAAGGCGGCCCGCCAGGGGGCTGGGCTGGGATTGCCCACCAGCAATCCACCGTCGGCAGCCGAGCCGTGCAGGGCCAGCGCCAGGCAACCGCTGGTGGTCTGGCCCATGTCGAGCACGTGGCAGCCGGCAAAGCGTAGGCCCCGGGCCGCCGCGGCGAGCAACGGGGCCGAGGCGCGTCGCCCGTCGCCGGCCAGGACGACCGTCGGCCAAGTGGGCTCTTCGTGCCGTTGGCGTAGCAGCAGCCCGAAGGCAACGGCCGCCCGTCGCGCCACCTCCGGCGTCAGCTCGTTGAGCAACACGCCCGAGATGCCTTCGTCGTCGAACACCGCAAACGAGCGCAGGGCGTCATGAGCTTCGGCCAGGCGCTCGGCCAGCTTGGGCGAGAAGTCGGCCGTGTCGGCGCGGTGCGTGCACCGGCGGCATGCCGGGTAGAACGCGGCCAGGCGCGCCAGATGGACCGCGCGGCTGA
>CAZWWC010000203.1:2406-7969 GCA_964637625.1 uncultured Planctomycetaceae bacterium
ACATTGCCACTCTAGTCGGAAGGGTCCGTTGGGATCAAGGGCAAAGAAAGTAGGGTGGGCATTGCCCACCGGAATCGATCGTACCGATGTATGACAAATTGTGGTGGGCATTGCCCACCCTACATCTTTGATCGGCGGCGGATCGTCGGAAAGATGGCGCCCGTCCGCCGCCGATAGTCGAGATACTCCTGGCCAAATCGCTGCTGGAGATACTCTTCCTCGCGGTGGATCAGCAATCGTGTTAAGACGTACATCACCACCGAGGCCGTGAGCATCAGCCACGATCGGCACAACAGTGCGAGCGCCGGCAGAAACGTCAAGATGATATTGGCATAGAGCGGATTGCGGCAGACGGCGTAGACGCCCGTGGTCACGAGCCGATCTTGGTGGTATGCCCGCATGAGCGCCCAGCCCGCGATCATCTGAAACGCGGTGCCGACGAGCAAGAGAATCACGCCGGCGGTGAGCAGGGCAGGGTAGGGGATCCCATGGATGGCGAACCACGTGGGCCAGAGGTACGTGGCCGCGCCGGCCAGCGCGGCATACACGAGCGTGGGCACGGAGACCGACGGCCCGATGCCCCAGAAAAACATCTTCGGCGCCTGCTCATCGCCCATGGTTTGTTCCTCGCGTGAATCCCGTCCGTGCGGAGCGTTTCGGTTCGATGGTGCGGACATTGTAGTAGCGCAGCGTCGTTTGGGCAAAGATCACTTACAGAGCGGCGCTGCGTAAGGGAGCAGACGGGTGGCATGCTCTCGCTTGCGTGAGCATGTTCTTGCGTCCCGGAGCATCCCGGCGCGCCGGGACGCAAGCGAGGCCATGCCACCCAAGATGCCGAGCCTCAGCGGACGCGGCAGGAGAACCGGACCACGCCGCCCTGGCCGACCCGCAGCGGATCGGTGATTTCCCAACGCAGCACGTCGGAGCCGACGTCGTTCTGTTGGGTGCGGAAGTCGGCCTTCAGGCTGGACTGGGCGCTGTCGGGCACGTACTGCAGCCGCGTAGTGAGATTATCGACAATCGTCACGTTACCGATCGGCTGGTTCCCTACGTTGTCGAAGCGTAGTGTGAAATCGATCACGTCTCCGGGCTCGGCCGTTTGGGTGGAGGCAACCTTGATGATGCGCAGCCTTGGGCACGGCGGCGGCTCGTTGACGGTGTAGACGTCGTGATCCTGCTGGTCACCGACGTCGACCGTGGCCGCTTGATGGTCGAGCATGATCTGCACCGATTCCGTGTCGGTCCAGATGATCGCCGCGGCAATGCCCGCCGCCAGCAAGGCACGTTCGGTCTTGTCGACCTTGCCTTCACGAATGACCTTCAGGTTTTCGTACGGCTGGAAGGCGTCTTGGAAACTGCCCAGGCGTTGGACGCTGGAAACGGCGCCATCGCCCGAGCGGCTCCGATAGATGATCGGCGGCTCGGCCGAATTCTGCCGAATCGCTTCGACGTGCTGCTTGCTGCTGGCCGCGATCTGCAGCTCGTCGCAGCGTACCGGCACGGTGGGCTGTTGGACCGCACCGAGCTGATCGGTCTGCTCGTCTTGGGCCAGGCTGACCACCTTGCGAACCGAGGCGAACCGGGGCGCATAGATGAACACCGGGTTGGACGGCTCGACCAGGGTGCGTCCGTCGAGGGTGTCGAAATGGGCGATCGTGTCTTCCGATTCCAGGCCTTGGATTTGCCAGTCCGGGCGGACCGCCGCCGGCAGCCCGCGATCGCCACCGTCGACCAGATACTCGTCCTCGGGCCAGGGCTGCTTGATGCCCGGCGGCGACCAAGGACCGGCCGGTGCATAGGGCAGGGGTGCCGGCTGCGATGTGCCGCCGATGACTTCGTCAGGGCACGCGACCTCCGGACATGCGGCGGCAGAATCCGCGGCCGGCGGGCCGGCAAGCGCTTCACGGGGCAGGGTAGGGGGGGAGTTGGTCACCGGCGCTCGGCAGGAGGAGAGAATCAGCGTGCACAACGCCACCAGCCCTAGCCGCCAATAGCGAGGCATCGCTTTGTGATGTACGACGGGGTGCCACTGGCGCCGAGCCAGTGCTCTGGCAACGGCACGGGCAAGATGCCCGTGGCACCCTGAAGTGCTCTCGCAATCTGTAGCTGCTGAGGGGCCGACCGTCATGATGGCTCCTACTTCTTGCGTGCGGCAGCCGGCTTTGACGTTGGCGGCGCGGGCAATCGTCTGACGCTGGCCGGATAGCGCGCAAACGGCGGAGAACCGAACAGGAAAGCGGCGTCCGGCGGACCGTTGTCGCGCGGCAACCGGCCGCCCATGCGGAGAATGGCCACCGGACGTCCCAGCTGGTCGGCTACGGCCAAAGGATCGCGCCCGCGGCCGACGTCAAACCAGTTCTGGCGCCCTTGGCTTTCGGAGACGGGCAGCGCTCGAAATGGGTCTTCGAGGTAGATCACCCGGGTAACGAACTTGCCCTGGGCCGCCATGTGCAAGTCTTCTTCGGTCAATTCGATCGGGATGGCGAACCGTCGCTTTTGGTTCTTGGGTGCATAGAGTCGATCGATGATTTCGATGGTGGGAAAGACCTCGATCCCTTCGGCCAGCGGGATTTGAGTCACACGAACACGATAGACCCGGCCGACGAGCATGCCCACGCGCAAGGGAGCGGGCGTGGGCTGCTCGAAGGTGTTTCCGACAGCCAGCGAGATCGCAGCCCCGGGAGGAGCCTTGATCTCGACTGGCTGGAAAAAACCCGGCAATGGTCCGCCCCGCTGGAGTTGCACGCTGCCAATCGCTCCCGGCGGCATCGCACCCTGGTGCAAATAGTGGACTTCATCCTGTCGAGCCGCCAGGCGGCCCACGCAAGTCAAGAGGAGAATGACCACTATTGCGGTCCTGTCGACAACTCGAACCCAGGCAAGCGGATTTTCTGCCGCCCGGCAGCGGAGCTTGTTGACCATTGTCACGGATCGCGTGGTTTATGGAAAAAAGGGGGAGGTTATAGGTGACGTCGTTATTAATAGTCCGGCCCAGGAATGCGACACCCGGTGCCTTCCTGACAGCAACCGTCTTCGTAGGGGATGCCTTCACAAGGAACACCCTCGCAGGGGACTTCCTCACACGGGACGTCCTCGCACGGGACGTCCTCGCATGGAACACCCTCGTAGCCGGGCCGGATGCACTCGATCTTGTCCGTGTACGGTTGACGGTAGATGCCCACTCCGCCGCAGGTGTGCTCGTGGATTCGGACGTGGTTGACCGGTTTGGGATAACTCATGCCCGGCGTCTGTTTCACGTCGATCTTCACTTTCCGCACCGGCTTGGGCATGCGGACCTTGGTGTGATTCTTGATGACGTGTTTCTTCAGCCCGGCGGGAATTCCCAGCGGCACGTGCGGCGGGCCGGGCAATCCGATCGGCGTGCCACACATCGGCATCCCGTACTGCGGACCGGTCACCCCGGAGATGTAGTTCGACGGAACCGTGCTTCCGACGCCCATGCCCATGGGCCGTGGAGCACCGGGGAAGCCGTTGCTTTGACAAGGGGTGCTGTAGGAAGCCGGCACAACCCCGCCGGGCTCGACCGATTCAGCGGGCATCTCCAGGTCCTTGTTCCCCAGCCGGACGATGCCCATGATCGATCCGCGACGATCCGCCTCGACGATCGGATCGACGCCGGGATCCAGACGCGTGCTGACGAGCGTTTCGACGCCGGCCAACGCCATCTCCTGGAAGTCGGGATCGGGCAGGTAGATCACCTTGGTGACGAAATTGCCGCTGAGCACCTGGTCGAAGTCTTCTTCGGTGAATTGCACGGGAATATGATTGTGGGCCAGGAAGGCCGAGGTCCGCGGCATCACGGGACCGACTTCGAGCGTCGGATAGAGCTCAACGCCGGGGCGGTTCGGGATGTTCGTCAGCTTGAGGCGATAGATCGCACCCTGCGGGAAGTTGTATCGGCCAGGGCAGATGAGTGGCTCGGAGTCGAAATGGCCCGGCATCGACACGTCCCAAGTGACGGCCATTCCGTCCGGGCCCATGAAGCCGATCTGAGAAGACTGGTTGGGCGTCGGTGGACACGGCTCGTGGACCATCACGCCCGGCCCCGGTCCACCCACGCCCGGCCCGGGATGCATCAGCATGTCCGCCGGAGGCAGAACATTCTTGCGCAGCAACAACTGTGCCGGCGGCAGGCCGCTACTATTGGGTCCCTTGCAGCCGACAAGCGTGACTGCGATCGTCAAGAGAGCTACTGCGTATTTCATGGATATCCCTCTCCTAGCCGCCCGAGTTGCGCCGCGGGACAACCGACCGCTCGCCTGCGGGCTTGTGTGTGATCAGAACCGGATACGCCACCGTCTGAGAACAAGTGTTCGAATACCAATGCGAATCGAAAACCGGCCTCCCCACCGACACCCGATTGACGTGGACCCTCATCGGGGCACGCCGTACAATGTCGGTCGCGAGGGATTCATCGCGCAGAGCGTGCCTGTGAGCTGCAGTGGTCAGCTCGTTGGCCGCTCGAGCGCAACGCGTCCTCTGAGGTCTATTGGTCGGCCTAATACAATGCAATTCTTTGGTAAAATCGTCACAACCCTAAAATGAAGAATAATCTGCCTAGGGCGCCGGCTCTTGCCTATATCCTTCTGGCTTCCTGCGCTACCTATATTCATGCACAGGGGGCAGCCGTGGAGCTTACTAATGACCTCTCCACGGGGAAGAAACCCTCATCGGCTTCACCGGCTTCCGACGAAATTCGGCAGGCCGACGTGCTGCTGGAGCGTGCGATTTCCAGGCTCGAACGCCTCCATTCGATCGCCGCGGAGTTCAGCTATCGGGTTGACCTTTTCGGCAAGCAGTTGGGCGGGAAGGGCGACTACTGGGAAGAGCGGTCCGGCCCCACTCCCAGGGTCCGCATGGAGCTGAAGATGCCGCTAGGTGATAAGATGGGGGCTTTGGTGCAAGTGTGCGATGGCCGCTATCTCTGGACTTATCGCCGTCTGCTGGACCACGGCAAGCTCACCCAGGTCGACTTGCAGCGCGTGACCGCCGAGCTGGACCAGCCCGGACAAGAGGCCGCCATGAAGCCCCCGCTCGGGAGCATTGGGATGGGGGGCATGGCGGGCCTGCTCGTCGAACTGAGGAGGAATTTCGACTTCGAGGTCGTTGGACGGACGGACTTGCTCGGCCGGCCGACCTGGACCTTGCACGGCGGTTGGCTGCCCGAGCGGCTCGTGACCCTCTTGCCGGATCAGAAGGGCGTCATCCTCCGTGGTGGGGAAGTGGACTACACAAAGCTCGCGGCGCATCTACCCAGTCACGTGACACTCATGTTGGGCACGCGCGATCTCTTTCCCTATCGCGTTGAATACCGACGAAGCGGTCGTCGGCAGTCGTCGAGCCTTGGCAACAAGCCGCCGACGGCCGGAAAAGCGGTGGTCACCATGCAGTTGGGACCCAAGATCCACGTGAACGGGCCGATCGACCCTGCGCGGTTCGACTATCGGCCCGGCAACGTCGAGCCGTCCGACGCCACCGAGAGTCTCATCAAGCGATTGCAGGCCAGGGCCAAGTCGGCCAAGACCGAGGCAAAGCGGTAGCG
>CAZWWC010000204.1:0-5960 GCA_964637625.1 uncultured Planctomycetaceae bacterium
CGCGCACGACGTATTGCCGATCGAGCGTGTATTCGCGAGCCACCATAATCGCCCGTTCCACGAACTGATAAATGTTGACCATGCCGACGGTGTCCATGGCCTCCGGTTTGGGCAGCGTGCGGACCTTCTGGCGCCCGGCGCGGGTGAGCTCCGCCTTGCGCTTGTCATGGTCATATTCGTAATCCTCATCCTCGACGAACTCCGCAGCCATCTGGGCACTCCAGCGGTAGCATTCCACCTCGAGCTTCTCCGCTTCGGTGGGTAGCGCGCTGATGATCAACGGCGTGCGTGCCTCGTCGATCAGGATGCTGTCCGCCTCGTCGACCAGGGCGAAATGGGCTTCGCGCTGGACGGGCTTTTCGCCTTTCCCTTGGCCACCCTGCCCTAACATGCCGCCCAACAGATCGTTCTGACCCTCGCGAATCCGTCGCAGCAGCAGTCGATCACGGAGAAAGTCGAAACCGAACTCCTTGGCCGTGCCGTAAACCACGTCGCACGCGTATTCCTTGCGACGTTGAGGTTGGGGCATCTGCGTCTCGATCACGCCGACAGAGATCCCCAAGGTCTCGTAAACCGGCCGCATCCATTCGGCGTCGCGCCGGGCCAGGTAGTCGTTGACCGTGGCCAGGTGGCACCCTTTGCCGGTCAGCGCGTTGAGATACATCGGCAACGTGGCCGTGAGCGTCTTTCCCTCGCCGGTCCGCATCTCGACGATCGACCGATAAAACATGGCGATGCCGCCGAGCAATTGCACGTCGAAATGACGCATGTTTATCTTGCGGCGTCCCGCTTCGCGGATCAGGGCATAGCCTTCGGGCAGAAGCCGGCCGAGCGGCTCGCCGCTGCGGGCGCGATAACGCACCGATAGACTGCGCTTGCGCAGCTCGTGGTCGGAGAGTTCCATCAGTTCGGGCTCATACTCGGCGATCTTCGGCAAAAGCTGTGCCCAGTGTGCAAGGCGAACCTTTACCGGCCCACCCGGCAACGCCGCGATCCGTGACTGATAACCCGATGGAATCTCGCTCAATGGTTCACTCGTGACGTAAGGTATTTAGCCCGGCCGATCGGCGCCACCCTCGTCGGCGCACGGAGGTAACCCGTTGCATATCGTCAATTATACGGCGCAGACGAACGTTTCGGAGTGCCGGGCTGGAATCGCGGACGAGAAAGGGACGACGTGAGACTGGATTTCATCCGAAGCCGATCGTAATGGGTGCCATGGGCGGCTTGTCCGCCCTTGCCAGCGTGCTATTCCGCAGCGGCAGACAAGCTGCCGCTGGCACCCAAGCTGTTCTTCGGGCAAGGGCTATTTCCCGATCGGCCGCAACTCGGCCACCTCGTAGACCGGAGCATAGCCCCAATCGTCGTTCTCGCCGCTGAGCAAGCGTCCACGGACCTCGATGAAATCGCCCTGCTTCTGGCCCGACAGGAGCGACGACTCACCCAGCACGACGCTCCCGCCGTAGCGGTCCGTCTTGCCGTCGATGGGGATGTAGCGAAGTCTCCACCGCTTGGCAATCTCGGAATACTCAAGTCGGCCCCTGAGCCAACCATACTCAGGATCGTGCCCATACCGCAACGGAGGGGAGAAGACCGTAGACCCCTTGCCGGCCGGGCGAGCCGACGAGTTGTCGTCCCCGGACGTTGCCCGGGTCCGTGTTACCGTCGACCGCCGGGCACCAGACGCGATGGTGCCTGAGGCCGGCTGAACCGTCCGGTCGATCCGGCCTTGCTTGGCGGCTCGGGTTCCGCGATCGGGAAGATCCCTGATGTCGATGATCCGACTGGGTAAGATGATCCGTTGCGGGGCTCGCTCGGCAACTTGTGTCGACCGGCCGGAAGCCACCGGCGCGCTGTTAGACGCCGGTGCGCTCCAACGAGCCGCCGACTGTTTCTCCCCGGAGGACGTCCCAGCCAGTAGCTGCGCCTTATTCGGCTCGGAAGAGCGTGTCATCCCGATGGAGGATCCGGCCTGGTGGCCTGCCGAAGTGGCGCGGGGCTGCATGACGCGGACAATCCGCTTCCGCTCGGGCGCCGGCGAGCAACTTCCCCTGTTCGAGGCCGAGCACACCCCGGCGCTGGACAACGGTGGTTCGGCGGCGGCGCTGCTCGGCACGCTTTCCCCCGCAGTGTTCTTCCAGGAGGCGACCGGATCTGGGGTCGCGCTGGTGCCGGTCGCCCGGCGGTCGCCGCGATTGGGCGTCACGGCGGACAGCTTTCCACCGGTGGCATAGTAGGGATCGCGGGAGGTTTGCGGTACCGACGAACCGGTGCCGGGCGGCGGTATGGCCGTTCGACCGAAGAAGGGATCCGGCGCGAGCGGCTTTCGGCCTGCGCAGCCGGCAAGTAGAACCATTAGCCCAATTAGGAAGAAAGGCCGTTTCATCGGGCGGACTCCTTTCCACCTCGGCGACGGCTCGGCCGAACCGGCGCCGACAAGAGATGTCGGCACGGCGGCCGCGTACCGGTCTACGGATTATCTCCCCCGAAAGATCTACCTAAGAGGATGCGTAGGTTAGCGTTTTTCCGATCGCTGTCCAGACCGATTTGGCGGGAAATGGGAACCGCGGAGGGACGGAAACGTCTGTCGGGGGATCAACAATACAGGGCCAACCCGCAAGCTTGCCCCAGATGGTCACCGCGCGGAAGCCAGCTCGGAATCGACGTAAGGGTTTCTGATCCGCAGCGGTCGGGCCGTCGATTTGTCACGAGCTGCTCCTTCCCTCACTTTAGGGGTAACGAAGGGGTTCGTGATCCGCAACGGAGCCACGCCCTCAGACGGCTGCCTGGAGACGATTACCGATCTGTAGGACGTCACGTAATGCGGCATGTAGTACACCGGAACGAAGTAGGAGAAGTAGGGTGGTCTTTCATGGTATAGGCCGGGTGGAGCGTAGCCGTGGAAGTACCCCCGACAAGAATACGGACCCACACAACACCAACCGCACGCACTCGGTGCCGAAAGACTGAGGACGAAGAAAGCGGCCAACAGAGAAACGACTCTTGGTTTCGTATCCATAGCAGTTGCCTCATTTATGCTAACCGTTAGAGTTTCACTATATTGTTAGTTGTTATGGTAACGCTATCCTTCAGAGACACAACCCACCGACCTGGCGGATAATGCGAATCCCCCTATTCTGATGGTGCGTCGTGCCCGATCACTCCCGCGGCAACTCGTGACCCGGCGGGACCGGAATGAGAATCAGTTCGGAGGAGTCCTCCGACTGGGCGGTGGGGTCGAGCTCTGGCAATGGAAACACTTTCTCGCTGCCGGGCACATCGGGCACCCCGTGGACGATCGTGCCCAGGTCTTCTTCCGAACAACCGCGCTGACAGCCGGACGCAGCCAAGAAAAAGGCCAGAATTACGGTCAAGGCGACCGCAGGCAAGCTACAGACATCTCGCACGCCGGACACTCCTTGATGAATCAGGTACAATCGACGAGTACAGACACCAATTCTAGTCCCGCCGCCCAGCGAATTACACCCCCCGGCTCATGTCGCCCGAGCAGTTGACGTCCCAACTCAAGCAGGAGGCCCGTCGCCTTGGCTTCGATCTGGTGGGAGCCGCTCCGGCGGTGGAACCGTCCAGCTTCGGTCACCTGGAGAACTGGCTGGCCTCGGGCCATGCCGGCCGGATGAGGTATTTGGCCGATCGCCGCGAGGCCTATCGCCATCCGCGGCACGTGCTCGAGGGTGTCCGAAGCCTGCTGATGCTGGCTGTCGGCTACCGCTCCGACGAGCCAGCATCGATCGGGCCCGGTCAAGGCAGGATCTCACGGTATGCATGGGGGCTTGACTATCACGACCTGATCCGTCGGCGACTCGACCGTCTGGCCGAGTTTCACCGCCGCCTGACTCCCGGGGCGGTGGTCCGTGGCGTGGTCGATACAGCGCCGCTGTTGGAGCGTGAGTTCGCCGCGCGGGCCGGGCTGGGTTGGATCGGTAAGAACACCATGCTCATCAACCGCCAGCGGGGCAGCTGGGTTTTTCTTGCGGCGCTGCTGAGCGGCAAGGAGATGAAATACGATGCTCCGCAGACGAAATCGCATTGCGGTTCCTGCCGAGCGTGTCTCGATGCGTGTCCTACCGGCGCGTTGATCGAACCTTATCGCCTCGATGCCCGGCGGTGCATCAGCTATCTGACGATCGAGCTGCACGGGTCGATCGACGAGGAGCTTCGCGAGCCAATCGACGACCGGCTCTTCGGATGTGACGCGTGCCAGGAAGTCTGCCCCTGGAATCAACAAACACGCGTCACACAAGAAGAGAGCCTCCGGCCGTGTGGGGGTGCAAATCCGATCGATCTTGCTGAACTCTTCACGCTCGATGAGGAAGCGTTTCGTCGCCGGTTCCGTCACACCGCGCTGTGGCGGGCGCAGCGTCGCGGGCTATTGCGCAACGCGGCGATCGTATTGGGCAATCAACGCTCGGCGGGCGCGACCGCCGTGCTACAGCGAGGTCTGGACGATGCTGATCCGGTGATACGAGAGGCCTGCGCGTGGGCGCTGGATCGCCGCGAGGAACGGCTGCGGGATCGCGAGGAGTGACCGCGGGCTTCCGCCCGCGGCTATCACGACGATACAATAGAAATCATGATCATAGCCGTGGGCGGAAGCCCAGGGGAAACAAGACGATGTTCTGACCATTGGTTCAACCGCTCTTATGGCCGTTTACCTCTTCACGTTTCACGGCTACCGAACCTGGCGTCCCGACAATCCCCGCGGATTCGTGAGACAAGGACCAGGAGTTCGTGACCCCGATCCGGCCACGGCCAAGCTCTATGATTCCCAAACATAGCAACAACCGATGCGATTCGACCGGCCACATCAGCGAATTCTGGTCTGGATTGTGTATGACGCTTGCCGGCGTCGAAAGTGGCGACTCCACTTCATCGCCACCGAGTCCACGCACGTTCACATCCTGGTCAGTTGGCATGAATACACACTATGGGGAGAAGTAAGCACTCGACTGAAGAACCTGATGAGTCTTGCGCTAGGCAGAAAGCTGCGAAGCCCGGGCCACAAGTGGTTCAGTCGCAAGGGAAGTCAGAAGCGAGTACAAAGCAAGAGACATTTCGATTATCTTGTAGAGCACTATCTCCCGAGTCATGGCGGGCTGTTTTGGCGCGAAGGAGACACGCCACCGACGGAGCCGCTGGTTGATGTGAAGAAATGACCGCGTGACCGCGGGCTTCCGCCCGCGGCTATCATAGAGGGACGATGAGAGACACGATCATAGCCGTGGGCGGAAGCCCACGGGAAAGGTGGTCCCGACACCGTCTCAATCATCTTCGGCGATCTGTCTCGGATCGGGATATCGACCCGGCAGGTCTTCAGCATACCACCGCGCCAGTACCTTTTCCAATTCCTCCGGCCGATGCACCTTGATGAATGCGTCGCGGACTTTTTCGCCTTCCGGATGAAGTCGGGCATATTTGATGCCGAACTTGCGCATCTGCCGACCGCAGCGCCAAGAGCCATAGGTCTCTTCGGCCATCCGGTAGTGCTCGAGGATCACGTTGCGCTGCTGGTGTAGCGAGGGTGGCGGCGGCAAGCGCCCCTCGGAGAAAAGCATCCGTGCTTGCTGGAAAATCCATGGATTGCCGATAGCTCCCCGGGCGACCGCCACACCGTCGACGCCCGTGGTGCGCATCATGTCGAGGCACGCCCGGGCGGTAAACAGGTCGCCGCTGCCCAAGACGGTTTTGTCGCCGGCGTGTTGCTTCACCTGGCGAAGAAACTCCCAAGAAGAGGTCCCTTCGTAGCGCTGCTGGACGGTTCGACCATGAACGGTGATCGCCGCGGCGCCCAGCGCCATCGCGCCGTCAAAAATTGCATAAAACCGATCCGTGCTCTCGTGACTTTCGTCCAGCCCGCGGCGCATCTTGACCGTTAGCGGGATTTCCGGCGGCAGCGCGTCGCGGACCCGCCCGACGATGTCCAACGCCGTCTTGGGCTG
>CAZWWC010000204.1:6060-7964 GCA_964637625.1 uncultured Planctomycetaceae bacterium
CCGGCGGCAGCGCGTCGCGGACCCGCCCGACGATGTCCAACGCCGTCTTGGGCTGGCCTAACAAGTACCCGCCGCGCCGTCGCCCAAGCACTTTGCGGACCGGACAGGCGAAGTTCAGATCGATCGCGTCGAAGCCGGCTTCGACGAGCTTTCGGGCCGCCGGGCCGAACTCCTCCGGCGCGTTGCCCATCAATTGAGCTCCGCACGGATGTTCCTCGTCGGTCACGCGAATGAACCGCTTGGCCTTTCTGCCCCGGGAGACTTGCATGACGAACCGATCGAGCAAGACTTCGCAGAGCGTGTAACCGACACCGAGCCGGCGTGAAATGACCCGCATCGGCCAGTCGCTGTAGCCGCCGAGCGCGGCCTGCGTGACGGGAAAGCCGATCTCCAGTGGGCCGATTCGCAGCGGTGGGAATTCGTCGGGCATTGTCAGCTACTTGCTACTAATGCAGCACCGGGCAGAGGTCGAACCACTGGCGGCCCTCGTGCTGCATCCACTCGCTCGACGTCGCGGGTCCCCAGACACCCGACTCATATTGTGCCAGCTCGGGCAGTCCCGAGTCCCACGCGCGCTGGATCGGGTCGATGATCCCCCAGGCCAACTCGACTTCGTCGGCCCGGGCGAACAGACTGGCGTCGCCCTGCAATACGTCCAGGAGCAATCGCTGATAGGCCTCGGGCATTTCGCCGGCGAACCGGCGCCGAAAGTTGAAGTCCAACTCGGTCTGGCGCAACTGCATTCCGGCGTCGGGCACCTTCGTCTGGAAGTGTAACTGGATGCCCTCGGCCGGCTGGATCTGCAGCACCAGACGATTGGCCTCGTGCAGGTCCCTGGGCCCTTGATCGAACATCATGTGGGGCGGCTGGCGAAACTGGATCACGATCTGCGTGGTCCGGCATGACATCGCCTTGCCGCTTCGCAAATAGAAGGGCACGCCCTGCCAACGCCAGTTGTCGATCGACAAGCGGACCACGCCGAAGGTGGCCGTCGGGCTGTCGGGCCCCACGCCCGGCTCATTGCGGTACCCTTGATACTGACCCCGCAGCGTCCGGCCGGGAACGTCTTGGGAACGCATCGGCCGGATAGCCCGCAGCACCTTGACCTTTTCGTCGCGCACGGCGTCGGCCTCGAAGCGAGAGGGCGCCTCCATCGCCGCGAGCGTGAGCAGTTGCAGCAGGTGGTTCTGGAACATGTCGCGCAGGATGCCGGCCGAGTCGTAATAGCTGGCCCGACGCCCTACCGTCAATGCTTCGGCCGCCGTGATCTGCACGTGGTCGATGTAGTTGCGATTCCACACCGGCTCGAAGATCGTGTTGGCCAGCCGCAGGACGAGCACGTTGCTGACGGTTTCCTTGCCCAGATAGTGGTCGATCCGATAGACCTGGGGTTCACGGAAAACCCGATGCACCGCGTCGTTGAGCCCTCGGGCCGAGACCTGATCCGTGCCGAACGGTTTCTCAATGACCACGCGGCATCGCTCGCACGACGGTTCGACCAGGCCGGCCGCGCCCAATTGGGCAATCGCCGGCTCGTAGAACCGCGGCGCGGTGGAAAGATAGTAAACGCGAGTCGTCTCGGCGCCCGCTTCCAACTCATCAAGCGTCCGTCGCAGCACGGTGAAGTCGTCGGCCTGCTCGATATCACCCTGCTGGTAGAAGATCGCCCGGGCAAACGACCGCCAGAGCGAGCCGTCCAGTGCCTGGCCGGCGCACTCGGCGGTCGATTCGGCAAGCTTCGTTCGCCACTGATCGTGCGTGAAGGGCGTACGCGAGAAGCCGACGATGCGAACCCCCTCGGGCAGCCGTCGCTTGCGGTGAAGCTCCCAGAGCGCGGGCAGGAGCTTCCGGCTTGTCAGGTCGCCCGAGGCACCGAAGATGATGATGGTATGGGACATGGAACC
>CAZWWC010000205.1:0-7933 GCA_964637625.1 uncultured Planctomycetaceae bacterium
TCATCATCGTCTCGGCCGTCTTGCTGGTGGTCCTGTTGTTTCGGCTGGGCGTCGAGCGGCGCGCCAAGCAAATCGGCATGCTCCTGGCCGTTGGATGGCCGCCGAGGAGAATCGCCCGATGGCTGGCCGCCGAGGGCGCGGTGGTCGCCTTGCTGGGCAGTGTTCTGGGAATCGGACTGGGCATCGGCTATGCGGCACTGATGCTTCTCGGACTGCAGACCTGGTGGCTTGCGGCCATCGTCACGCCCTTTCTGCGGCTGCACGCCAGCGGGGCGAGCCTGGCCGTCGGGCCGGCGGTCGGATTTGCCGTGAGCCTGGCAGTCATCGCGCTGTCGGTACGGCGCGTCGGTCGGGCGTCGCCTCGACGCCTGATGGCCGGGCGCTCGGCCGAGCCGCCGCCAGACAGGCCACCACGTCGACATCGGCTCGGGCCGTTGGGTCTTGTCTTCATCGTCCTGGTCTCGGCGGCCGCGTTGACCGTGCTGTCTGCTCGCCTCGGCGATGAATTCCAGGCCGGGGCGTTCTTCGGCATCGGCGCACTGGTGCTGGTCGGCCTGGTGACGGGCGTCGGATGGCAATTGGCCACCGGAAACCGGGCGGCGGCCATCCGCGCCGGACGCGGAAACCTGCTCCGGCTGGCCGTCCTCGGCGCGGCGCGACATCCGTCGCGCAGCACGCTGTCGGTGGCGCTGGTGGCGGCCGCCTGTTTCCTGATCGTTTCGGTCAGCGCTTTCCGCGTCGACCCGCGCGACCTGAGAGCCGGTCGCGACAGCCCTACCGGGCGATTCACACTGGTCGGCCGGAGTGATCTACCGATCTACGAGAACCTCGCTGCGGCCGAAGGCCGCCGCGCGCTGGGATTCCCCGAGCGAGATGACCAACAACTGAGTGATTGCACGATCATCTCGTTTCGTGTCAAGCCGGGCGACGACGCGAGTTGCCTGAACCTCTACCAGCCACGGCAGCCCCGGTTGCTGGGTGTGCCCGAGGCGATGATCACCCGGGGCGGGTTCGCCTGGGCGGCGGCCGTCGACCAAGAACATCCATGGCGGGCGTTGGTCGAAAAGGAACCCTCCGACGGCCCCGTGCCCATGGTCCTGGAGCGCGACACGGCCACCTACTCGCTTCACTTGAAGGGAGGACTCGGCGCAACGTATGCAATCGACGACGACTCGGGCCGACCGGTGCCGCTGCAGGTCGTCGGCCAACTGCGGGGCAGTCCCTTCCAGGGTGACCTGTTGATTTCCGAAAAGGAACTCTTGGGGCTTTTTCCCGAGGTGACCGGCTATCGGTTTTTCCTGATCGAGTGTCCCGTCGAGCAGATCGCGGAGGTCCGCGCCGCGTTGGAACGTACGTTGGGTGACTACGGTTTTGCGGCCGTGCCGATGACCGACTATCTGGCCGGTTTTCTTGCCGTGCCGAATACCTATCTTTCGACGTTCCAGAGCCTCGGCGGGCTGGGGCTTCTGCTGGGCACGTTCGGACTGGCCGTGGTCCAGTTTCGCAACGTTATCGAGCGTCGCCACGAGCTGGCGTTGTTGCGAGCCGTCGGCCTCGGCCGCCGACAGATCGCCTGGCTGGTCATGGCCGAAAACGGATTGCTGCTTGTCGCCGGGCTCGTCTGCGGCGTGCTGGCGGCGACGGTGGCCGTCTTGCCTCATCTGCTCTCGGGCGACGCGTCGATTCCATGGGCATCGCTGGGGAGCACGCTGGCCTTGATCCTGCTGATCGGCCTGGCCGCGGGGCTGTTGGCGGTTCGCGCGGCGGTGGCCGCGCCGATTCTGGAGGCGTTGCGCGAAGAGTAGCTCGCTACGAGCCCTTGGGATCGCGCAGGTTGCCCTCCTTATCAGCCTGCCAGAGTTGCCCGTCGAGCACGTCCAGAACGGTCAGCCAACCGTTGCCGTAGACCCAGGTGTCGATGCACTGGGCGTAGCCCAAATCAAGCACCTCGCCGTCTTTCTGCGAGGTATGCCCGAGGATGGCCGTCTTGCCCGAGCCGTGCGGCCCGGGCAGCCGATAGCGAAGCGCGTCCCAGAGGAGCACTTCCTCGGGCTGCTCGGCCAGCGGCAGTTCCTTGACGTAGCTTCCGTGAACAAAGAAGTGCTCGTCGGTCTCATAGAAGAGCCGACAGCCGCGGAGGAAGTCGAGGTGTTCGGTTGGCAACTCCTCGGGCGAGGCACAGTCGTAGGAGGCCAACGTGGCATCGCCGCCGAAACTGAGCCAGTCGGTGAACATCGACCGATTGCCGCCGGCCAATTCGAGCAGCATCCAATCGTGATTGCCCAACAAGGGTACCAGAGTGCATCGCCCGGCCAATTCGATCATATAGTCGATCGTTCCGCGGCTGTCCGGTCCACGGTCGATGTAATCGCCCAGTGCGACGACGGTATCCTCCGGCTGCGGATCGGCGGCCGCCAGGGCCGCCAGCAGCGCCGCAGTGCAACCGTGAATGTCACCGACGGCAAGGATTCGAGCAGGCATCGTCACGGGGCACCATCGGAAACGGTCAGCAGACGTGTCATTCCGCGTACAGACCTTAACTATAGCCAACAGCAGCGATTGGGTAAAGGATGGGCGATTGAAGGTGCCCGCGTGATATCCGCCACCGGTTGACGCCTTTGGACAAAGGCCACCTTGCCGTTGGCCAAATCGAGGGTTTTGGTAGACTATCGACCAGAGCGCCCCACCCGAGTGTCCCCGTCGGTGCGAGGTTCCCGTGACGCGTCGCATTGCCCTTGGCCTGTTGTTCGCCTTGCCCATCCTATGGGGCTGGTCAATCCTGCGCGGCAACCCATCCGGCAAAGAATCGCAACCCGTCGGCCCGTCGACCGGCCAGAGCGAGTTGATCCCCATGCCGACCCTGGGCGGCAAGCAATTCTGGGCCGATGAATTGTTCTTCCGCGGCTGGCGCATCCAGCGCAACGTGCTGACCGACCACTGCCGGCTGCTGGACCCGAGCGACCGTCGCCACAGTTGGGGCACGCTGAAGCAATGCCAGGCGAAGCTCGAGGCGATCAAGCGCCAGCGGAAGCTCCCGCCCATGCAAGGCCGCGCGGTCGTGGTGCTTCACGGCTTGATCCGCAGCCGCGAGTCGATGGCCCGGCTGTGCGACTACCTCGAAAGAAAAGGCGGCTTCACCGTCATCAACGTCACCTATCCGAGCACCCGACGCGGCATCGGCCAACATGCCGCGGCGCTGGGGCGCATCATCGAAAACCTCGACGGAATCACGGAGATCCACTTCGTCGGCCACAGCATGGGCAACATCGTCATTCGGCACTACCTGGGCGATCAGCTTGATCGCTCGACGGGCCGGCTGCGCGAGCGCCGCTGCAAGCGGATGGTCATGCTGGCCCCGCCCAACCAGGGCTCGCACCTGGCGGCGGCGCTCTCCGAAAACGGCGCATTCAGCGCGATCAACGGTACGCCGGGCCGGCAGTTGGGCGCCGAGTGGAACGCGATCAAGGACAAGCTGGCCATACCGCCATTCGAGTTCGGCATCATCGCCGGCGGGCGCGGTGACGGCAAAGGCTACAACCCCATCCTGCCGGGCGACGACGACGGTACCGTCCGCGTGGCCACCACGCATCTGAAAGGCGAGAAGGATTTCGTCGTCCTGCCCGTGCTCCACTCGTTCATGATGAACGACCGCCAGGTCATGGAGTACACGCTGCGTTTTCTCCAAGAAGGCCGCTTTCGGCCCCAGAGCGTGACGCCGAAGAGATGATCCGTTATGATGCATCGGGGACTGTCCCAATTTTTGCGCAGCAAAAATGGGACTGTCCCCTTCCGTCCTGACAAAAACCTAGTCTTATGGCTCCGTCAGAATCCTCCGCCGCCGACACCCCCGGCCGCGTGGCCGGAATCGACTACGGCACGGTGCGGATCGGCATCGCGCTGAGCGATCCGGCCCGCACGATCGCCAGCCCCTACGAGAACTACACGCGGCGCGGCCAGGAGCAAGACGCGCGGCGCTTCCGGCGATTGGTCGAAGAAGAAGAGGTCGCCTTGCTCGTGGTCGGACTGCCGGTCCATACCGACGGGAGCGAAAGCGGCAAATCGCAAGAGGCCCGGGCGTTCGGCAACTGGCTGGCCGAGGTGACCGGTCGGGAGGTGGTCTACTTCGACGAGCGATTCACCAGTGTCGAAGCCGAGCAGTTCCTCTTGGATGCCGACATGACCAGCAAGCGTCGCGCCCGACGGCTCGACATGGTCGCCGCGCAGATCATGCTCGCCGCGTTTCTCGAGTCCGGCGGCCACGGGCAAGACCACCCCGACGCCCTGGACGGCTGATCAGGTCACTTGACGACAGTGTGCCACTGCTTCGCAGAAGCAGTGCCACACGATGGCAAGGTATCCAGACTCGGCATCTCAAGGTCGACCAGCGGGCAATCGGCCGAGAACGCGGGCCGCGTCGTCGTACCGGCCCTCGGAATAGGCCGTATCCAGCTCACTCACGATGCGCGCAAGCTTCCAATCGCCGATGGAATGGGCCGTCGGATCCCACTTCCGTCGCTTCTTTCCCGCCGGGCCTCTCTCGATCAGCTTTCCACTGCTTCCGCGCAGCTTGTCGCGCAAGGCCAGGTACTGCGTCTCGCGGATGATGTCCTGCACGTAACGACGCTCGCCGTCGCAACCGGCAGCCTCCAGGGCCTTCGTCAAGTACTCAAGCGGCTTGAACGTCGGGTCCACGCGCCGCATCGCCGCGGTGAGCTTCTCGTTTGCCTTGAGGGCGTCCGGGAGGAGTTCCTGGGTGTACATCTTCTGGAGCTTGCCCCAGTCGTCGGGCAAGTCGCGGATGCCCGCATCACGAACCGTGCTTACGCGCACCGGCCGAGTGTCGCCCATCCGATAGACTTCCCAACGGTCAAAGTAACCGTCACGGTCGGTATCGAACATGCGGACCTCGCCCCAGGTGATCTTCGGGTTACCGAGGTGTCCGACGCGAATCCAGCCTTCGGTCGCCCCTTTCAGATGGATCCGCCGGTCGGCGCGGCAGTAGTAGAGTTTCCGTTTCTTGGATGGCTTCGGACAGAACTCGCGGCGGATGTTCCACGTTTGCGTCGGGCCGCCCGTGTTGTGCATAAATCGCCGGTCCCACGTCCAAAAGACGCCTTCCCAGCGGCGGTCCTCGCCGGCGTGGGCTCCGTGGCCCAGCGTGACCGCGTCGTCGCCGTACTCGTGCCAACTCAGGCCCGTTTGCTCGGCGGGGTACGTCTCGGCCACCCGGCGCGCCAGCCGATGTGGAATCGTGATCGTCGTCTTCGGCGCCCGGCGAAGTGGGTTGGTCCGCGACATCCGGTCGAACTCGTACGGCACGCGGCCGATCATGTTGAAGCCCAGGTCATAGTGCAGCGGTCGCTCGGCACCGCTGAGCCCATCCAGATCGATGCTGTAGCGGACGTTCACCGCGCCGGCTCGGCGCATCCGCTCTTGAAACGGCATCTTGAAACTGAAAAGCGAATTGCCCGGGTCGGGCTCCTTGCGGGGATCGAACTCCAGCGGCACGGCGCTCACACGGACGACGGCCTCCGACTGGCCATCGCCGTCGGTGTCGTAAAACGCAAACGGGCACTCGCTGATCGGCACCCACGCCTTACGCCCCGGGTCGTACTTATTGGCATAGACCAGGTTGTCGCCGTAGGGATCGCTGCGGAAGAAATTACCCGAATACTCGTAGCCGGCCAGGTCCCACATGCGGCCGTCGCGGTCCAGATCGACGCCGAACCACGCGATCCGCAACTGGCTGTCGTGGAAGTAGCGGATGTCCATTTCGTCGGGCTGGCCGTCGGCGTCGTTGTCAATGTAGTCGACCATCCGGTCCACCCGGCCGTCGCCGCCGTAGTCGACCACGTAGCAATCGCTGTCCCGGTCGCCGTCGGTCGCACCGCTGCGCAGGTCGCCGTCGTCGTCCAGCACCCAGACGATCGCCTCGGTCGGCTTGCCGCGCCGCTTAAACCGCTCACGGCGCACGAGCATCCGGCCTCGGCCGGGGAACTCACTCGTGACAAGAAAGTGCTCGCCGACCTTCAACCCTTGGGCCCGCTTCCACCACGGCTTGTCGGTCAGGACCAACGTGCCGTCTTCGGCCAGGGCCGTTTCGGCTTCCCACCACGGTTGCGGCTCCTCTGCCGCGCGAGCCGACCACGGCATCGCCAGAAGGACGAGCATAACAAGCCAGCAGAGGCAACTCAATCGCACCATGGGGATGTGGTCTGCAGGCAGGTGTATGGATTTGAGGCACTATCGGATTGTACCATGCTGGCGGAACGTGTGCACACAACGGGGTAGCACGTTTGCCGCGTCTTTCCGCATGCCCACGACAAGCCCGAGGGCGTCCGGAAATGACAGCCAGGAGAAGTCGTGGCGTGTCAGGCACAAACCGAGCCCCGACCGTGAGGGAGGGGTCCTGTGACTTTCCACAAGAAACAGGTCTCCCATTGGCGTGTGGTCCCTAATTCGTTTCCAATAACCACCGCGGTCGGATGAAACGCGCTCCGGGACCCCTCCCTCACGGTCGGGGCTCGGTTTTGAATTGCCCGACGGCCTTACGACAAGCATGGGCATGGCACCAGGTCTTGTTCTCTTCCTCTGTGCATCCTTGGTGCCCTTCGTGGTAAATCAAAACTCGGTAACGGCAACTTGACTCGCCGGAGACGATTGGTTACGCTGAGTGAGTCATGTCCTCTCGGTCCGCAGGGCAGGTGGTCTCATGTCCGACGATTGTTCCCAGCCAGTTATCACGCGGGCCGGTTTCCTTGTTCTCATCGCTATCATCATCGGTGGACTGTGCCTGCTCCTTCCGGCGATTCAGGCCGCCCGCGAGATGGCACGGAGCCACTGGTGCATCAACAATATGAAGATATTTGGCCTGGCAATGCAGGGCTATCACAACGTTTGGGATTGCTTTCCGCCCTCGATGCTCGAACGACCCTCTGGGCATTTCCTCAGCGCCAGCGGGCCCGTGCCGGGTTCGGACAACACGAATGGGACTGGGGCCGACTTCAGTTGGCAGGTGCTGCTCCTGCCCCACATGGAAGAAGGCAATTGTTTCGAGAAGCTCGACGTGGCCAATGGGTTCCCCTTTGACGGAAATCCGGATCACCGGTCGGTTGCCGCAGATCCGCGCCTCGCTATTGATTCGGACTTCGGAGACAGCCATTTGATCTGCCAGTCTTTCAAGGGATCGGCCTGGTCCGGGGCGCCCGAGTACGACCCAAAGGCGGCGGCCATCAGTAACTACGTTGCCCTAGGTGCTACGCACCTGGCGAGCCTCTACCGCACCGAGACACGGCCGATCGGCGGCGCGGTGCATCCCAATGGGACGATCTACCCCGGCTCAAGAACTTCATACGACGACATTACCGACGGTACGACGAACACGTTCATCGCTTGCGAAACACGCGAACAGAATTACGCCGCCTGGATCGACGGGACCACGGCCGCCGTGGTCGGCCTGGCCGAGCAAACCGACCCGACGTTTCGGCTCGTCGAAGGCGAGTCATTCTATGCTCCAACAGACAGCGCGCGTACGACGATCAACTGGGGCAATGATCGCAAGGGCCGGCACTACCTCTCGGCCGCGGACCACTCGGGCAGCAAGCCGTGGACCCACGGACCGAGCAGCTTTCACCCGGGCCTGGTCAACCACCTGTTGGGCGATGGGAGTGTACGCAGTGTTCAAGAGGACATCGATCCAACGCTCTACATGCACCTGATCACCCGGGCCGGTGGCGAGCCAGTTAATGAGTTCTTCGAGGATTAATCTTATCGGGTGGGGCGGTTGTCGCCCCACTTCAGTAGTTCCAAGTTTGGCTGGCTGACACCTCAGCACGTCATCCTGAGCGTAGCGAAGGATCTCGATCCCGGCGCGCCGGGAAGGAGATTCTTCGCTGCGCAGATCCTTCGCTTCGCTCAGGATGACCATGCCGGG
>CAZWWC010000206.1:0-7929 GCA_964637625.1 uncultured Planctomycetaceae bacterium
AGCTCTCGGCCAGCGTGGCGCCCTCGGGCGCGACGTCGTTGTCGTGGGCGCAGTAGTACTGCAGGCCGAGCTTCTCGCAGAACTCAAAACAGGCGGCCACCTTGTTCCGGGCCGTCTCCATCGGGTCGCTGGTTACCCAGGGCAGTTGCCGGGTCGGCGCCCCGAACGGATCGGCGCCCGTGCCGCAGAACGCGTGCCAATAAGCCACGGAAAACCGCAAGTGGTCTCGCATGGAGCGGCCCTCGATCACCGCCTCGGCGTCGTAGTGCTTGAAGGCCAGCGGGTTATCCGAGTCGGGGCCTTCGTACGCGATTGGCCCGATGTTCTTGAAATACTCGGTCATGTTTGCACCTCTGTGATTACAGTAGGGTGCGTGAAAGGCACGCACCAGAACCGTAGGTCAGGCTGTGCCTGACAGTGCAATTGTCAGGCACAGCCTGACCTACATGGTACGTAAAGGAAGAGGGGCTGGCAAGGGAGGGCGAGCGGCCAATAGGACAACAGGCAGCAGGCAGTAGAACGCTGGCCGACAAGCAGCCGGTAGAGTCAATGGTGCGTGCTTTTCACGCACCCTACCAGCTACCCGCTTGCCTTTAGCCGCCGAACTCGGGCCGGCGGCGGCCGAGTTGGCCTTGAAGACGCTGAACGATCGAGCTGTGCATCTGGCTCACGCGGCTCTCGCTCAGGTGGAGCGTGGCGCCGATCTCTTTCATCGTCAGCTCTTCGTAGTAATAGAGAATGATGATCAGCCGTTCGTTGCGGTTGAGCCCCTTGGTGACCAGCCGCATGAGATCGGTTTTCTGGACGCGTCGCGTGGGGTCTTCGCCCTTCTTGTCCTCCAGAATGTCGATCTCGCGGACGTCCTTGTAGCTGTCGGTCTCGTACCACTTCTTGTTCAGGCTGATCAGGTTGACCGCGTTGGCGTCGAGCATCATTTTTTCGAGCTCGGGCACGCTGATGCCCATGTGCTGGGCCAACTCGTTTCCGCTCGGCGTGCGGCCCAATTGGGCTTCGAGCGTTTTCATGGCTTCGTTGAGCTTGCTGGCCTTGGACCGGACCAGGCGCGGCACCCAGTCCATTGTGCGAAGCTCATCGAGCATGGCGCCGCGGATACGCGGCACGCAGTAGGTCTCGAACTTCACCCCGCGCGAAAGATCGAAAGCGTCGATCGCGTCCATCAGCCCGAAAACGCCGGCCGAAATCAGGTCGTCCAGCTCGACCCCGTCGGGCAGTCGTGCCCAAATCCGCTCGCCGTTGTATTTCACCAAGGGTAAGTAGATTTCGACGAGCCGATTGCGGAGCTCCTGATTGGTGAGGTCCTTCTTGAATTCGACCCAAAGCTGTTCGACATCTTCGGATGCGAAAGTGGTGGTTGCCATGCAATCCTCCGTGATTATGCTTTTTGGCAGCCGGGGGGATGAAGATCGTGCCGTCCGCCTCACTCGATCCCGTGTGGCGGACAAGGCCCAGAAGGCCAACTCCAATCCCGATCCGATGATTCCTTCATCCGCGACGCGGCGCGTGTGCGGCGCGTCGCCCCTAGTGCGTGTCTCCGCTGAGAAAGGTCCCTTGAGTTTCGACCCGGACTGGGTCCGTGTGGTGCCTGTTGCACTGCGTGCCAACGCGGTCGACGTTGCTCGAACACCGGCGTGTGGGCGTGGCCGTGAGGTTTCCTGAAAACGGTCAAACTCGACGCAGCTTCTGTAGATTAACGGCAAGGTGTCTGTCGCCGGTGGTCACTCTATCGGACATTGGATGGCCCGGGTTGAATGGTTTTTTGTAATAAAGCCTAGTTTTTTTCGTCTCCTGCAAGTTGACAGACCAAGGGGGACAGGTCCGATTTGTGCGAAGCACCCTTCGGGCCGCTCCGCGGCAAATCGGACCTGTCCCCTTCCGGCCCCGATTCGCCTTGATCGGCAACCGCTTCGGTCGGTTCGGCCGACGGTCGCCGTCGCGCCCGATCGCTGGTGGCCGTCTCGAGCGTGCGTGCCAATTGGCCAACTTCGCGCGACAGGCGCGACCGGCGGGCTGCCGGCGCCGGACATCCGCCGGCAATGCTCGTGTCGGCCAGATCCTCGTCCACGGCCAGGTGTCCGGCGCTGTCCAAGTGAAACCCGAGGAATCGCCAAACCGCCCGCGCAAGCCGCCCGTGCGCGTCGTAGGCGACCGCCGGCTCGCTGACCCGATTGATCAGCGTGTGGATCGTCGGCGGTGCGGTCCGCTCGGCCAGGGTTTTGATCGAGGCATAGGCGTCTATGATCGAGGGCAGCTCGGCCGTGGTGACCAACAGAACCAGGTCGGCCGCTTCCCAAAGAACCTTGACCGATCGCGCCGAACCGTTGCCCGTGTCGACGACGACGTAGTCGAAGGGCTCTTCCGCTGCCGAGACGGCTGCGATCCACCGCTGGTGAAAACGGTTGATCGTCCCGTCACTCGTCACGGCACGTCCCGCGCCGGGGACCACAAAGATTCCGTCGGGTCCCGGCACCATGACTTCTGCGAGCGTCCGCCGCCGCGCGGCCAAGTCGGTCAGATCGTGGTCCGCCGGCACTCCGCACAGCACGGCCACGTCGGCCCGATCGGGGTCGGCGTCAACCAGGAGCACGCGCCGCGCCTGGCGAGCCATCACGATGGCCAGATGGATCGCAACGGTGGTGGTGCCGACACCGCCTTTGCCGCCGGTGACGGCGATGATTCTCGGTTTCTCTTGCGCGGCCTCCGCCAACCGCTCGGCCTGTTGCCGCATGAGCTGTCGAAGTCCGTTTGCCTGATCAATCATGACGTTCTGCTAAAAACAGGTTGACTCTACTGGCGCGTCTCACCAATCGTTTTCAGAGGACTTTCCGGACAGGATGAGGTTGGTCAACCGCGTGGGTTCGGCCGTCTCGATGTCGTCAGGGACATTCTGCCCGTTGGTTAAATAGCTCAGCGGCAGCGTGCTTGACCGCAGCAAGGGGAGGAGGTTGCCCAGGCCCGAGGCCTCGTCGAGTTTGGTGAGAATCAAGGCCGTGGTGCCGACCGACGCGAAGCGCCCGGCGGTTTGTTCCAAGCTTCGAGCGCCGGCCACGCTGCTGAGCACCAGGTGGACTTCGTCCGCGCCGGCTTCGGTGAGAAACGCTTTGAGCTCTTGAATCTTGATTTCGTCGCGTGGGCTGCGGCCGGCCGTATCCATCAGAATCAGGTCCATGCCGGACAATCGCCGCACCGCTTCGCGCATCTCGCGTGGCGTCGAGACGACCTGCATCGGCAAGTCGATAATGTCGGCGTACGTCCGCAACTGTTCCACGGCCGCGATGCGATAGGTGTCGACCGTGATCAATCCGACGTTCTGGCGACGTTTGAGACGATAGTTGGCCGCCAACTTGGCGATCGTGGTCGTCTTGCCCACGCCGGTGGGTCCCACCAGCGCCACGAGCCGGTGCGCCGCCGGCATCACCTGGATGGGACCGGTCACGGTGATCGCCGATTCGATGATCCTCGCTATGCGTGCCTTCACCAAGGCCGGATCGGTCAGTTCCACCTCGGGTATTTCCGCACGGACCCGCTGGAGCAGCTCGCCGGCCGTCTTCTCGTCGACGTCCGCCTCGATCAGATCGGTGAACAGACGGAAGAGCGCCTCCGGCAGATCGTGCCGCGATCCGACGTCGGACTGCCGGCAGAGATCCTGCACCATGCCCGCAAGACGCGTCAATTGTCCTTGCAGTTGACCGTCGGGCTCCGCCCCAGACACCGCCGAACCCGTCCGAGGGACCGACGCCGCGACGCTCGAAGCGGCAACCGTCGGCCGCGGTGAAGGCAATCGGCTGGGCACGTTGACCCCGGCCGACGCGGTGACCTCGATCTGGCGCCTGGCGGCCAACCAACCAAGCAGCCGGCGCGACGGCACGTCGCGCGTCTGCAACACCACGGCGTCCGGCCCCAGCTCACGACGTACCATCTGCAGCGCTTCGTACATGTTCGCCGCGCGATAAGTTCTTATGTCCATGACGGTTTGACCCCAAAAAGATGAGCGTGGTGCGTGCTTCTTGCGCATCCTGATTGTTGATCAGCAATTGTGGACCGTGGGCTTCCGCCCACGGCTATCAACCATAAACATTTAATCTTGCCTCCCTAATCCCCAATCCCTAATCCTTGATCCCCAACCCCCACCATGGCAACCGATTCGATCTTCGTGTCCCGCGTGATCTCGTTGTAGCTGAGCACAACCAGCTTCGGCAGACGCGACGCCGTCATGCGCCGAATCGCCGGGCGCAATTGCGGCTCGACCAGAACCACCGTCGTATGGTGCTCCGAAATCAGCGGCTCGATCTCCGCGGCGATGCATCGACAAATCTCCTCGACCGCCTGCGGCGAGAGCCGAACGTGCAGCCCTCGTTCGTCGTGTTCGATACCTGCGCGAATCCGGTCTTCCAGCGCCGGGTCGAGCGTAACCACCCGCAGGCGGTTCTCCTGGTCGCGAGACGCCGTCGAGAGCGCCCGGGCTAACCGGCTGCGGACGTGTTCGACCAGCAGGATCGGGTCCTTCGTCCTCAGCGCGCACTGGCCCAGCGCCTCGAGGATGAGGCCCAACTGGCGGATCGGCACCCGCTCGCCGAGCAGCATCTGAAGGATCTGTTGAACCTCGGCCAGCTTCATCACGCCCGGGATCAACTCGTCGACCACGGCGGGCGACGTTTGCTTCAATTGGTCGATCAGGTGCTTGGTGGCGTCCCGGGTAAGGAGCTCGTCGGCGTAGGCGCCGGCGGTGGCCGCCAAGTGCCCGGCCAACACGCTGCCCGGCTCGACCACCTTGTATCCGAAATGCCTGGCCCGCTCCCGCAGCGCCGACTCGATCCAAACGGCCGGCACCCCGGACGCCGGATCCTCAGAGGGCACGCCGGGTAGCGGCCCGGTCGTCGTGCCCGAATCGATCGCCAGATACCTCTTCGCAAAGATCTCGCCGTCGGCGGTGGGCATGCCGCCGACTTTGATCCGATACTCGTTGGTGGCCAATTGCAGGTTGTCGCGCAGGCGGACCTTGGGCAGGATGATGCCGATCTCCGTAGCAATGTTGCGGCGAACCGCCCCAATGCGCCCCAGCAGATCACCTCCCTGCTTCGGATCGGCCAGCGCGAGCAGCCCGAGCCCCAGCTCGATCTCGATCGGATCGGTGGCCAGGTAGTCTTCGACGCGAGGTTCGCGCGATGAGGTCTCTTCGGCGCGCCGTTGGGCTTCGGCTTGCTGGCTGGCCTGCTGGGTTCGCCGCGAGAGGAGCACTGCCAGACCCACGCAACTCGAACCGATCAGAAGCAACGGAAAACGCGGCAAATCGGTGAAAACCAAGACGCCCAAAAACACGCCCGCGGTGGCCAGCGCCTGGGGACGAGAGAAGAGCTGCCGGACAAACTCGCTGGGCAGATTGGTTGCCCTGGTGCTTCGCGTGACCAGCAGACCGGCGGCCAGGCAGATTAACAAGGCAGGGATTTGACTGACCAGTCCGTCGCCGATCGTCAACTTTGTAAAGAGCGAAACCGCCTCGCCCGCCGACATGCCGGCCTGAAACACACCCACAAACAAACCACCCAGGATATTGATCATCGTGATCAGAATTCCGGCAATGGCATCTCCCCGTACGAACTTGCTGGCACCATCCATGGCCCCAAAGAAGTCGGCTTGCGCCGTGATTTCATCGCGACGGCGGCGGGCTTCATGCTCGTCGATGACGCCCGCGCCCAGGTCGGCGTCGATCGCCATCTGGCGGCCGGGCATTCCGTCCAAGGCGAATCGGGCGGCCACCTCGCTGATCCGCGTGGCGCCTTTGGTAATGACCACGAACTGGATCACGACAATGATCACGAAGATAATCAGTCCGACCACGATCTTGTCGCCGGCCACGAACTCGCCGAACGCACGCACCACCCCGCCGGCCGCGTAGAGCCCGTCGGTCTCGGCCCGCGTGAGAATCAGCCGCGTGGTGGCCACGTTCAACACCAGTCGGGCCAAGGTGGTGGCCAACAGCAGCGAGGGAAAAATGCTGAACTCCAGCGGCGTTCTTATATAGACGGTTGTCAGCAGGATGATGACGGCCACCGTAATGTTGGCCGAGAGCAGCAAGTTCATCAGACCGGCCGGCATCGGCACTATGATGACCAACACGCTGGCGACCACGCCGATCGGCAAGATCAGATCGCCGGCTCGCCGGGCCGAGCCCAAGAGGTTTGCGCGCGGGGTGGTTGCCGTGGCCATCCGTCACTCCGGCCGTGGGTGCGTTCGATAAGGAATGTGCTTCTGGTAGAAGAAGAGAGGCGGAAAGTACTCAATCCGGATGAGAATGTCCAGATCGGTTTGGCCGGGAACAAGTAGGGTGGGCACCGCCCACCAGAACGCGATTCACCCTGGCTTCATGGATTCAGTGCGCGGGTAGGGCGCGTACCTATGCCTAACCGACGTCGTACCAGCGGGCTGGGTCGATTTCAGGGCCGTCGCCGAGCGAATCGACCAGGCTCACCTTGCCCGAGGACAACGCTAGCTGTTAGCATGGCGAATCGGCCGGCCAAAAAGGGAGTCGAAGGTGGCGGATTCTTCTCTACTCAATCAAGATTACTCATCCAGTGAAGCTTTGCCAGTTTCAGGGAGCTGCTATGCCCAAGGGGCCTGACTCAAGATCGTCCGGAAGCGTCGGGGGGTCCAAAGACCGTTTCTGGATCCCACGCTTCTGGAACGGCATGGGCGTGCGGGCATACTGGCGGTTGATGGCCGAAAACCGCTTCGCCGTCGCGCCGCACCGCTTGCCCATGGCCGCGATCAGCGGGGGCTTGAGCCTGATCAACAGCCAGCTTTGGGCCATGCAGGAGATTTTGCTCGGGCGGAAGATCCGCCGCACGCGGATCGAGCACCACCCGATCTTCATCATCGGCCATTGGCGAAGCGGCACGACCCTGTTGCACGAGTTGTTGGTGCTCGACCGCCGGCATACCTGCCCGGATAACTACAGTTGTTTCGCGCCGAATCATTTCGTTCTGACCGGGCGGGTGCTGCCGCGGCTGCTCTGGTTTCTGATGCCCTCGCGGCGCCCGATGGATAACATGAAGCTGGGCTGGTACCACCCGCAGGAAGACGAGTTCGCCATGTGCAACATGGGTGTGCCAAGTCCCTATTGGACGATCGCCTTTCCGAACCGGCCGCCGCAGCATCAAGAGTATTTCGATCTCGACGCGTTGTTACCCGACGAGCTGGCTCACTGGAAGGCGAGGTTCACGTGGTTCCTGCAATGCCTGACGGCGAACAGCCCAGGCCGGGTTGTCCTGAAGTCACCGCCACACACGTTTCGGATCAAGCATCTGGTGGATCTGTTTCCCGACGCCCGATTCGTTCACATCATCCGCGATCCCTACGTTCTGTTCCCCTCGACGATGCACCTCTGGCGGCGGCTCTATCGCGACCATGGCTTCCAGTCGCCGCGTTGCGAAGGCCTTGAGGAGTACGTCTTCGAGACCTTCAGCCGGATGTACGAGGCACTGGACGCCCAGCGTGGCTTGATTCACCCAGGCCGCTACAGTGAAGTCCGCTACGAAGACTTGGTCGCCGATCCGGTCGGCCAGATGCGGCGGGTCTATGAGGATTTGGAACTCGGTGGGTTCGACGAGGTCTTGCCGGCGCTGCGGGAGCACACGGCCGCCATGGCCGGCTACAAGACCAACCGCTACGAGATCTCGCCCGAGCTACGCCAGGAGATCGGCCGTCGCTGGGGCAAATTCATCGAGAAATACCACTATCGTCCGGCTGAAACCGAAGCGTAGTGATTGATCGGGTAGCCCAGATGTTTTTCCGCCAAGAACCTGACCGTGCTGACCGACAATTTCGGAAAAACGTCTGGGTGGCGCAGCCACAAGAGGCGTTGGCTGGAATGCCCATTTGTAGTGACAAGACGCCTTTAATCGCCGAAGGACG